>CALLLI010000254.1 GCA_938082635.1 uncultured Verrucomicrobiales bacterium
CAAATACCCTTCAACCTTACGCGCTCTCCTCTCCTCAGGAACCTTTATTGAAGGCTGGGCTGTCTACAGCGAACGCGTCATGGTCGACGCGGGTTACCTCGACGGCGACGACCGCATGCGGTTGATCAACTTGAAATGGTACCTACGCGGCATCACCAACGCCATGATCGACCAAGCCATTCACGTCGATGGCATGACTGAAGAAGAAGCCATGCGCCTCATGATCGAGGGTGGGTTCCAAGAAGAACGCGAGGCTGCTGGCAAGTGGACACGTGCCCAACTCACTTCAGCCCAACTCAGCACCTACTTCGTCGGCACGCAAGAACACTGGGACCTACGTCGGCAGATGGAGAAGATCTCGGGCGATGACTTCAACCTGAAGACGTACCACGATAAGCTCCTGTCTTTCGGTTCGCCACCGGTGCAGTTCGTGAAGGCATTGATGTTAGACCTGCCTATCCCTAAGTAAGTGCCAACAGCGATCTATCTCGAGATCACTGCGGAGACCTTGGGCAAAGAACCGCTTGCAGGACTACCCTGAAGAAGCTTCACCAGCGCAGCGATCTGCTTATCTTGCTCGGCATCCTTGGCGCCTTGTGCAGCCAACCGCTGTTGAGTGGCGGAGAGTTCAGCTTTTAACTTCGCGTTCTCATCTTGCAGTGCTTTCACCTCGGCATCCTTCTCCTTCTTCAATTGCTGAATAGCAGAGATCCCGGTCGCAAAGATTCGGTTGTAATCCACCGAGAGGAAGTCATCAACCTCTTTACCGTAGACAAAGGCACGCTTAGGAGACTCAGAGACACCAGTGATCACAAAGCTATTGTCATCGATCACTGCATTGACGTCGTACTCACTTGCGCTTTCGTCGACAACCACACGCACCCGGTCCCCAGCGAGCAACCCGTGTGCCTGACCCAACTGCAAACGTAAGCTCTTAGCCTCCGCGTTAAAGTGCAGCTCATTGGCAACCTCATAAATGTTCGGCACAAAGTCCTTGCTCTCGTGGACAGCCTCAGGGAACACCGCTTTCACTTCCTGAGCGATGAACCCTCTCTGAACCCTATCACCCATGGCAGCTCTATCCTTCATCTGGTAATCGGTGACAGCTAGTTTTTGAATGCCCTGTAAATCCTTCCGGGCATCCGCCGTTCCGACAACGTCTTTGATGCGCTCATCTGATACAAGATGGACGCCTGAGGCTTCTAAGACCCACGCAGCTTTAATCGAAACAGAAATGGGGGAACCGGTCCAAATGCCATTGTTCGTATTAACTGTGTAGTAGCGAGATACAAGCGTGCGGCTGACGTCCCCGTCCACATGCAGGGGTGCGACTGGAGAACTCGTTCCGATACCGACTCGACCACCGAACCGCGTCGTACCACCGCCAAGTTGGAGATTTAATTGCGATGTCCCTCCATTGTTCCGACAAATAATCTCATTGTTGTCGAGGACGAGATTCTCCCCCGTCGTTGCGCCAATCGTCACATAACCACGCCCTGTTAAACCGGCATCAGCACCACCAAAGATCTGCAGTTGTGCACCGCCAACGGTCGGATCTCCGTTGATCCCTATCACATTCGCCTGTATTCGAAGGGAATCATCGGCATTCTCATCTAGATAGACGTAATCTGCATCACCGAAGTTGAGGCGAGCCCCATGACCGCTGCTATCTGGACCGATCAGCCGAAGTGTCTCTTCATTGGCGGATTGGATGACCGCCTTGTGGGTGGTCGTTGTTGTTCCGACCGACAGGTTGTCAGGTAGGTTGAGACTAGGGGTAGTCAGGGTTCCTGTGATCAAAGCTGCGTTGAGCGTGCCGGTGACCTCCAAATCCCCGGTAATCTTTGAACCAGCCTTGGCGGTAAAGCCTCCATCACCATTGATGGAGAACTTCGCCATTGGGACCTCCCCGGCCGTATCCATATCGTCTTCGTCATAGATATTGAGCAGCCCCTCTATTCCAGGCGAGTACATAGCAATCGTCTTACCATTCACAAAGATGCCCGCAGATTCCCCTCCGGCTGTCGTCTCGATGAGCAGTCCGTCTTGGGTGCCCAACTTGAATTCCGAGGCCCCGGCTGCGCCGATTGTCGGTACTGAAGAAACACTAATCTTCCTATCAGAGGCACCTAGAGTCACCGCATTGAAGGCTTACGGGGCCGCCATGACCTGCTGGCGAGGCAGCGAAGGAAGCGGCTGGGGAGGATTCTTATCATCGAACAGGGTGATTTCAAGAAAGCGTGCCCCGCCAGCAAAAGCTTGATTAATAGGGCGATCGCTTTGGTCTAACGGCCCAAGCACTGCATTGAAACGGCCTTCGATAACATCAACATTCGCGTCAAAATCACCCCAGTGCTTAATTCCGTCACTCTCTTGATCGTAGAGTGCAAATCGCACGGTCGCTTGAGAACTGATCACGGGATCACCATTGACGTCGGTCAGCCGCCCCTGATAATTCATTTGAGCGGAAGCCGCTTGAAGCCCGCCGAAGAGTAGGAGGATTGCTGCCAGTGCGTTAGCGTGTCTAAGTTTCATAGTTGGTTACTGGGTCTAGGTAAGGGTGTCTGATAGGGCAGGAATCTAATTCACTAAGGTGCGGTTACTTTGATCTGAGGACGCGTGTAAGCGCGGTGTTGAACGACAAGTTCGATATCGACAAGGTCTTCGATCCTGAACTGGTTTGCCTCAATGTTTAAGAGAAGCCCAGTCGTCGCCACACTGAGTTCTTTGAAGTCGTTGATTTGAAACCCACTATTAGATTGGATTTCAGCCTCGACAGCCGGCGTCTCGGCGGACTGCGTGCTGAATATATACTCTAAACTCGTAGCGTCCTTGACACCAAACGTTTCGAAAACAAACACAGCTGGATTCGTATTCTGGAAGTAGCGAAACGGCGTGGGTACAAACTCCCCACTGTAGTCTCTGCGGTCGATTTGCAAACCGGCAGACTCATCACTTGCGATTTTTGCATCGTTGGCATTGACCAATTCCACCGGTGATCGATCTGGCAGCGGAGGCACACGCGTGCGGAAGAACGTGTTCCCGCTATAGATCATGTTTCCATTGATACCGTTGTTTCCTGGCAAAGAAGGCACGGCATTTCCATTCACGAACGACCCGGCCTTAAAGACGAAATGCACGGCAAGCCAATCGATCTTATCTCGATACAAACCCGAGCTGATACTAATGAGCTGATCGGGATTGGAGGGTGAATACGTGTAGGTCGGTCCCGCGAAGAGTTGTCCAATTTCAAGCTGTGATGTATCCACGGGAATACTGATCGCAGGATTAAAGCCGCCTCCTGGTGCAGCGCTCACAGCCAGCCCGCTCAGAAGTGCATGAAAGTGGGCTTCCTTGGTGATAGGATTCCCATCCGAGTCCGTGCGAAGACCATCATCAGGAGGGAAGGCGCCAAACTCTTTGTTGGTATCAGCGGGATTGGGCGTGAGGACCCGATCGCGTAGAGAGACCGTCGCGGTGTCCTGGCGAAGTGTGCCTGGAGAGGTAAGACGGTCCTCATTGAAGAAGGCCATCGCTTGAAAAATGGCGTCCAACTCTAGCGCATTGCGCGCGCTGAAGATGGTACCGATATCCACGGCAAGACGGATTTGGGGATTCGCGTAGGCGAAGCGCTCCTGCCATTTGTACTCGAGTGCCCGTGCCGTCATGAATAACCACCACTGAGCTCTACGGAACGAAGCGTCAGCAATGAGAAGAGCGGCCTCTGCGCGTTGAAAGTGAATGGGATCCGCGAAGTAAGCACTGGCAAGATCGGCCCGCTTCGCGCGGAAGTTGTCCTCAATTCGGGCCACCTCACGAATCAACGCCGCGCGGTCAGCTATCGCTTGGGCGATGGCGGAAATGTTACTCTTTGTTTGAAGGTCTGTGGCCAGTACTTCACGCTGAAGAGCTCCGATCTCCATGATGGACTGCTGGACGGTGAGGGCCTGATCCGCAAGAGCCAGCTTGGTCTGATATTGAATCGCCGCCTTATCAATCCCCTTCTCAGAGGTCACTGCAAACCCTGCCGCCGTACCTTGGGCAATGCCATTGATCCCACCAGCCGTCGCAATGGTAGCTCCGGGACCAAAGGCCAACGGACTAGGTGTTAACCCAGCAATAGCCGCCGCTGAGTCATACGCCACCTGGGCCGCCGCTGCAAGTCCTTGGGATATCGCTAAGTCTCCATAAATGTCGTCCGTCTTGGTCAAGTAGGAGGACTGCGCGTTCTTGATCGAATCCTTAATCCCATTGGCAAGACCTACCGCAGCTTGAGCATTCCTCACATCGGTCTCCGCTTTGCTGAGCACTTGCTTGAGACCGCTATTCTGCTGAATGAGTCCGGCGATCGTCCGATCTGCGGTCGCGAGATCACTTCCAATGACGTCCGACTTCGGCTTCGTTCCGTCCCAACCATTCACGCCATCGTCCCATGGAAAACCCGTGATCTCTTCGAATCGATCTCTCAACGCAATCTCGAGGTCTAGCAAATCACCAGTAGTCTGGCTAACCCCGGTGAGGAACGTCGCATAAGATTGGATAGCGCCTCCTCCAGACCCGGGATTATTTGGATCCCCCAAACGGTCTAACGCTACTTGAAGCGCCCCTGTCGGAGCTTTGATGCGGTTCTTGAGAATGTCATAGGAATCGAATAGTTCCGCCCCCGAACCATCTGTCTCTCCCGGCTGCTTCTCCACAATCAGAAGAAAGTCCGGATCCAATCCGAGCATGTTTGCTGTTCCATTGACAAAGTTCCGCACGCCGATCGATTCGCTCAAGGCAGTCGAAACTAAGGTAAACGCAGAACGGACACCTGTGGAGTCGAGTGAAGTGGAATCGAAATCGGTATCTGCAAAGAGCCCCTTGAGCTGAAGGTAGAGGTTCGTGTCTGGTCCCTGAACTTCAGCGATCAACTGTCGCGCTTCCGTGATGTCCCCTGAGGCGCTTCTCATGCCAAGAAGCCTTGCTAGGTCTGTTTTGAACTGAACGAGTTGCCCAAGAATCGTGAGGAAGGTGCGGTAGTCTTTGTAGCCAGCAAAGACCACTTCCGTCTCCGAGGAGAGTTCGATGATCTGCTCGACAGCACCACTCCCGGTGGACGCCGTTCCCGTCCCGTCATTCCCTGCGCTGAAGGTGACGGTGAAATCGCCGGGATCTATCATTTCGACCATGGCCTTGATCTCACTGATCTTGGTAAAACCGGTCACTACTGGGATGGAGAGCGTGTCCGCGCCCGCAGAAGGCAAGGTGCCTCCTTCCGACATCACCACTCGGAAATTGTCTGGGAATGCGGGAAGTGTCGTGGTGATGGTGAAATCGTTATTGGCACCCGGTAACATGATGGTTGCGACCCCACCGACTGCCGTGAAGATACGGGGCGTTGCCGAGGCATAGCCCAGCTCCGTAGCGGACTGGCTGCGGCCAGGCACACGACTGACAAAGATAAAGTTGCCATAGGGCCTTCCCTGAAAGTCGCTCACGAAATCCCCAGGCTCTACCCCGGCCATTTCAAAACAAAGAAGCTCAGAATACCACGCGGCCGCTTGGCCAACGACTTGAATGAGTTCACGATAGAGCGCAATTTCTCGATCAATGATAAATTCGTTGGCTGAAGAATCTAACCCCAAGCGAATGGTTGCGAGTTTCGCTAGGCGTTTGTTGACGAACTGCATCTCGGCGACGGCAAGATCATAATAGATATCGAGCAGCGCGAACTGAAGTTCACGGTTCAATGGGGCCATGGAGAGAGCATCACGAAGGACATCAATTTGATCCATGGCGGCCATGCGCTCATCGTCACCATACCAAGGATTGTCATCATCACTGGTGTCCTGGAACGTCTCCGCAAAGAGATTCAGAATCACCGGATTGCCATCATCATCTGCGCCGCCCTCGCCATACATCAACCAGCGATAACGGAACGCTCCTCCTGTGGCGGGATCCGTGAGTTCACTTCTGGTCGCAGTGACGCCCGTAGCAGTCCTGTAGCCCGCAGGATAGAGCACATCGTAGACTCCAGTTCCGCCGTTATTGCGTAACACCTCCTCCGCAAACGTGCTATTCGGCGAAGAAATCTGCGTGACGGCAAAGGGATGTCCATACCTGGACTGAGAAAGGTAAGTCGCGTCTGCGCCGCTACCAAACGTCGGTCCACCGGTCAGCCTATCAATGTTTCCTTGAAGCACCATCACGCCTCCCCCCTCAAGTGGGCCGGAAGCATTCTCGAAGTCCGGACGCGCGACCTTAGGTGGCACAGCAAAGGCACTCACCATGAGAAACAGGCTGGCCAACGGAAGGAGAAATGTAGACTTCATGTTATGCTCGGCGAGAATCATATCAAGGATTTGGATCGAGGGTGAAAGGTGTTTCCGGTGGTAGGGGCACCTCTTTCACAAGCACCAGCCCTCCCTCTCGAGTACGCTTTAGATGGGTCTTAGACGAGTCCGCCGGAGAGGTGATATCTGTAAAGGTACCGAAGACAGACAGCTTCTGATCGATCTTCTGGCCAGGTGTGGCCGTGTTACAGTCCAAGGTAATTGTCCGTGTCAGCGGCTCTTCTGTAATACTGACCCGTTCCCCCCCTCCTCCAAACCGTTTAAATGAACTCACCGCGACCGGCAAAGGCGGGGAAACTGCTCGAAAGCGAACAGAAGTATCCATCACATCCGTCGCCGCCCAAACTTCTTGGGGTAGCGAAGGAATGATCCCGAGAGACTGTGAACTCAGCCCCTCGTCCAGATCAATCAAGCCATCGGAATTTCCCGATACGAAGGCGATCAGGGAAGGTTGCCCCGTCTTTCTCAGAACCCGTAGACGGAAATTACGAATGAAGAGTTCGTCGTGGAGTGCTCCATTCCAATAACAGTCGTTGTCCGTCAAGCACGACACATGAATGGCCCCGCCACCGAGCCGGTATCCTGCTGACATCGTAACGGAGTCCAATTCGATGACGAGAAACCTGCTAGGCTTGATCTCGTAATCATCAATGAAGGGGATCTTGATCGTGCCATCCGAAGAATTCACACTCACAGACCCACTCAATGCTGGGGAGATATCCGTGCCAGGAATGGTACTCTGCGCATTGATGCTATACGACACCGTGCCCGAGAACGAACCCGACACCTGAAGCATCACGTCATGGGTCGGCGCATCGCCCTCGATAAAGTGTGAATTTGCCGAAACAAACTCAACGGCAGGAAGGTCAGCTAGGTCCAAGATACTATTGGCATCATCGGGATCCGTCCCATTTGCCCACTCGATGCCGTCATTGAAGCCATCATCGTCCGAATCGACGTCCATGCTTAGAGTTCCCAGCGTCGCTTCGAAACTATTGGAAAGCCCATCACCATCAAGATCATCCACGGTCGTGGTGTAGCGCACCACCCGATAGAACTTCCGCGCTTCGCTCGGCTCTGGAGCGGTCAGAATATGGCGGTGCATCATGCCTGGATCATCCATGACAGAACTCTCAGCAATGGGAAACCAACGCGTGAGGTTGTCGGAGTGCTGCGCTTCAAAATGGACGTCATTATTTGCCTTCAAATCATCGAAGATGATCGTCAGCGTCGTTCCGTCGGAACTCAAGGATACCGGATCAATGAGCTGATCCACGACAAAATCCTGGGCAGACGCCGCAGTCCATCCAGACAGACAGAGGATGAAGATGACTCTAGAAATAGTTCTCCTAGCAGGCGAAAACTTCCCATTCTGGAGGGGCCACGAAATTGCGTCAAGCGCATCTCTCTATTTCTGAAGAAAGTTCAATTTATTCGAAAAAATGCTAGAGTAGCCCGGGAGCGCCAGAGAATCTTTTTCCGGATTTTTACCCTAGAAACGGCAATGAGACGTGCTGAGAGTCGCTCCTTTCTCCGAAAGAGAGCGGGTTCCCCTAAAAACGGGAGTGGAAACTGAGGACGATTCGTAACTTGTGCATTTGCAGCGAATTCCTATTGCTTCGCAATGGACCTTCTGGCTGACTACTCGTTGATGCACAACTGCTTACATTTCAACGGTTCGCGCAGAATTCGGGGATTCCATTGCCGTTTTTAGGGTTACCGCTTGATGGCACTCGATTTCGGAGAAATCGGCAACAATGACAGTCAACTCAGCCTGGCAACCGAAGTGGTCGCCCTACCATTCAATTGCTATCGGATCTAGAATCCGAGGGCCCATTGAATTGCGCCGCCTCGGGCCCGTCCGATAAGACTAACAACATTCCCGATGAAGTAGACGGCATTGTTCACCTCCACTAACCCAGTAGCTTCCTCGAATCCGGCCCACCCCGTGTCGGCAGCGGTGAGATCCGCTGCTTCAAAGTCCGCCATCTGAAAGTCTGCTAGACGCATGTCTGCCAGGGTCAGGTCTGCGTTTCCAAAGCGGGCTTCCTTGAATGAAGATTGCGCAAGGATGGCTCTACCAAGAAGCGCGCCTGTGAAATCTGCCTTATCGGCAACGGCATCTTCGTCAAGATAGGCGCGCCGAAGGTCGCTTCCCGCGAAGTTCACTCCAGGAATGTGGGCATCGCCAAAGTTGCTCTTGTTGAGAGTGGCACCCGCAAAGTTCGCACCAGGAAGACGGGCGTGCTTGAATCGAGATCCCGAGAGAACGCTTTGGCTAAAGGTGACGGATTCCCCAACGACACCTCCAAAGTTCGCAGCCGAGGCCTCCACGTTGGCAAAGGACGCATTTGTAAGAGTAGATCTGGAAAGATTGGCTTTGTCCAGAATAGCCCCATCAAACTTAGCTCCTGTTAGATCCATGTCGCTGAGATCAAGTCCCGTGAGGTCACGGCCTGACAGATTCGCATTTCTCAGATCCAAATCCTCGATGACCACGCGGTAGAAACGAACGCCTTCCGTCTGCGAGACGGAGAAGGTGTGAGACTGCGCCTTTCCTGAAAGCCTCTGAGGAGCGGTATCGCCCGCAGGCTCCCATCGAACTAAATCATCACTGACTTCAAGTCTTCCCGGTGGTGAGACAACGGCATTGGAATCTGCTGTAAGGCTTGGCGCAAGCCAATCGATCAAGACGCCATTTCCCTCCGAGCGCCCAAAAATCTTACCTTGGGAGAACCCCAAGCTCATGGTGAAAGCCCATAGAATGAAGGCTCTCACTAACGTTAACGTGATTGAGTTAGCTTTCGTGGCCGACAGGCTCAGCCTCTGGCGTGGAGCCTGCATCCGGAGATTCTTTGACCTCGAACTGAAGCTTCTTCTCTCCTTCAATGCGCTTGGCGACGATGGTGTCCCCTTCCCCAACTCCACCACGTAAGAGTAGCTCAGCGAGTGGGTCTTCCATGTTGCGCTCGACTGCTCGGCGCATCGGACGCGCACCATAAGCGGGATCGTAGCCTTCTTCGATCAGGTAATCGAGTGCTGACTGATCGAGAGAAATGTAGATCTTACGCTCTTTCAGGCGGTCTGTCACTTTGCTGACTTCGAGTTCAACAATCTTGATGAGATCAGGCTTCTCAAGACTGTGGAAGACGATCTTCTCATCGAGACGGTTGAGGAACTCGGGCTTGAAGACCTTTTTGGCGGCCTCGAGAATCTTGTCGCGCATGCCTTCGTAGTCTTCTTCACCTTTGGTCATGGCAGAGAACCCAAGGCTGTTCTGGCGCTTGATGAGTTCGGCACCCGCATTGGATGTTAGGATGATGATCGTATTTCGGAAATCGATCTTCCGGCCAAAGTTATCTGTCACTGTCCCTTCTTCCAAGATTTGGAGCAGGAGGTGCAAGACGTCTGGGTGGGCTTTCTCAACCTCATCAAACAAGACGACGGAATAAGGTTTGCGACGAACGGCTTCCGAAAGCTGGCCGCCATCATCATAACCGACATAGCCAGGAGGCGAACCGATCAGACGGCTAGAGGTGTGTTTCTCCATGTACTCCGACATGTCGATTTGGATCAACGAGTCGGCATCGCCGAACATGTATTCAGCCAGATTCCGCGCGAGGAAGGTCTTACCGACACCAGTAGGTCCGAGGAATATAAACGATCCGATCGGACGGCGAGGGTCCTTGAGGTCTGCGCGAGAGCGGATAAGCGCTTTTGAAATGGCTTTGACGGCTTCGTTCTGACCAATGACTTTTTCGCGAAGGTCGTCTTCCATGCGGAGAAGCTTGTCTGCTTCTTTCTGCTCCATGCGCTGAAGCGGGACACCTGTCCACTTGGCAACGACAGACATGATCTCGTCTTCATCGACTGTGACCTGCTTCTCTTCGTTGTCAGACTTCCATCCTTCGACCGTATTCTCGAGCTCGGCCTTCTTCGTCTTCTCCTGATCGCGGAGAGACGCGGCGCGCTCAAAGTCTTGGCTTTTGATGGCCGCTTCTTTCTCAACCACGATTTCTTCGATCGCCTTCTCAAGTTCTTTAAACTCAGGAGGACGCGTCATGGCACCGATGCGAGCTTTGGAGCCGGACTCATCCATGATATCAATGGCTTTGTCAGGGAGAAAGCGCCCGGTCAGGTAACGTGCGGACAAGCGCACACAAGCCTCAATGGCTTGAGGAGTGTAGATCGCTTTGTGGTGCAGCTCATACTTGTGCTGCAGCCCTTGAAGGATCTTAATGGCATCCTCCACATTTGGCTCTTCCACTTTCACCGTTTGGAAACGACGCTCAAGAGCAGCGTCCTTCTCAATGTATTTGCGGTATTCGTTCAGCGTCGTTGCTCCGACACATTGCAACTCGCCACGGCTCAAGGAAGGCTTGATGATATTAGAAGCGTCCATGGCTCCTTCGGCCGATCCTGCGCCAACGATGGTGTGCAGCTCATCTATAAAGAGGATGACGTTCTTCGCTCTGCGAATCTCGTCCATGACCGCCTTGATCCGCTCTTCAAACTGACCACGATATTTGGTGCCTGCGACCATCAAGGCGAGGTCTAACGTGACCACCTTCTTGTCGCGAAGTAGCTCAGGTACATTGCCAATCGTGATCTCTTGAGCGAGGCCTTCAGCAATGGCCGTCTTGCCCACACCCGCTTCACCGATGAGAACAGGGTTGTTCTTCGTACGACGGCAAAGAATCTGAATGACACGCTCGATTTCCGGAACACGTCCGATGACAGGATCGAGTTCGCCTTTCTGAGCGAGTTCCGTGAGATCGCGACCAAAGGCACGTAAAGCCGGAGTCTTGTCCTTGCGGCCACCTGGCTGACCATCACCGCCAGCGAGTTCGCCTTCTTCCTCGTCACTTGGCGTGAAATTGGGATCGAGTTCACGCAGAATCTCGTTCCGGGTGCGCTCGATATCGACTTCGAGATTCTTGAGAACTCTAGCAGCAACGCCTTCACCTTCACGAAGCAGACCGAGCAGGATGTGCTCGGTGCCCACATAGGAGTGATTGAGAACCTTGGCTTCTTTGCCTGCAAGCGCGAGGACCTTCTTCACCCGGGGAGTGTAAGGAATGTTACCGACCATCTTGGTCTCGGGACCAGAGCCGACCTGATTCTCGACTTCCATCCGCACCGTCTCCAGATCGAGGCCCATCTTCTGCAGGACGTTGACAGCAACGCCTTGCCCTAATTTGATCAGACCCAACAGGATATGTTCGGTTCCCACATAGGAGTGGTTGAAACGATCAGCCTCTTTACGAGCAAGGGCTAGGACCTGTTGTGCACGGGGAGTAAAGTTATTCATTCTTCGGTCGAGTTGGTGGATCCCTCGTCAAGTGACTGCAGGGCGTTACTAATATCAGGCTCTGGGAGGCTTTTCAACCGGTCCCGGATAATTTGAGAGCGCATTTCGTCTCGCTCCTGTGTAGGAAGCTTACGATCGGCGCGGATTTGTAAATGAGCGGGCTGAATCTCCATCAGAAGGGATTCCAAGACGACTGTAAACTCAGCCGGGAAGAACTTGAGATCCACTCCTAGTCGGAGCATGGACGTGAGGTTGAGCGCCTCTTTTGAAGGCATGACGTGCGCATGACGGAGGAGAGCGAAGGCGCGACCGACCTGATCACACAAGGTTGTCGTATTGTCGCTCAAAAGCTTCTTCCGTGCATTCTTCTCGTGATTGACGATCTGCTCGATGACTTTTTGGAGGCGAGCGATGATCTCGAGTTCCCGATCACCGAGGGTCGTTTGGTTCGAGATCTGAAAGAGATTTCCAAGGGCCTCGGTCCCCTCCCCATAGAGTCCGCGTACCGCGAGCCCGATCTTGTTCACCGCCTGAATCACCTGATTCACCTGATCGCTCAGCATAAGCGCGGGTAGGTGTAGCATTGCCGAAGCTCTCAGACCTGTACCAAGATTCGTTGGACAGGCCGTGAGAAATCCTAGCTGTTTATCGAAGGCAAACTCCAGTGATTGCTCCAATTCGGTATCAATCTCATTGAGGATCTGATAGCTTTCACGCAGCGCTAAACCAGGCTGAATCGACTGCATACGCAGGTGATCCTCCTCATTGATCATGATGGAAATGCTCTGAGCTTGATTCATCACGGCAGCACTTCCGGCAGCGCGTGCCGCGTGCTCCCTGCTGATGAGATGACGCTCGACCAAGGCCTGCTTCTGAATCGCCGTCAGCTTATTGAGATGCCGGGAGAAGGCGTTCTCCAACTGGGGCAAGCTCTCGACCATCGGCTGAATGACACGTAGAGTGGCCTCGTTCTCTTGCTTTCGCCCCCACCCCGGGAAGGCATGATCCACTAGATTCCGAGCAAGACGGATCCGACTCGTGACCACGATATCTCCGTGGGAAGTTCCCTGGCGCATCCAATCCGCAGGTGACTCTAAAAGGGTATCGAAACGAATCATCCTTAAGATACGACGTTCGCTGGAGGATTGGCCGCTTGATCCGCAGCGAGCTGCGCCATTTCGGCTTCCAATTTCAGGATTTGGTCTCGCAGACTCGCAGCTTTTTCAAACGCTTCACGAGTGACCGCGTCCTCAAGCTGCATCCGCAGGTTGTCCAGCTCGTCCCTCTGCTCTACCACCGCTTGATGTCGCTTTGGGACTTTCCCGATGTGATGAGTGCCCTTGTGCATCGCCTTGAGAAGAGAATCCAATCCTGCGCCGAAGATTTGATAACATTTCGAGCATCCAAGCCGTCCAGCCTTCTTGAACTGAGCGTGCGTAAACCCGCAAGCCTGGCAGGACGTGTTCTCATCAAGGTCGGTAAACTCGGCTGCCACTGCGGGTGCGGAAACGGGCAAATCGTCAGTTTCTAGCTCCAAATCTTCTTTCTCCTCTTCACCCACGCCCAGAAGCAAATCAGCGAGAGCAAAGCCAGTGGGATCCGTCACGCCCTTGGCTTGTGCACACGTTTCACACAAATTAACTTTCTGCATTTGTCCATCGACGATTTGCGTCAGAAAGACGCTCGCCTTCTCATCGCAGAGATCACAAGTCATACCTGTAAAGATGCTACGTATAAACCGGGGTGGCGCAAGAAATGGTGGAATCTTTGAATAATTTCATGCATTCAGCCGTGATTGGGCCCGGTTTTCCATCACCAATGAGTCTCCCATCCAATTCTACTCCAGGGATGACCTCCGCGGCTGTGCCCGTGAGAAAGCATTCATCTGCTGTGTATATTTCATATCGCGTGAACATTTCCTCGTGGACGGGACGGCCCAAACCCTCGGCGATATCGAAGATCGCTCCCCGAGTGATTCCAGGCAAAGCACCAGCCGAGACGGGCGGCGTCGAAATGCGCCCATTCTTGATCACGAAGATGTTATCACCCGTGCACTCGGCCACGTAGCCCTGCTCATTCAGCATGAGCCCCTCATCCCCACCCGCGTTGATGGCTTCCACCTTGGCCATCACGTTGTTGAGGTAGTTGAGCGATTTCACAGAGGGACTCAGCGCGGCGGGCGCCGGGCGGCGAGTCGAACAGGTCGCCATCTTCAAGCCATGGGTATATTTTTCCTCAGGGTAAAGCTGGATCTTGGAAGCGATGATGATGACAGAGGCCTTCTCGCACAGAAAGGGGTTCAACCCCAAGCCACCCACCCCACGAGTGACGACCAAGCGGATGTAACCATCGTGCAGCTCATTCTCTCGGATCGTTGCCAGCGTCGCCTCGATCATCTCGTCCTTACTGACGCCGATGTTGAGGTGAATGGCCTTCGCCGAATCATAGAGCCTAGCAATGTGCTCGGGCAGCTTATAGACGCCTCCACCGTAGAAACGGATGCCCTCAAACACTCCATCTCCGTAGAGCAATCCATGATCGAACACGGAGATCTTGGCGTCCGCTTCACTTGAGAATGTTCCGTCGATGTAGATCTGCATAAAAGCGATTAGTTAGGCCATGGGGCTACCAGTAGCCCCGGCAAGCTGCCCGTCCGCAAGGTAAAGGATACGGTCCCCAAGCGAAGCAAGACGCGCATCATGGGTCACGATGGCCAAGGTCTTGCCCTCCTCGGTTGCCAGACTCAACAACAACTCCATGATTCCTTGTCCTGCTTTGGAATCCAAGTTGCCGGTGGGCTCGTCAGCAAAGATAATCTCGGGATCGTTGATCAGCGCACGAGCGATCGCCACACGCTGCTGTTCGCCTCCAGACAGCTCGGTCGGCAAGTGACCCATCCGATGATTCAATCCCACACGATGCAGCAGTGCTACCGCATCTTCATGGCCATCTTCCTTAGCGATCAAGGCCGGGAGCATAACATTCTCCAAGGCCGTGAGCTCAGGCAGGAGGTAGTAGTTTTGAAAGATGTAACCCATCATTTCATTACGAATCTGGGCCTGCAATTTCTTACTGCTTCCATACAAACTGTGCCCGCGGATGAGCACGCTCCCTTGATTCGGCTCTTCCAAACCCGCCAAAGTGTAGAGAAGCGTCGTCTTTCCCGCGCCTGAAGCACCGCAAAGAAACAACGTCTCGCCACGATTCACCTCCACAGAAACACCTTTCAGTACATGGATGTCCTGCTTGCCCACATGGTAGATGCGGTGCAAATCGCGGGCGCTTAACGCAGCGTTGTCTTGTAACACACTCTTCAATCTGGGCAGAGATAAGCTCGAAGTAGGACGGACGCGAGCGTCAATTGCTCATCTCTTCTCGAAAGAATCCTTTGCCCGAGGCACCTCCCTCTCTAAGCCCGTGGCCAGCCATCCAAATGAATCGTCTTTCCCTCCCCTCATCCTCTCACGCAGGAAAGAACAGAGGCCAAGAATCTGAGAACACTTAAAGTGTCCTAACAGAGTCTTGGCCTCATACGACTGCGCTCGGCTCAAATAGTAAATCGAACCGTTACTGCTAGTGTCGAGCTATTTACTTCTTCTTTCTAGCAGCCTTCTTGGCAACTTTCTTAGGAGCCTTCTTGGTGACCTTTTTAGCGACTTTCTTAGGAGCCTTCTTGGTGACCTTTTTAGCAACTTTCTTAGGAGCCTTCTTGGTGACCTTCTTGGTGACCTTCTTGGTGACCTTCTTGGTGACTTTTTTAGGAGACTTCTTGGCACCGCCATCACTCTTGGTGAGAGCTTTCTTGGCCATTTCAAGAGCCTCCTTACTACCATAGCGACTGATCGAGAACTTAGCAGTGCGACGCCCAGCAGAGTCGTCCCATGCTGCTTGCCAGTACTCATAAACCTTCTTACCACCTGGGGCCTTGGCCACCACGTGAGTCACGCCAGTCACTCCACTCTGAAGAATTTTCTTTCGACGTGAATTGATGGCGTCTTGCTTGTACTGTGGCAACTTCTTCACGACTTCATCGCGATAAGCTTTTGCTGCAGAAAGCGCCTTGTTCTTACCACCAGATGCTTTGTCAGGGAAGTAACGCTGGTGTAGTGTACTACTGTGTGTGATCCGGACGTAGAAGCCATGATTCTTTTTATCAGGCTGATCAATCCGTGAGATGCCGTAGTTGGATCGGGTCTTAGTCATGCTATGTCTCCTTTATTTCAGGTTGGGTTGGGTAGGTTAATGGCTATCACGACGTTGAATCACAACCTAGCGACAGCCACCACATGGGCGGATGATGATAGGATACCCGCCCCGAATCAATAGAAATATCAGGCGACTTCGCCCGAACTTTAGTTAGACTGTAAACTTGCGTGGTCAATGCTCACAAGTTTGTCGAAGCGCCTCATACAATACTATACCAACACTGACTGAAAGATTGAGACTTCTAACGTTCTGAGTAGGAATTGTCCTACACGAATCAGCATTCTCCTTGAGCAGTGATTCGGGCAAACCTCTCGTCTCACTTCCAAAGACAAGGTAATCGTCAGCCCCGTAAGTCGCTGACCAATGTGTCGTCTGGGTCTTCGTCGTGAAGTAATGGAACTTCCCTCTTCCATTTGAAGCCGCCTGCAAGGCATCAAGAGATGGCCAGATATGGCAGTCGACATCTTTCCAATAATCGAGCCCCGCCCGTTTCAATTGCTTGTTGTCGAGGCTAAACCCTAAAGGCTCCACCAAATGCAATCGTGTGCCAGTCGCTAAGCAGAGACGCCCCACATTTCCGGTATTAGGAGGAATCTCTGGCGTTACTAGTACAACATGAAACATCCCTGTCTCCATAGCTGGAGGACAGGGATGCGCAAATTCTGAAGCTCCCAAGAGAGCGTCTAATTCCTGAAATGCCTAAACGGCGGCTGCCACAGCGGCGTCGATGTTGATCCGACGGCCATCTTTATCAAAACGAACGTTGCCGTCGATCAGCGCAAACAGAGTGTAGTCCCTGCCACAACCGACGCCCTTACCAGGGTGCCACTTGGTGCCACACTGACGAATGAGAATGTTTCCAGCAATGACCTTCTCACCACCGAATTTCTTCACGCCACGACGCTTACTCTTACTGTCGCGTCCGTTCTTAACACTACCTTGACCTTTCTTGTGAGCCATATTTTGAGAATTTAAAAATTATGAAAATTATGCTGAAATGCTATCGATGCGCAAACGCGTCAGGTGACGGCGATGCCCCTTCGTCTTATGGTAACCTTTGCGTCGTTTAAATTTGAAGGCGATCACCTTCTTATCACGAAACTGTTCGATGACACTAGCCGCTACTGAAGCCCCCTCAATCATGGGATCCCCAATATTGGCTGCTGAGCCATCACTATAGAAGAGAACCTCGCTTAGCGTGGTCTGATCGCCCACAGCGAGGTCAAGCTTCTCTACATCCAAGTGTTGGCCTTCGGATACCCGATATTGTTTGCCACCCGTCTTAATAATTGCGTACGCCATAGTCCTTAAAATTTTCCTTTTGAAGGGAGGGAGTACCCTACACACCCCGCTATCGCCAGCAAGAGAAATCTTGACCCGCCTGTTTGCGACTCACGAGCGGGAAATTCATCAGCCGATCCATAAAACCGCCTTGCCGCCGTATCGCGTTCCCCCCATGGTCCGTCAGCCATCTATGAGTGCCCATCAGGTCGTCGCCACCAAAGTTCGCGCAATCTTCCCTACAAACGCTGGCTGTGCTGTGTTTCTGGGGAACGCTGACAAAGTCTTCGTCATCTATGTAGACCCTGCTGTGGGCTCGGCGATCGCCATGACCTTGAAAAAGGTGTCCCGAGAACGTCCGCAAACCCACGACCTGATTGGACGCATCTTCCAAGGTTTGGGAGCGAAAGTTGAGCGCGTGGTGGTCAACGATTTCCACGACGGTGTCTTTTATGGACGGCTCATCATCCACATGGAGAATGAGCTCGGAGAGAAAAAGATCGTTGAGATCGATGCGCGCCCGAGCGATTGCCTCGCCATCGCCCTCCAAGAAAGCAGCCCCATTTATGTGGCGCAGCACGTATGGGAGGGCATGGAAGACATGACAGAAATTCTCTACAAGATGGAGCACCAGGACCTTGGATTCAGCAAAGATGAGGAATAGCTTCGCCACTCTCTGCCTCCTGCTGCTCGTTGCCTGCCAGCCCCAAGGCAAGCCCGCGCACGATCCTAGCGGTTTTGAGAATCCCGCGGGTAAGGCCGCGCTCCTTCATCTCATCGCCGAGGCGAAATTAGCCTACCCTGATAACACCGTGCCTTACGCTGTCGGCCTTGGAGGCGCTCTCCGTCCCGCTTCTCCAGATTTTATGGAATCGCTGGCCGACGAAGGCCACGCCTTTTTAGAGATGGATCAGCTAGACTACGACCGCGTGACGAAAGCGACCGTGATCAAAGGTGGCCGCGAGAACCCCATCGTCTTCCAGCTCGCCACGATATCTCAGAAGGAACTCGGCAGTCACGAACTCGAAGTGGCCTGGAACCGAAATCGCGACATCGTTCGCAAAGTCCTAAGAGTGACCGGCGATCCTGACAAAGGCCCACTTACCGTGAGCGAGATCTCTGTGATCCAAGACAAGCGCGTGCCTGCCCCCAAGCTTTAGCCGTCTTTACTTCGCGCCCGCTTTCACCCAGGCAGCGATAAGTTTCTTCTCCGCCTCAGTCAGCTGCGCCTTCTCGACAATAGGTGGCATCCGCTTAGGATTCTGGGCAGGCAATGAAAGCTGCTGCACGAGAATGCTCAATTCAGGCTTCCCCGGCACGATAACCGCTCCCGATTCTCCTCCTTTGCGAATAGCCTTGAGACTGCGAAGACTGAAGCCCTTCTGCTTCACCAAGAGCCCATGGCATTTCTTACACTTCGCCTTAAAGATCGGCGCAATGTCGCGTTTGAACGTAGGCGGTTCCGCCGAAGACAACGCACCGACCATGACCCACAACGCTAAGAGAACTCTCATCGAGGTCAGTTTAACCTAGGAAATGCAGGTGGCCATCATTCCTTAAGTAACTGCAGATCGTAGTTCAACCACTGAGAAAGGGAACAGAACGGCGCAGCAGGCAGTCCAGCAGCGTTGTATAGATAAGCATGCTGGGGTTCCACTTCGTAGGCATAGCGCACGGCTACCAGAGCAGTCACGTTCTCACTCTCCACGACAAAGGTCTCGCCATCGATACGAGCGACCGCTGGATGCCAGACCTTGGTCCCATCTGCAACTTCCACATGATCCAAGGTGATTCCATCCTCCGTTGAAGGCGAAGCAAGTCCCCTCTTCACGGCGAGACGCAGTCCGCCATCGGCATGCTTAAAATGAACCACCGTCTCGTGACCAGCGACAGCCGTCCCGTGAAATAGAGGCCCTAGCGAACAAGACGATTCCCCACATCAACTTTATTCGCCGGATGGATATCATTATCTAACATATCGATCATTACAGCCATCCACGCACTCGGATCAATGCTTCCAGGTTCTCAGGCTCCCCGAGCTCGCACTCACGGACCAACGTTGAATGACCCAAGAAGGCGTCTTGCTGAATGTAAGGTTCGATCGGGGTGCCTCCGCGCGACGAATCGAGAGTGCCAATGGGAACACCCTACTCAGCATGCAACTTCCGAGCTGTGTAGAAGACCACAGCCGACACCTTCGCCACTGAGCTCGGAGTGACCCTCTTGAAATCGACGAAATCTCAAGCCCGAAAGGTCAGCATTCCGAAAATGCTCCGCTGCCGATTCCAACCGATTCGCCACCGACTGCATCGTCATGGCAATGTGCGACTGGCCGCTAGCATGCCAGACATCGCCCACGAGCACATCTCGCACCGTATTAGACATCCCATCCGCCACCACGACCAGCTCAATCCATGCTAGCGTCCAGAGGTGCGAGTCTTGCCTACCAGCCACCATCCTCTAAGGCTGTCGTCTGAACCGTCTGTCCAGCGAAAGCGACCTCCACCTCGCGCTCTGAAGCTAGCCCCAGATAGTCACCGACACGTCTCGTTGGGGCACCACAATTGGTCAGAAGACTCTGCCCAAACGCAGCTCTGCAGCCTCGCTGAGGCTTATAAAAGCCATCACCATGATGAGTAGGAACCGTGCGGTTTCATAAAGCATCTTCACCCTGCCGTGGTATGGCCTGATAGCCGAGCTTGACCAGCAGAAACGCATCCACCCCATGTCCGCCCCTAGAATTCAACTACGAGATACGGTCTTTGGTCACCAAGGCACTCCCATCGTCGGCCCAATCAGTCTCACGATCGCTCCTGGCGACAAGATCCTGCTCGATGGCCCCTCAGGATGTGGCAAGACCAGCCTGCTACGCGGCATGTTAGGCTTTCTGAACAGACTCCAGGGCAGCTATCAGATTGATGAGGAGGAGGTTTCGCCTTCAGCTATCTGGCACTTGCGCCAACAAACGGGCTACATCAGCCAAGAGCTTCACCTGTGCACAGGCAGTGTCCGTGAATGGTTGAAGGAAACGCTACCACCGGCACGAGAACTTCATGAAACCGATCTCTCCCGCTTTCACCTAACAAACGCCATACTAGACCAGGCACTTGAGGACCTCTCCCGCGGCGAACGTCAGCGCCTTGCTCTCGTAGCAATGCTCGCCCGCGAACCCAAGCTCTTCTTACTCGATGAGGTCACTTCTGCCCTCAATGAATCCCTACGAAACCTCGTGGTCTCACACATTGCTAGTACTCAGGCTATCGTCGTCGTGATCTCTCACGACGACCTCTGGAAAGAGAGCGAAGCCTTTCACACGTATCCCCTACCAGTGATCTCATGAAAGGAGCGCCCGACATTTCTTGGCTAGCACTGGCGAGCTGTTTCCTCCTACTACTGATTCCCATAGCAGTGACGGCGAGGCTGCATCTTGGGCTCACACGCGACCTCCTGGTGGCCGTGTGCCGCATGACCCTTCAACTCATTCTAGCCGGTCTCTATCTCGGCTATCTCTTTGAATGGAATCATCCAGGGATGAATCTAGTCTGGCTTGCCGTCATGCTCCTGGCCGCCTCCGGCTCGGTCTTACACAATAGCGCTCTGCGCTGGCGCACCTTCATCCTTCCCGCCTTCCTAGCCTTGGCTCTAGCCACGCTTGGCATCGTTCTCTATCTAAACGCGTTCGTCGTCCGTCTGGAGAATCTCTTCGAAGCTCGCTACCTGATCGTCCTTGGCGGAATGTTATTGGGAAACTGTCTCTCCGCTAATATCATCTCCGCCAGCCGATTCTATCAAGCTATCCACCAGAATCGAAGCGCCTATGAGAGCCGACTAGGCAACGGAGCCCCCCTAAAGGAAGCTCTCCGTCCCTACGTGAAAGAGAGCCTCACGGCAGCCCTGCGACCAGGGATCGCTTCCATGATGACCATGGGACTCGTCTCCCTGCCAGGCATGATGACAGGGCAAATGCTTGGCGGCAGCGATCCTAGCGTAGCCATCAAGTATCAGATCGCCATCATGATTGCGATCTTCACATGCTCCACTCTGAGCATCTCCCTGTTCCTTCTGTTCACGAGGCGCGTGTGCTTCGATCCGTTAGGCAATCTTCGATCACAGCTCGTCTTTAAGACGAACAAGACCTAGAAGGGCCTACTCTTGATCAACCAGTTCAACCCGAACTCTATAAAAAGTCTGGCCTCCTTCACGTCGCTCAATTCTTCCACTGTTCGGGTCGTAGCCAGAGGTGTTCCAGGTCCGGAGATCGGCCGACTCTTCGACGACAGGCCTTACATTCTTCTCGCCCACTTGATCAAAGGCATCTGACTGCAAACTCACAGAATCCGAATCTAGGGCCACGCTGACGACCAAGTCACGCTTCGAAGTCACCTCCAAAGGAGCGGTGCCATAGAGGAACTCAATCACATTGCTCGCGCCATCTTGATCCGCATCCCCTTCTAAAGGAACCATGGTCCAATCAGGTTCACCCGTCGGATTGAAGTGCGCAGTAGCCCACTCGGCATAATCCACCAAGTTCCCACTTGGACGGAATTGCCACATAGCCTCGTCGCTCAGCTCGCCCACGAAGTCCTTACCAGACGCCCGAACATAGTGCAGGCGTGTCTTATCAGCCAACGAGAAGCCCTCACCTTGAGCCGCCACAGCAAACACAGGCTCCACCGAACTCAGACCAGAGAGATCCAAGGGTTCGACCCCATAGCTACCCACAGCCAACCAAGCGAAGGTGCCTGCGTCATTCACATCGATCTGGCTCAAGTTCTGCGTGTAGACAGGTCCTGACAGAGCAATCTTGGTCACCTGATCACCACGCGCCACGCCGACCGAGCCGTCGTAGTCCATGAAGAGAAGCCCTTCGTGCGCCACGAGATTGCTTGGTGTGGACTCCAACTCGATGAATCCATCGCGCACCAGTGCAGCACTGTCGCCATCATTCTTCCAGGCCCACAAGAGCAATCCAGGCTTCTTGTTCTCTTCGCCTGTCTTATAAATCTGCCCATTGAGGACCACCGTGCTCGTGTAACGTCCATCTAACACCGTCACTTCCGTCACGAGGTAAGCCTGAGTGCCGTCATAGACCGAAGCCTGCAGCACGCTATTCGACGACTCGAACCAAAGGCGCTGATCATTCTGAGAGTACTTAGGCGCCGTGGAAATCAAAACCAAGCCGCCGCTATCACCGACCACGCCTTCAAGCATGCCCGGTAGACTCACCGCGTCACTGACCACTGGAATCGCAGGATCTGCAAAGCTCAGATCACGCAGATGATAGCGGCTTAAGTAGTTATTCCCCTCTTTCGTCTCAAGATAAGTCGTCCGCTTGTAGCTAAGCAGGAGACGCTCACCTTGGACAACCATGGGCCCAAACTCAGCCTGATCCTTAGGATCGATCACGGTCGCCGAAGCAATGAACGGCTCAGCGGGATCATCGACATTCACGGCGAGAATGCTCACACTGTCATAGTTCGAGTAACCACCCCAGTAGCTTCCACCACCACCCCAGGCAATCTCGACGTCAGCAACAATGCCCACGTCATCGAAGAACCAGCCACCCCAGTAACGATTGCTCACCACCTTCGGCCGCCACAGCAGGTGGCCATTGACGAGACTTCCTTCTGCGGTCGACAGACCACCATTCTGATAGCCGCCGCCAAGGTCATGGGTGACCGAACCTAACAACGTTGGCTCTGTGGGATCACTCACGTCGATCACGTCCGTAGCAAACTCGTTGTGGCGCACCCACTCAAAAACAGGCTCGGGCTTCCAATCCTCTGGCTCCTTCCCCTCGGGGAACGGCTTCTCTTCACCTGGAAGCTCAATCTTCTCATTCCACTGACGGTAGCGCCCCACATAAAGCTTGGTGCCATCTTGATAGAGACCAGCAACCCCACCCGGCTCCAGATAGAAATCAGACGCCACCGTATCGAAATCCTCTTTGCCCGTGATCCGCACTCGGGTCTTGATGTCACTCTGCCAGGACTGGCCATTCTCAATCTGCCACAGCGTGTCACCGACCTCCACCACGTGACCAACGTTCCACGCCAGAGCAACTTCAGTCAAAAGCTCCGGCTCATCGCGATCCGTCGCATCCACTACGATCATCTCCTGACCGGATATCGAAACGACCGTATCACCCACCGCAGTCGCCCGACGGCCTTGGACGTTATGTTCAATCGCACCGCGCACTTCTAGCCCATCATCACGCACGTCCACGATCTGCATTAGATTCTTATACTCATACCCATCCTGTGTCTTCACCCGCGTGGAAATAGGAAGTAGAAGTAGATCTCTGTCAGGCAGGTAACCCACAGCTTTCTCATCCCAGTTTGCCTCACTCCAAGAGCGACCTTCGCCAGGATACACGCGCTGTGTCAGGCTAGGCTTGCTCGGATCTGAGACGTCGAAAAGGGAGATGGCTACCCGATCCTCTTCGACGCCTACAGATAAGAGACGGTCGCCTTCTGGCACAAGATAGGTCGACCAACCTGGAATCTCCAACTCCCCGAGCGACTTCAAATTCTCTGGATCACTGAGATCGATAACAAAGAGCGGGTCCTTGCGAATCTCGACAAAGAACGTCACCACATACAGTCGATCCCCATCAAACCGCGTGGCATGAAGACGCTCTTGCGGCGCAAGAATAATCTCATCAAGTTTCTCAGCGTCGTCCCCAGAGAGATCGAAACTCTCCACATACGTCGTGAGATCGCGACGCCAAACATTCTTCTGGCTCACCGTAGTAAGAATATCATCCTTCACCCTGAGCTTGAATTTATCGGGCAAATTCGCCTTCAGCTCTACCGTATGAGCCACCTCCATGGAAGTCAGCGTGCGACTAATAGGGATGACGTTCACCTTTGAACGTGTCTCTTCCAGCTCACTATCGTAATGCGAGGTCGTCACTAACAAATGATCTGGCGATGCCGTCACCACTGAATTCCAGAACCAACCATTCTGATCAACCAACTCTAGAGGTTCCAAGAGAGTTGGCGCACTCGGATCGGAGAAATTAATGCTGTTGACCTGCAAGCCCTGACGCCAGTATATCCCGCCCTCCTCGTCTTCCTTAGGTTGGTGAATCCGTGAGACCATGTAGAGACGGTTTCCAACGAGTCGACTTTCTAAGTAATCGCCATCGACAGCAACGCGATTCACTACCTCCAGCGTATCGCCAGAGTGCTTCACCACAATCGCCTCGGTCTGTTGGACCGAACTGTAGGGCAAACGAAAGTCCCACAAACCATAGGCCGAATAATTAACATAGTTAGCTAGCAGAAGAACATGTTCGTCATCGAGAACATACATTTGATCGCCCACAGCAGGCATGCGCAGCGTCGCCAGCTTTTGAGGACTGCTAGTCTCACTCAGGTCGAAGACTTGAAGCCCGCGTTGCTGATTGAAAAAATACAAAGTATCACCACGCCACTGCCAAAGATCCGATTCCTGCACGACATCAGGAGCCCCACCTTGCCCCCCACCATCATCACCTTCGGCCGCATCAAACGCAGCGAGAGGCCCACCACCACGGTTCGCTCCACTATTGTTGGAAGCCTGCTCAAACTTCGTGCTCCCCTGGTAAAAACTGTAGGGAAACGGATCCGTCATGGCCACTTCGGCCCGACAATCTTCTAACAAGACGTCGTCGGGAACACGCAACTTGAGGAAGCCCTCATCACCCGCCAGGTGAGCCAAACTAAACACGGACCATTCCCCATCCTCGTCCTTCACTTG
This sequence comes from uncultured Verrucomicrobiales bacterium, assembly GCA_938082635.1. Taxonomy (GTDB): domain Bacteria; phylum Verrucomicrobiota; class Verrucomicrobiia; order Verrucomicrobiales; family DEV007; genus JAACDM01. The sequence continues at coordinate 24,877 of CALLLI010000254.1, forward strand.
GAGCCGCGCTTGTCGCGTACCTTTGGCCAGATTCAGGAGAAACGCCCGATCTTCCATCAGAGGTTCAGCATCCGCCGGGTTAAAAGATTCTGCGCGGAGGCCGGCAAGGGAAAGGCCGGTCAGCAGTAAAGTAAGTAGGAATCGTTTCATTGTGAATGAGGTCTCTCAAAATAGAACGTGAGCACGGCGAAATTTCATCGGAAGAGTTATCGGGCCCGCCCCGAAAACCCTTTAACAAACTCATCACAAACAAGTTACACTGCCTAAAAATATCGACCTGGCTAGATTCTTAGCTAGATTAAGAGGCATTGATTGTTTAGCTCAAGGATCATCTCAGATCCCGGATCGAAGCACTCTTCGCTCAGCCATGAATATACGAACTGTAAACGCCGAATTTAACCAGGAAACCGAGCCAGCCAACATCCGCACCGCCATCCTCAAAGCCGGAAACTATCAATTCACCATCGATTCTGAAACTCTCGCCTACACCATCACCAAGCTCGCCGTGAAGGAAGACCTCCTAGGCGAATAGCAAGTCCACCTCCGCCCCACTCCAGACGCGGATCCCTATTTCCAAACGCTCATCATCCAAACCGTCGACAACGACCAACTCACGGCCAATTCTACTGCTCGGAGATCATGAATGGCCAACCAAACACCCTATAGAACACTGTCCAAGGCACCTTCACCAGCAGCGACGGCACTGCAGACTACCACACCACCCTCAAACTAACAAACAGCCACCTAGAAGGCACGACCCACGCCCCCACCCGCCAACTCTTCCCCATCTGGACCGCCACCAAGGCAGAGTAGCCTCTTAGACATTTCACATGAAAAACCATAAGATTCACTAACTTACGCAGGCCGTCTGAAACGTTTCCGAGCCCGCTCAACTCGAGCGTGACTATCACAGCCCTCCAAGTGATCATTCACGATACCCATCGCTTGCATGAAGGCGTAGACAGTTGTGGGGCCGACGAACTTCCAGCCGAGCTTTCGCAAATCCTTGCTCAAAGCCTCAGAGGCCGGCGTCTTTCCTAACTGACGCAAGGTTTCGTAGTCACAGACTGCCGGACGTTCCTCTTTCTTGGGTTCGTGTGCCCAGAAATAGGCCCCCAAGGACCCGCACTCTTCCGCCAGCTCGATCGCGCGTTTGGCGTTGTTTATCGTCGCCTCGATCTTTCCTCGGTGCCGAATGATGCCCGCATTCTTAAGAAGCTTCTCCACACGTCGCGAGTTGAACTTCGCTACGACTTCATAATCAAAGCCTTCGAAGGCTTCCCTAAAGTTCTCCCGTTTTCGCAAGATCGTTAGCCAACTCAGCCCAGCCTGAAACCCCTCCAAACAAATCTTCTCAAACAGTCGGAATTCATCGTCTACAGGCATTCCCCATTCGTCATCATGATAGGTGACATAGTCCGCATGCCCGCCATGCCAACAGCAACGCACCTTCCCAACCCGATCTGTCGTCAGGCCATCCTTTGCTTCCATGAGACCATTCTCGACTCCAGATCGCCCGCGAGCGACCAATTTCTCCTATTCTAAGAATCCTCTTCGGTGTATTCCGTGTCTTCCGTGGCTCCTTCTCTCATCAGCATCATCCTCCCCGTATACAACGCCGCAGAGACGGTTGGTGCTGCCATAGAGAGCTGCCTCAATCAGACCCAGCGTGAAACTGAGGTCATTGTGGTGGATGATACGTCTACGGATGGCACCACCGAGATTCTCAAAAACTACGGTAATCGCATCCATCTACACCGGCTGAAAAGACAGGGTGGCGTGGCAGCTGCCTTTCAGTTAGGATTTGAACACGCACAAGGCCATTGGATTGCCCGCATGGACGCAGACGATCTCAATCATCCCCAGCGTCTCTCCAAGCAGCTCGCCCTCCTTCAGTTCCAACCCGCTCTCGATGCCGTCAGCTGTCTGATCGACATTCGCAAACGTAGCGACGGCAAGCTGATTCCAGCCGATGGAGGGTATCAACGCTTCTGTCAGTGGCTTAATTCTCTAACCACACCAGAAGCCATTTCGGAGCAGCGCTTCATCGATCAGCCTGTCGTCAATCCGTCCATGCTCGTGCGCCGAAGCGTCTTCGAAACTCACGGAACCTATCGCAGCGATCTCGATTGGGCAGAAGACTACGACTTCTGGCTACGACTGCTCCAATCCGGACGCAAGATCGCTAAAGTGCCTGAGGTGTTGTTTACGTGGACCGATCATCCGGCACGGCTCACCCGTAGCCACGATGACTACACGCAAGACGCATTCACCCGCTGCAAAGCCCATTTCCTCAGCCAGCTACCCCTTGTACGAGCCCACGGCATCATCATAGCAGGAGCTGGCCCGAATGGGAAATCCATGGCCAAGGCGCTCCGAGCTTGCGGCACTCGACTGCATCATTTCTATGACGTCCATCCACGCCGCATCGGCCAGGCTATTCAAGGACTTCAGGTGCAGTCGCTAGAGGATATTCACCCCAGTGACGCCGTGCTCTTAGGTGCTGTGGGCCAACCTGGCAAACGTGCCGAAATCCTGAACCGAGCTCTAGCAAACGGCTATACAGAAGGCGAAGATTTCTTCTCGATTGCGTGACCGGCGTAGCTACACCACACGGGTTTTCCAACCACCGCGCACAAACATGACGAAGGCCATGACAGTCAGGAGACTGTCAGCACTGATCACGGCCCAGAAGACCCCGTTTGGCCCATGGCCTTGTGAGAACGCTAGCCACCAAGCGAACGGGAGCTGAAAGAGCCAGAAAGCAATGAAATTCATCCACGTCGGTGTGGCCGTATCCCCGGCTCCATTGAACGCCTGGGTCATGACCATTCCCCAACCATAGAATAGGTAGCCATACGAGAAGACACGGAGGCACTGCGCTCCGATTGCAATCACCTCTGGGTTCTTGCTGAAGATTCTGACAAAGACATCTCCGAATAGAACGAAATTAAGCGTCACGACCATCATAAAGGCCATGTTGTACCAGCCTGTGATCCAAACGGCTCGTGCCGCTCGCTCTGGCATCTTCGCCCCAAGGTGTTGCCCTACAAGAGTCGCCGCGGCATTGGATAGTCCCCAGCTTGGGAGAATGGTAAAGATGACGATACGGATACCGATGGTGTAACCTGCTAAGGCATCGCTTCCAAACTTAGCCATGTAGCGCATCATGATGACCCAACTCGACGTGGCCACGGCCATCTGCGCTATACCGCCGACAGAAACCCTGAACAATCGCTGGATGATGCCCCAATCGCGCTTCAGAGCGGCGCCGACCAGGCGCACCTGACCAGTCCCTCTCCGCAAATGATGTATCTGATATATAATCGCCGCACTCCGCCCAATCACCGAAGCGATGGCAGCCCCAGTGAGACCCATTGCAGGAATAGGCCCAAAGCCAAAGATCAGGCAAGGATCGAGGATAAGATTGATTCCATTTCCCAACCAAAGGGCGCGCATCGCAAGAGCAGGATCTCCCGCTCCACGAAAGATGGCGTTATTCAAGAACAGCATCAGGATGACGACGTTCGCAGACAGAATGATCCGCGCATAACCACTCCCCACAGCGACGATCTCCGCCGAGGCCCCCATCCATTTCAGCACGTGTGGCGCGGCAATCCAACAGGCAATGCCCGTGCTGACGCCCACGAATGCTCCCATGTAGAGCGCCTGGGCAGCTACTTTGGCGGCATCCTCCGGGCGCTTCTCACCGATGCGCCGAGAAACCATCGCGGTCACCGCAATCGAGAGCCCAACAGCCAGAGCATAATAGAGTGTGAGGACCGACTCGGTCAACCCAATCGCCGCAGTCGCATCCGTCCCTAACTTGGACACCCAATAGATGTCACAAATCGAGAACAACGACTCCATCGCCGTCTCCAAGACCATAGGTATGGCTAGCAGAACCACAGCCAGACTCAAACTGCCGGAGGTGTAGTCGTGCTGTTTCCCCGCTATCGCAGCCCGAATCGTGCCCCACCACGAACGAGACGCTGGCGACGAAGAATCTGACATGCCTACGCATAGAAGCGTTTCCGAATCTGACAACTCGGATTCCGAGAGTAGCTCGACATTCCAATGTCGTTGCAGCACCGTCTCTTACACAAGCAACATTGGAATGTTGCTCTACGAAAGATCAAGCACGCCGCCTTCACATAGCTCTGGGTTCCCGAAGCTATCCAGATGATGGCCTGCTCCATGAGCGAACGCCATCCAAAGGCGATTGATCGAGAGCTTATTGTAAGCAAGAGACCGCCCCATGTCGAAACCGAAGCCATTGCCCAACAAGACGAAGGGAATGTTATCCAACGTGTGAGAGTTGCCTTTGCCTAACTCATTCGTCCAGACGATGGTCGTATGGTCGAGCATGCTGTCATCGGCGCCTGGTTCAGGGGTGTCGGCGAGCTTTGTCACGAGATAGTTCAGTTGCTCAGCAAACCATGTGTTGATCTTGACCAGCTTCTTCTGGGCATCCTCGTTGTCGTCAAGCTCGTGAGAGAGACCATGGTGACCTTCATTGATGCCTAACCAACGCATGCGCGCTTGGCCGACCGAATTCGTGTATTGCAGCGTCGAAACACGAGCCATGTCGTTAGAGAACGCATTGACCATGAGATCGATCTGCATGCGGCTGATCTCGGGAATGTTGTCATTCGTATCCGAGATCCCCGGCTCCAACTCAGGCGCGGCATGATGCAACGTCTGGGATTCTGCAGCTTTAAGCTCATTCTCCATTTCGAAAACGAACTCGGCATGCTCCGCCAACATCTGACGGTCCTCTGGACTGACCATCTTCTGCAACTTCTTGAGGTCCGTTTGTAACTCATCTAGCACACTGCCCAGATGTTCCTTATCTTCAAGCTGACCGTAGAGTTTCTTGAACATCTGATAGGGGTCGTCGATCGCCCCAACAGGTTTGTTCGGCCCAGAATAAACCATGCGCGTCCACGGGTCTGCCCGATCTGGCACGCCGACGCCAAACTCCAGTGAGCCAAAGCGTGTACGAGTGGCTTCTTTACTCTGGAAATGGTTCTTCAATTCCTGATCGATCGATATGCCGCTACACCAGCCAGCCGGCGTATGCGAACCACCCTGAATGTTTCCTGGGAACAGCTCCTTGCCAGTGAGCAAGCAACTCATGCCCCGCATGTGACTATCACCATCACCACGCACCTTGTTAGACATTCCACGAAGCACGAGCATACGCTCACGGTAAGATTCCAGGGGCGCGAGAATTTCCTTCAAGGCAAAGTCACGCCCCTCAGTATCTGGCCAGAAAGATTTCGGAATCGTCCCGTTTGGGCTAATCATGATCACCATCCGCTGCTTTCGTGCAGAGTCGGCAGCAGCAGCTTGTAAGCTGGGAAGACCACTGAGAAATGGAAGCGAGGCTGCTGAAAGACCAATCTCGCGAAGGAAAGTGCGGCGAATCATGATTCTTGAGTTTCGAGAGTGTCTAATTGATGGCAGGCAGCCGTGGTGACGATGTCGACGATGAGCTTCCGGATATGAAACCCCGACTTCACGAAACTATCGTGCAAGCTGTCCAAGGTGTCCAATCCATAGGCGTTACACGATTGCTTCACCAGATGCTCAAAGAGATGTTGAATAAAGCCTCGCTGGGCCTCGCTGTTTGTCGCTGCGTGCTCGGCCACATCTCGCGCCCCGTTGATCGAAATGCGTTCCCCATCGATCGTCTCGTAAATGCTCTCAATCTCAATGGGCCGATTCTGCTCTTCGAAACGGAAACGCCCCACCGCATCGAATCGCTCCAGACTAAAGCCTAACGGATTGATCATCGAATGACAGTTCATGCAAGCTTTCGACTTGGTCAGTTCAGTCACTTTCTCGCGCATGGTGAGATGCGGATCAAAGCGACTCTCCTCAAACTTCACGGCTTCCGGCGGCGGCTTGAGTGAACGCCCCAGGACATTCCTAGTGACAAAGACACCGCGATGGATCGGCGACGTCGACCGATGATAGGCAAAGCGCGCCAACAGGTAAGGATGAGTCAGGACACCCGCACGCGCCTTCGGATCGAAATACACTTTGCGGAACTCTCTTCCATCGAAAGTCCCCTCGCCCATGAAGTCGGCCAACTTTCCGTTCAGATAAAGGTAATCAGCTAACAAGAGCTGACGGAAATCTGAGGACTCACTCCAAACGACTTCATCAATGAACATGTCGAGTGACCGTCGCATCTCGACGATCGTTTCCTGATCAAAGTCGGGAAATAGCTCTGGGTCTTTGGCCAAATCAAGCTCTCCCTCAATATGCAGCCAGTGGCGAAAGAACCCACGAACCTTGGCCCGCGTCAGAGGGTGATCCAAGAGATGCGTCGCCAATTCTCGAATCACTTTAGGATCGTCTAGCACTTTCTTTTGAGACCTCTTACTAAGCAAACTATCGCGCAAATAAAGGGCCAACCGCGAAGCCACATCATCCGAGTCAATCCCATCACCAGAGAGGATCTCTGGGTAAAGAAAGTGCGGCGAAGACAACGTTAGAATGATCACCCGCTTGACGGCCACCTCTGGGGTCACCTCTCCGCCGAAATGCCGCCGCACATAGAATTCCAACTCACGCTCGGTCAATGGTCGACGAAACGCCTGCGCAACAACTCGTCCGGCAAACTTCTGAATGTCACCAGCCCATTCCTCGCTGTCTGGTTTCGCGCCGGCGAGCGATCCGAGATTCGCCACGACGTGATTGGCCACTTCGATAGATGCGACAGTCGTCGCTTCATGCCAAGCCTTCGAAACCGCGATTCCTCGCACGTAGCCCATGCTGCTATCGTCTGCAGGGAACGCGGTACTCACCACCATGACAGGAGCCATTCTCACCGGCGCGAGCACTTCCTTGGGAATGACACTATCCACGCCATGCGGCGGCTTCCACGCTAGCTCGATGGAGGCTGACTTTTCCTTAAACTTGAAATACTCCAAATGGACGGGGTAAGCTCGCCCACCTAACAATGTTACCGAAACACGCTCTTCTCGCATCTTGCCTGAGCTGACCCAGCCATCGATAAGAGGTTTATCAGAATAAGCATTCACCGAAAGGCGAAATCCATTCTCCGTCCTCACAATAAACTCATAGACGCCCGTTTCTGGCGCAATCACGGAGCCTTCCCATTCGATGGCAAACGCTTCTGCCTTGATCTCCTTGAGCACCGGACTTGCCTCCTTGAAATTGAAATGGATTTCCGGATCGATACGCTCTAACTTCCGCTTATCACGACGCGTGTTCCGACCTTCATAATAGGAAGCGTTTAAGCCGCGTTCGCTACCTAATTCTTTCGTTCGACGAAAGCTCCCCACAAGATCCGCTGCGGATTGTTGGAACTGACTAGCGGTCAATCGTGACAGTTCCACACGAACCGGCTTGTTCCTCGCCCTCGCCGCCTCAGAATAGAAGGCCTCGTAGATGTATGAAGCCACCGCCTCGGCATCAGTATCCTCGCACAAGTCAGCAGCATCTTCGGGCATTGTCTTGTGAATGAGCTTCGCCAAATCAGGAATTGTCCGGTCACCAAACAACGGCTCATCATATTCATCGGCCACGCCTTCACCCTTTGGCCCATGACATTCAACACAGAGCTTACCGTAGATGACCTGCCCACGCTGTCGAGTGTCCTCAGAGAGCGCTGAGGCTAAAGAGATTACGAGAAGAAATAGGAGTCTACAAGGCATGAGCTAGGCACACTAGAAACAAGAACGCTCGTGAAACGATGCGGTCATTGATCGGTAATTTCGATCAATAATGAGACGCATTCTACTTTACCGCACGATCTCATGCTGCTTCTCTTTGCGATTGCGCAGTCGCACTCCGCACTCCGCGCATCGTATATGAGAATCTCTAGTCGCTTGTTCTCCGTCGCTGTCGTCATTCGCAGCTCACTTCCTCTGTTCTTGGCAATTTTCGGCCCTTGGTCATCGCTCCGTGCCAGCTCAGACTCAATCACGTTTAGCTGGGAGGTGATTGGCAATCCTGGGAATTCAGGCATGCAAACCCAGCCGCATGGCCAGATGAGCAATGTCATCACCATCGGTCAGGTCGATCACGAGTATGCAATGGCGAAACACGAAGTCTCAGCAGGGCAGTATGCTCAGTTTCTCAACTGCAAGGCCAGGTTCGGTGATCCTCACGGCCTCTACAACCCACAGGCAAGTTCCAGTTGGTTAGGCTACATTACCCGAAGCGGAAGTGGCACCTCATCTAGTCCGTATCAATACGCAGTGAAACCAGGCCGGAGCAAACTACCGGTCAACTTCGTCGCCTTCCACGACACACTTCGATTCGTGAATTGGTTAGCCAACGGTCAGGGAAACGGTGATACAGAGAACGGTTCCTACAACCTCTCTGAGAGTCTTCCTACCCGAAAGAGCGGTGCGACCGTGTTTCTGCCGAATGAGCATGAATGGCAGAAGGCTGCCTACCATGACCCGAGATCGACGTCACAAGGAGGCCCGAAGAACAACTCCCACTACTGGGTCTACCCACAACAGACAGATGAAGCCCCTAACAGAGCGAGCCTTGACTCCTCTCGCAATATCATCAATCCCCAGCCAAACCTTTCCAACTATGGTAGGAGCAACACCCAAGGGCACTGCACGGTGGACTCTGGCGGCAGCGGCACGGAGTCTTACTACGGCATCATGCACCTGGGAGGCAATGTGGTCGAATGGCTGGAAGATCGTAACTCGACGCTCAGGAGTACTGACCAAGATATCCGCGGAGGAGACTGGTTAAATTCTGACTACGACCAACGCAACCACTTCATCAATTTCGCAGAGCCCACCCACGAATCGACCGACAATGGGATCCGCCTAGCAGCAACGTTAGTCTATGCCAATCTCACTGGCGGAGGCTTAGGCGATGGCGGGGGTGATCCCGGCGATCCCGGCGATCCCGGCGATGGCGGTAGCGGTAGTTCTGGAGATGGCTCCGTTTGTCCAGCCTCCGAAAGCTTTCCCCCAAGCGGTCAAGGTTGGGTTCAGATGTTCAACGGCACGCAGGCATCACTGGAAGACAATTGGCGCCAGAGTGGCTCAGGAGCATGGGAGGTAGTCGATGAGAACTTGCATCACGAGAACGTCAGCGGAAATAGCCATCTATTCTATGATGGCACGAATAGCAGTTTCACGAGTTTCGAGATGGTGTGTGAGTGGAAGACGGGTGCGGGAACCAATTCTGGAATCTACTTCCATACAGAATACCAATCGGATGGCTTTCCGGCTATCGGAAACGAAGCCCAAATCAATAACACGTCTACTGCAGCCGCAAACAAGCGAACGGGCTCGCTCTTCGGTACCGTCAATTTAGAGACAACAAATGTTCAGGACGAAGTCTGGAACAAGCAACGTATCGTCGTGTCAGGAACGCGCGTCGTGATCGAGGTCAACGATGTGACAACTGTGGACATCGACTTCGAGACCTTCAATCAGCATGTTCATCGGCCACTGGGTTCAGGGCTAATCGCATTGCAGGGAGAAGGTCTTGGTGGCTTCCCTGATAAAACCATCTTCCGAAATCTTTACATCCGTCACCTCCCAGTCGATGGATGTGGTGATAGCGATCCTGGGGATGGCGGTAGCGATCCGGGGGATGGCGGCGGCGATCCGGGGGATGGCGGCGACGATCCTGCAATCAATGGAGTTCCCTTTAGCAATGACAGTGCAACAGTAGCACTCTATCACTTCGATGGAGACAGTAGCGATGCCTCGGGCAACGGGCACCATTTACAGCCCTCGGGAAACGTGAGCTACACCAGCAGCGATCTGAGCTGGATGACAACGCCATCAGGTGCTGCTGCCTGCTTCGGACCAAGCGACCAACTATCAATAGCACTACCAGATACAGAACTGCTTCCCAGCCCAGGATCGGAGTTGACCTTCGAATGGCTCATCAAACCGATCAACATTCCTCAACGATCAGAAAACAAGACTAGCTATGTTAGGCTTTACCAAAGTTAC
>CALLLI010000255.1 GCA_938082635.1 uncultured Verrucomicrobiales bacterium
AAGCGTCCGAACCCAGATTCGGTTCGTGGAGTCAATCATCGGAATCTAGGTCCAGACAAAGAAGCCTACCGTTGGCATTATTTGTTAGAAGGTAATCGGCCTGCTGATGATTACACGCAACTCATGGATCTTGTGGATCTCTTTGGCTCAGCCAATGACGACGATTATCCCGAAAGATTGGCTACTACGGTTGATGTGGAACAATGGCTTCGGTCCTTTGCTATTCAGAACCTCTTTGGCATCGGAGACAATTATTCGACGCAGTCTCAGCATAACATGGTCATTTATTTCCCTCCTGCAAAGAAGGCAATGTACTTTCCCTGGGATATGGATTTCACGTTTAGTCGAGGCGCTAGTGATGGTCTCATTGCCAATGGTGACTTGCGAAACATGATGGATGCCGATCCGGTTGCCTTTCGGAGCTACTACGCGCAGATGAAGGAACTTCTTCTAACGGTCTACAACGAGGATTACATGGAATCATGGGCGACCCACTATTCCACTTTCCTGCCTAGCGAGAATCTTGGGACCTTTGTGAGTTATATTCGGACACGTAGCAGCTCAGTGGACCGAGCATTACGCAATGGCTTCGATCCGTTGCCGTTTGCCATCACGACGAACGAAGGGAACACCACAGAGGTCGCGGCATCGACCATTACCTTAGCGGGCGCGGGTTCTTACGTGGTCGATTCTGTGAACGTTGGCGACACGAACTATCCGCTGGTATGGACGGACAAAGATCATTGGGAGCTCACACTTCCGCTTGAGTTGGGTGAGAATACGTTCTCGCTAGAAGCGCTCGATGCTGTTGGATCTCCTGGATCAATCTTCTCTCCGGTCGGGGAGGACTCGATCACGGTGATCAATACGGGCACGAGCGCTGCCGCGAATCAGGATAATGTGATCATCAGTGAGTTAATGTATAATCCTGCAGAACCAAATGATGCGGAGACCGCTGCGGGCTTCACTAACCGTGATGACTTTGAGTTCCTTGAGCTGCATAATATCAGTGATAGAGAAGTCAGCCTGCAAGGAGCGAGATTTACTAAGGGAATTGACTTCGACTTTACTGAGGCACAATCGATTCCGGTTGGCGGCTTTCTTGTTCTTGTAGCCAAGAGTGAGGCCTTTCAGTTACGCTATCCCAATGTGGCCTTTGCTGGAGAGTATTCTGGCCAGCTTCGAAATAGTGGGGAATCGATCCGCTTGCGTGGAGTAGATCAGCAGATCATCCATGAGTTCTCCTTCAGTGACGGCGGTGCCTGGCCGGATCAAGCCGATGGCTTTGGTAGTTCTCTCACCTTGGTGAACGCAGTTGGGGGAGTGGATCTCTCTGACGCCGCTAGCTGGAGTGCCAGCAGCGCCGTCGGCGGAACTCCAGGCGCTGGTGCCGCACCAGTCGGACCGAACCTCGCTTTCGAGGCTTGGTTAGAAGCCCGTGGGGGTGATGCCTTAGCGGATCCCGATGGAGATGGCGTGACCTTGTTAGAAGATTACGCGCTTGGGCTCGATTTGGGAGGCTCCCTTCCGAGCGCAGCCCAGGCAGACTCGGGGGCTGAACTTGTGTTCTATGTGAGAACGGTGGATGGACTCAACGTTCAGGTAGAGACATCCGATAACCTCGTTTCGTGGCGGGCAAACACGGCGACTTCTGTCACCGAGGCAATGGGTAATGGCACGACGAAAGTGAGCGTTTCCATCGGTGGTTCGTATGCTAGATTGCGAATCAGTTCCTAAACGCCATGCCTCGCCGCCTTACCATTGTTCGTCATGCCAAATCTGATTGGGGCGACTGTGCTCTAGCTGATCACGACCGTCCCTTGAACGAGCGCGGTCTAAGGGATGCTCCTGCGATGGGAATCAAGTTGCGAGAGCGCGGCGATTCTCCAGATCTGATTGTCTGCAGCTCGGCTCTTCGCGCACACACCACGGCATCGATACTAGCGGAAGCGCTGGATTACTCTGACGATGATCTTGTCGTCGAGCCCAGCATTTACGAGGCTCCGATGTCATCATTGTTAGAAGCGGTCCGCGGCGCGTCGGAAGAATTGGAGCATTTCATGATGGTTGGCCACAATCCAGGCTCGGAACAGTTCGCTTCCTTCCTCCTCGGTGAAGCCGTTGGCAACCTGGTGACCTGTGCCGTTGTCGATCTTGAGCTCGACATCGTCTCCTGGAAATCGATCGGTGGAGGCGAGGGGAGGTTGCTTTCTTACTGGTATCCGAAGATGTTCTCTATGTGAGCACGCAAACTTCCCGCTGGCGCTGGCTGAAACGCTTGTTCTTCGCGTGTTTGTTTCTCCTCGTGGCGCTTCTAGCACTCGCCTACTACAAGCTTCCGCCCCTTGCTGAGTCCGCGATTCGTAAGGCGATTGACTCCGGAGACTTCGTTTCCAAGGAGTTTACGGTGACTTCAGTGGGGCCTACGGAGACCGTCTTGAGTGATGTGGACGTGGCGAGCAGCGGCTGGCGGCTGCAATCACCGGAAATTAACGCCACCTACACCTGGTCGGATATTCAGAAAACGCGTCTCTCGGAGATCGTCGTCGGCCAAGGTGTTCTGACGCTCGACCTGGATGCTCTTGGTCAGCCTCCCAAGGAGCCAAACGAGCCTTCAGGCACCAGAGACGCAAAGCCAGGGAAGGCATCGTCGTCGGCTTTCCCGTTTGACCGGCTGATAGCTCAGGAAATCACGGTCGTTCTGAAGAAAGGTGAGGCTAAGCGCACGTTGCGTGGTGTCACCTCGATCACGGATCAGCGATGGAGCGTTGACCTTGCTGAGAGCCGTCATCGACTCCGTGGATCAGCTTCTCTTACTAACGCACGCCAGTTGAGCAATGTGATGGTGCATTCGAGTAACGGTGACGTGCCGTCATGGCTTGCCTTTCTTGATGTGGATACCACAATGCTAGGTGAATTGGAAATCGCTCAGTCTGATCTGAAAGTCTTTAGGAATGAGCAAGACACGCCATGGAAGTTTGAAGCCGACGCCAAAGGTATCAAGGTAAAGCAAGGCGCTTGGGAGGTTGAGTTAGAAGCGTTCACGCTGACCGGAGACATTGAAACACTGTCAGGTCGAGGCCAATTGAATGACTTGGTTGTGCGTCTCGATGACGAAACGGTTCGCTTGAATGGAAGACATGAGCTTGAGATCGAGGGTGTCGATCATTTGGTGATCCGCACAGACCAACGACCTCACGTTTTTACGGTGGATGATCAGTTTACGGCACCCGTGTTGATGTCGCTTTCCATGGATGACGGGAAATGGGACGTTGATTTGGAATCGGTGCCGCCAGACGATGCGGGGGGCTTGGAAACCCTGCTGTTCGGCAAGTTGATAGATCCGTTTAGGCTGAAGATGAATGCAGGCAAAGATGGGCAGATCACATTCTCTGTGCCCGTTTTGAGAACCGATGGAGTTTCGCTAGAAGATATCTCAGGAAAAATGTCGACGGAAGCTCTCTCTATCAATGCCTCTCATAAGATCTATTATGGCCAAGGTGAAGTCTACGGTCCAGTGCCTGTGACGCTCACTGGGCAAGCCCAAGAGGACGCCTGGGAGCTTCATGTGAAGGCTGAAACCTTGGCTGATAAGCCCTGGCAAGCCTACTGGAAGGGCTTAGGATTTGCTCTTCATGGCAGAGCGGAGGCTCGGTGGCAGACGAGTTCGCCTGATATTCGTATTGTTAGTGGTTTCAAGGCCGTTGAGGTTCGGCGAAACGAGAGTGCGATCATTCTGGATGCTGTGGTGATCGACGGCACCCACAATCGCAAGTCGCAGGCTCTGGATTTGCGTCTAAACGGCCGGAGCCGTGAGCGTCCTTTCACTGGGTCCCTAACAAGCTCTAAGGACGATGTCGGCCGCCGATTTGACTACGCAGTTTCCAAGTTGGATCTCCCAGATAATACTGTGTTAGGAGCGTTTGCTTCTGCCCTAAAGGAGATGCCAATGGCGGCTTTTCTCGATGGAACGGGCGAAGTGAAGTTGCCATACGAAGGTGAAGCCGAGCATCGCCTCAGTCTAAAGTTGGCACGCGGCGTTTACCGTCATCCTGAACGCAAGCTCGCGGGGCAAGGCATTGCGGGGACCTTTGCGATCGAAAGCTTTGATCCCTTTGTCACGGTGGATGATCAGCGAGCGACCTTCGGCCGTTGGAGAATGGGCGATCTTGAGCTCACCGATGGCCAATTCTTCTACAAGCTGGGTCCCCAAGGTGCCGTGCTCATTAAGGAAGCAGAGGCAAAGGGGATCGGTGGTCGACTCACGATGAAATCTCTATCGTCTCATCCGGGCCAGCCAGATTTCGAAAGCGTCGTGACGTTTGATAAGATTGAGTTGTCTCAACTCGCCGATCTCATTCCAGGATTTAAGGGAAAGGTTGGAGGCCAGGTGAGTGGTCAGGTGCACCTGCGCTTCCGTGATGGGATTCTGTCGTTGCCTCAAGGCAGCCTCGTGCTCGATGGATCTTCACCTGCCTTTCTCCATTTGAATGCCAAGGAGGCCCTTGGAGCGCAGTTGAGTGAGATTGCTCAAGATCCCATCGCCTTGGAGATTGTGGAGGCGGCACTGAAGGATCTCGTCGTGCACGAGTTGGAGATTGGGTTCTTTGACCCTGATAAGAGGGAGTCTGTCGCTCGTATCCGGTTGAAAGGACGCTCTCGTGAAGAGGTGCCCATTCCCAATACTCAAGGCAAAGGCAAGGCCTACGCGCCGATTCATTTGAATATCAACGTAGATGATCCGTCTGAGCTCGTGAGGCGTCTGCTGAACTTCGGTCTTCGCAAACAACTCAACACCAGGTTGAACCCGGTTGGTTAACCTTATAGATCTTGAACTTGAATCAATGAGAGCCGCTATCTTTACCACTTTTGCACTCCTTGCCCTGCAAGGTCCCTGGCTGGTTTCCTGTAAGATCCAAACTGACCACGTCATCGAAACTCGCCACGAGATCAAGCCTATTGAGATCAATGTGAATGTGCGAGTGGAACGCGAACTCGACGAGTTCTTCGAAGACCTTGACGAGGCCTCTATCACGGTGGCTGCTGATGAAACTTCTTCTAACACGACTCCATGAATACCATGATCAATCGACGCTCTCTACTGTTGGCCATTTTAGCGCTCTTCACGTTTGTTTCGGGAACGCAAGCGGACGACTTGAAGGCGCGCATGTCAGCACGCCTACCCGCCATGGATGGCCTACGTGCTGCTGCTAAGGTGGGGGAGAACAATAAGGGCTTTCTCACGGCAAGGACCAAGCTTGCGAGCAAGGAACAGTCGTTGCTCACTGCCGAGAACACAGACCGGAAACAGGTTTATGCTATGATAGCCAGACGAACTGGAGAATCCGCAAGCGTCGTGGGGCGCAAGCGAGCTGCCAGCCTCCGCAAGCTGTCAAAGCGCGGCATCTGGTTGCAAGACGGCGAGAGTAAGTGGTACCGTAAGCAGTGACGCCTTTGCGTCAACGTGGCTAGTAAACCGGATAAGGCAGCAGTTCGATAGGGCGTCCCATGAGTGGCGCCACATCCTCGTCTCGCAGGTAGTAAGTGAGTAGCCCGTATTCCTTGAAGTGGTAGGCGAGACCGTTCGAGTCCATGATGATGTCGAGTGCTTCGCGCGCTGTCACTTCTCCAAAGCTGCCGTGTAATCTCAGGTCTTCGAAAGGCACTCCCGAGATTCCCTGAAAACCAAAGATTCTCATAGGCTGCCCAGCCGTTTCTTTGAAGAGCTTCTCGAATGCAGGCGCGGTATCGATGAAGAAAGCGTCCTGGGAAAAGGTGGTTGCCGGTAGCACCACTTCATCCAGTTTGGAGGCTTCTGGTCCTAACCAAGTGCCATTCGCTTGGCTCAGCCGGATGAGGGGATCCTCGATCTCTGGGAACCATGGGTTGTAGTGCAGGTAGGTGATGAAGTCGCTTTCGGCCTGTTTGAGGTTGCCCTTCTTCAATGCGATCTCGCCCCGTTCGATGAGATTGACCAATGGAGCTTGAGGCACATTCTTCGGGACGCCGCTCGTTAGGAGGTAGCCATCGCTTACATAGGTGATGTCTCTAAGAAGCGGCCAGCGAGAACGTAGTCGGAAGGCAGCGGCCTCCCGATCTTTGAGATTTGGAAACGTGTTTACTACACACATGCGCCCGTGATACTCATAAGGATCGCCGGAACGGTAAAGGTGGAGGGTCTGTGCGTCGCGCTCAGACTCAGGATAAGCGTTGGCTAATCGATGCGCCTCCTGCATTCGTAGAAGGTGTTGCGTAAGGTTCTGGTTTGGGAAATTCTCTAACGTTCTTCCTATTTTCATCCTCTTGTGTACACCCATCTCAGCAATTGCCATTTGAGCCCAAAGGCTGTCCTGACTATTGCTCAAGCTTGAGGCCCATTTGTAGGCGATGGACCAGTTTGTGCTGGTGTCGAGCTTGGCCAACGCGAGGCCCTGGAAAGCTTCTTGCCTACCATTGTCACGAGTTAGTTTCCCGGCTGCTTTCAAGGCATTGCTGAACGCTTGTTTGCCCCAAACTCGCATGACCGGCCGTATGTAATCGACATAGACCGCGGTAAAGTAGCGTCCACGGGTTGCCTGCGCAGCGGTGAGAGCTTCCTCTGGCTTCGTTTTAGCGAGTTCCGGCAGATCTCGTTTGAGGACGTGATAGAGCAGTGGTTCATCAACCCGCTTGCCTGCGACTTCTACCGCTTTGACGGCATCAATCTTGATCCATTTCTTATAGAGCTGAGAGATGGAGTAGAGCCGTTGGCGTGGTGCTTCAAACATGTCATAGAACTGTAGCGAACGCACTGGGGCGATTTCAGCACTGCGTTCGATGAGACTATCATAGAGCTGAACTTCCTCACTCTGTAGCCTGGGAAGACCATCGCTAAGGATGCCATCGAAGATCTTCTCGAGTTCTTCACGGTCTGCTCTGCCAAGCCGTTCGATATTTAGATTCGATTGTGGGCCATCCACGCCCATGACGCGCTCAAGTTCAGTCAGGGTGACATCATCCTCGAATTCTTCGAAGAGTGGGATGTTTCCTGGAATTCGAGAGATCTTCGGGGCCTCAGACTCCGCCTTCCGAATGGCGACCCACCAGATAGTAATCACGACGAGGAGGACAGCTGCGGACAAGACGATCAGACGCATGGTCTGGCTAATCTCGATCACGATCGTGCCGTCTTCGTCTCGCTCGATGCCGGGGAACTTCATGCCGCTAACTAAACGAGGCCGTCCTGCGATTCAATGGGAAGTGTTGTCTTTGTAATGACAGCGTAATGAACCCGTCGCTACGGGAGGAAGCGGACACACACGGGACTCGGGACCTTTACCGCGTGCGAAGTGGGGTCCAGCTCTCCCGTCGCTTGATCGATCCGGAAGATGTGGATGGCATTTGAATTCTGGTTCTCTGCCAGAAGAAACCGTCCCGTGGGATCGATCGCGAAATTCCGAGGAGAGCTGCCCTGAGTAGGCTCAATCTCGAGCAATTCGAGCTGGCCCTTTGCTCCGGCGACTTTGAAGACAGCAATGCTGTCGTGGCCCCGATTGGAGCCATAGACGAAGCGCCCATTGGCAGAGACCACGATATCGGCGGTGTGGGACCGACCATCGAAGCTTGGGGGCAGTGTGGAAATGGTCTGAACGGGTGAAAGGCTACCGCTGTCTTTGTCGTGATGAAACAGAGAGATGGTATTGCCCATTTCATTGATCACATAGACACGATCACCAAAGCTGGCGAGATGGCGAGGCCCCGAGCCGGGATCGACAACGCCATAGGCGTGTGCTTTGTCACTCAACTTTCCCGACTTCGGGTCAAATTCGTAAACGAGGACTTTATCCAAGCCGAGATCAGCCACAAAGGCTTGATGATTCTGTGGGGACAAGTTGATCGAATGCGCATGCGGTGCCTCCTGCCGAGGGCGGTCGACACTAGCACCCTGATGTTGGACAAAGGTGTTTGCTTTGCCCAGCTTACCTTTCTTGTCGATGGGAATGCTGACTACACTGCCACCACTGTAGTTTGCCGCGAGGACATGTTTGCCAGTAGCATCCACAGCGAGATGACAGGGATGCGCTCCTTGAGTAGGCTGAGAATTCAGATACTTCAGATTCCCATTCTCCTTGATTCGAAACGCACTGACAGAACCTGAAGACTTGCGCTTGAATTTGCCAATCTCGTTCACGGCGTAGAGCAACTTCTCCGTAGGATGGACAGCGAGGAACGAAGGGTTCTCCGTCTTGGCTGCGAGAACGGGAGGCGCGCATTCACCGGTTTCCAGATTGATGCTAGAGCGGTAGATGCCTTTACTCTCACCTTTGGTGTAGGTGCCGATGTAGAAAGGAAGCGTTTCAGCCATGGATAATGTCAGTGAGAGTGGCAAGAGAAGGAGTCCTGCGAGTCGTTTCATGGCTCCAGGTAAGCCGTAAGGGGCCCTAAAGCGCAAGCCCTCAATTGAAGTAGAGAATGTGTGCCCCGGGGTTTCTCTGATCTGGGACCAACTTGCCACCGGTCTCACGCGCGAGACGGTTCAACAAGGGAATGGCATGCGTCCGGATGTGGGAAGTGTGCCCACGGCCAGAGCCGTAGCCATGGATGACTTTGAGTCCACGATGTTGGCCGTAGAGTGCTTGGCTGCAGGCATCCGAAATGCGTCGCTCGGCCATTTCCCAGGTTTCGCCACCATGGGCGACATCAATCTCGTAGAGGTCGCGGACGTAGGTTTTGCGCAACGACGTCTCGCACTTCGGACATTGATTCGTATCCCTTTGCGGGATGGTCATGCCGCAGTTGGGACATTCGAAGGCCATGCTTGTGCTATAGCCAACTCCCGGACGAGCGCAATCTGGAACCCAGAAGACTTAGTAGGGGTCTTCGAACTGGTTCTGTACAGGTTCTTGCTCGGGATTGACCCAAGCGGAGCCCACCGTGCGGCCCAGCCAGCTGCTGGCAAACCAGACGGTGAAGTGGCGAAGACCGAGAACGACGAATGCTATCAAGCCAAAGTGAACGATCTCCATTAGGTAATTGAACAGGGAAATTCCGGTCTGGAGTTCATTGGCCACAATGAAACCTGTAGGTGAAAGCATGGCAAAGAAGGCGAAGACAGGAAGGTAGAGGGCAAGGAATGGCATGACGATGATCGCGGTCAACATGAGGAAGACGAATATCACGGCGCGTCGCCAGTTTGAGCTTCCCGCTCCGATGATCATCCCTAGCCAATACACAAGCGGCAAGTAGAAGAGGAGTTCGAGCATGACGGTGAACAGATAGATCGATGGATTCAGGTCTTGACTAACAAAGACAGAAGAAATGGCGCAGCTACCGCTCACAAGTGCGCAGCCCAGAGCGATATGCCGCAGAGCCCGCGCCTTCTGTTTCATCAACTCGGCAGATTGAATTGGAGTCGTCAGCAGAATGGCAAGGGTTTGTTGGCTGCGCTCACGAACGACCATGTTGGCGGAAACCAATGCCAAGATGAGGAAGCTCCCTATCCAAAGGCCGTAGTCTAGCATGGGCATGACCACTCTCGGCTGCCAATTTGGAAGAGAAACGACGCCCCAGGCGACCTCGCCGACGATCGCGATGAAAGGAAGGGCATAGCAGAGGAGGCGTTGCCACCGATCGAGCGAATGACGTTTCAATTCTCGCCAAGCCACCGGTGATTTGGCGAGCAGGGGATTGTCCAGTCGGCTGTCGTGTTTTCTACGTGTAATCCACTTCAAGAAGGCTGCCAGCCTACCGTCCCATTCGAATGGAGGCCGTAAGAGCCAGTAGTTCGCGAGTAAGAGCATTGCGAGACTGGCGCCGAGTTGCATCATCAAGGGCAGGAAGAGAGAGCGCTGGCCCGATTGGAGTTGCTGCAACCCTGCTGAAGGAGACAGATTCGGTAAGAGCAGGAAAGAGGCCGTGACGGCATAGACGGACAACGTTGCAGTGGTCGCATTGATAGTGAGTGTTGAGCAGAGCATACTCACGGCTCCGATGAGTACAGCAACCAAAGCAAGTGCTAGTGTCATGCGCCAAACGCCGCACGACACTAGGCCACCTGCGCTTAATGCCATGGCTCCTAACGGCGCGAGTAATAGTATGCTCGTGAGTTGAATTACCATCCCCGCAGTGAACTTCTGAGCGATGATTTCCCAAGGCCGCAGATCCGTGCGCTGGAGTAGATCCCAACTGCCTCGCTCCCGCTCTGCCGCAATCATTCCTGCCATGCTCAGTGGCACGAAGAGTAGAATCGCTGCCCACTGAGCCCAGGCGAGGTTGTAGAAGAGTTTGACGCCGTCGCCAAAGAGCGCAACCGTACTCCGACAATTAGCAACATGCCGACAAGGAGTGCCATGTTTAGTACCCGCACCCAAATATGTGGACGACCGTGCTGCGCGTTCGGTGAGTTCTTTCTTTGCCAAATCAAGCATCCGTATTCACTGATGGGTTAATGATAGTTGCTTCGGTAGACCACGGTTTCCGTGGCACGGGTGAACTCGATCACCAGAGTGCGCTGCTCTGCTAATTGCCGGTCATGTAGGAGCAGGTCATGGAGATCGGGGCCGCCAGTAGGGCTGATCAGTCGGCGATACAAATCACCCTTTGAGGTTTTGGGACTGCTTCTGCTCATAGTCACAGAGGCCTCTGTTTCAGAATCGGCATCGAGAAAGCTTACTTCTGCCTGCGGTAGTTTCTGTTCCACGATCTTTCGAATCTCCTCTTGGCGTTCAGCTGTCCAGGCATGGGTGGTAGGGGTGAGCTTGATCCAGTCGAGCTGAGAGATTTCGGCATGCGGGGCCGTTTCGTTGAGTTCTGCGATCCGGAAAGTCCGATGAATGGAAGAAGACCAGCGGAGACGACGTTCGCGCATTTGGTAGGCGGCAGGGAAGCTACCCTGATATTCCACGTGGTGGTTACTGGCTGAGACTCGACTGCGAATCGTCTCTCGCATCTCGTCCACGGTCTGGGTCTCTTGTGGGAGCAGTGAGAGCTGGAATATCGACTCTCTTACCGGAGCTCCAGCACTGTCTAGGTCGATCACCCGTTGCGTGAGTTGGGGAGGCTGGTCGTAGTTGCGCTCCACAAACAATTGAATATCGTAAGCGAAACAGAGTGTTAGACTAGGAAATAGTAGCCAAGTCCAGCGGCGACGCTTCAAGCGGCCAAGCAACCTGTAATCGAAAGGTCCTATGAGAAGCATAAAGCCCAGGGCAAGTCCTGCGAATAGAACCAAAGGAATGGGCTTGAGTTGATTCCAGGGGCCTGCTGCCCATAAACGATCTAGTTGGGAGTGGGTGTTTCCTGTCTCAATAGTCTGGTAACGTGTGAGACCATCATAGCTGCCTGCTGTTTGTGCTGGTGCGAGCCACCAGCGGCAAAGGGTACGATACCAGGCTACGCGTTGAACGCGATCTGACAGCAATGGTTCAGAGTTAAGAATGAGTATTCTTCCTAGCCCATGCCGATGCAGAGAATAGTTCGTGTTAGGCTTTCGAAGCATCCTAGTGCTTGGATCGCGGTCAAAGGTTCTTGGCTCGCTTCCGCCTTTGGCATCGGTATTGAGCATTGAGTTGAATGCTCTCGGCGAGATTCACCCGGTTCAGGGGCTTGGTTGACAGGGCTTGACCCTTTCGGTTCACCCACTGCGAGGTAGGTGTTGACATCTGAGCGTCTTGGTAAGTTGATGGGCCACTCATTGATCAACGTGTCGAGACCCTCGGCATCGCGCCAAGTGGCCTGAAGCATCAACTTACTACTGGTTGTCGAAACGCGAGGCGGCAACCACCAGTCAACCTTGCGAGGTGTTGGTGTGATGATTGAGTCATCGCTAGTCTCAGTGAGAGTAGACGCGCTGCTCGGCATCCACGAGCTTCAGAATTACCTGTCATTCAGCGGGTGGGCCTGCTTCACTTTGGGCGAGAGTGAGATTTACCATCCAAGGAGAGCTTTCGCGGGATGGCGAGGGAATCGTCGTCAGTTCACCAATCGTGACGCCTCCAAAGCATCTGACGATCATACAGGTGACGGTCGTCGCCGTGCACACGAATCCTCCTCTCATCCATGGTGAGATAGAGATGAACTAGCTTTTCGTTCAATCCGAATCCGAGATTAATTGGAGGGGCGTTTCTCGAAGAACAACGTAAACTCGTGGCGATTGCTGGTGAGGTGAGTCTCTGTAAATAGCCTTAGGTTGGCACGACTGGCCGTTTCCACCATCTCATTGAAGAGCGTGCAGGGCTCTTCCAGGCTTTCGATACGCGGGACTTTTAAGGTGAACACGACCAAACCTTCAGGTCTTAAGAACTCTGCTATTCGAGCGACATGGGCAATGGACTCCTCGGGTGGCCCATTCAAGTCTGACAGAATGGCGTCCAGCCTGGTGCCGTCGCTTGGTCGAAATTCTGCGACATCTGCAAGAATGGCGTTTAACCCGGCCACCCCATCTAACCGTTTGTCCAATGGAGCGCGATCAATCGCCGTGACGCGTTGTTTGCGGTCAAGAAGCTCTGAGGTCATCCCGCCGGGCGAGGCGCCTAGCTCGAGCCAGTGGCTGCCCTCGGCCAAGGGCGGTCGATAGAGCCTGAGATAATGCAAAGCTTCGGCAATCTTGGCACCAGCGCGACTGATGGAATCAGGCGCATCGCGATCGATGAAGAGGCTGCCACCAGGAAAGAATCCCTGACATTGCCTTGGCGTCTGCATGCCGCAGAAGAGACCCTCTTTGCCTACGAGACAGAAAAGCGAGCCTTTGTCAGGATCCTGGTCTGCCACAGTATTGGCGGTCAAATTGGGAAAGAGCTGCAGGACGCGACCTCGGAGATTCGATGCCAGTCCTTTGTAATACTTGTCAGGAGAGCCTGGATTGAGCTGCCCCGCAAAGACGCCTTGCGGCAGCCGATGGGCAAATTTCTTGCGCAAGGCTTGAGCAGCCTTCTCGATGAAGCCGTCCATCTTGCGCGCATTGCAAGGCCACGTGTGCTCCATGGGAAGGTGCCAGCGTAGAAACTTCGTCCATTCCGAATTCTGAACAGACTCTTTTGAAACGAATTTCGCCAGATAGTAATCTTGTCCTAACGGCGTCACGCCATGGGCTTTTAGTTTGCGGAGAAGATTCTCGCGAACGGGATCAAAGATCGCAGGGATACGTAGAAGCCAAGGGCGCTCTGGTGTCATCACGGCCATGATGTGCCTGTCTTGGCACTTTGAAAGAAATCTCTTGCGTTCGGTTCTTACCCGCCGAGCATCCCTCGACTTCCTTTGTGGAGGCGAGCGTTTCTAGCCTAACGTAGCACTTGGTTGAAGACGCACCCACGGTCCTTTAGTTTATCTACGAAGGCCCTCTTGTTAGTCCTCAACCCATGGGATCATCATTGATCCTAACTACTATACGTGCAATTCAACGAATTTCAGCTAGATCCTCTCATCCTCCGCGCCGTCGATGCGGCCGGTTTCACCACGCCCACTCCGATTCAGGAGCAAGCCATTCCGATAGTGCTCTCAGGAGCAGACCTCATGGCATCTGCACAGACGGGCACAGGTAAGACGGCTGCCTTTGTGCTGCCGACCTTGCACCGGCTCATGCAGCCGTCTGAAAAGAAGGGCCGTGGACCACGCGTCCTTGTGCTCACGCCTACTCGCGAACTGGCGGCACAGGTTGATGCGGACATTCAGAAATTTGGTCGGTCCTGTCAGTTCACGGCGGGAAACATCGTCGGTGGCGTTGGCTACGGACCTCAGCTCAAGCTTCTTAAACGTCCCCTCGACTTGCTCGTGGCGACTCCTGGTAGGCTCATGGACCACATGGAGCAGGGGCTTGTCGATTTCTCGCGATTGGAAGTCTTTATCCTGGATGAAGCTGATCGTATGTTAGACATGGGCTTTGTGCCTGCGGTGCGGAAGATTTCTGCTCCCATGCCGAAGAAGCGCCAAACCTTGCTCTTCTCAGCGACGCTGGAAGGTCAGGTGCTGAACATGGCCCAGGAAATTTTAAACAAGCCTGAGCGGATTCAGTTAGCGGTGAACTCACGTCGTCATGACAATATCACTCAGCACGTCTACTTAGCGGATGACGCCGCGCACAAACAGGCGCTTTTAGAGCATCATCTGAAGGATCCGACCATGAAACAAGCAGTGGTTTTCACACGGACTAAGCGCCGTGCGGATCGTCTGGCGACCAAACTCTCACGTAGTGGTTACAAGGCAGCTCCATTGCATGGTGACATGCGTCAAGGGGCCCGGAAGAAGACCATTACCCAAATGAAAGCCGGTCAGGTCAGCATCCTTGTGGCGACGGACGTCGCTGCTCGGGGACTGGATATCAAGGATATCAGTCACGTGATCAACTTTGATCTTCCGATGGTGGCCGAGGATTACATTCACCGCATCGGTCGTACAGGTCGCGCTGGTGCGACCGGCACGGCGGCTTCTTTTGTCAGTCTGGAAGAGTGGGAGCTCCTAACGGCTATCCAGAAACTGACGGGCTGGGAATTGCCGCGTGAGATGATTCCGGGCCTAGAAGCGCGGGCACAAGAGCCTAAAAAGGGTAGCCGTTCCAACACTCCTAGCAAGAAGTCTAAACCTAACCGCAATCGCCATCACGGTGGGCGTGGCGAGCAAGGGCAGGGGCCTGCTGCTAAGGACAATACGGCGGAGCCGGGTGCGAAGAAGGCGGCTAAGAAACGGACGTTCCGTCGGCCACCATCAAAGAAGCGGCCCCGTCGTCGGCCAACCTCTGATCGAGTGCCTAACTAGTTGCGTCCGACAATCAAGTTGCTTCTTCATGGAACTGGACGATGGTTCAACGTGCTTCCGAATCTAGAGAAGTAGCCAACCCTCCCGCGCCAGTGCGCGATGTTCGTCTGAAAACCCGCTGATTGTTGTGTTCATTCTTGTGCCCACCTTGCAGCATCGGTGTGGTCATTGTCTGATGGGCAACTTCAGCAGACCGGCTTAGGGAACCATTTTACCTATATGGAAGAAAGATTATTGAAATTGTTAGGGCACAAGGACTATGTGCCCGCGAATGTGCCGGAATTACTTCTGGCGCTTAAAGAAGAACCCAATCAGCAACAAGCCTTACAGAAGGAGCTGAAGGAGCTCGAGAAGTCCGGGCAGATTGCTCGGATCAAGGGGAACCGCTACATCATTCCTCGAGAAGCCGATCTCATCCCAGGCAGAATTCAAATCACGCGTCACGGCCGTGGGTTCCTCACCCCCGATGAACCCGGTTTGGCGGAGATCGCCATTCCAGCAAGCTCCACAGGAACGGCTTTGCATGACGATCATGTGTTGGTCCGCCGCGATGTGGTGCCACGCGGCAAGAAGCCCCGCGCCGAAGAGTCCAATTCAGGAACAGTCGTGCGGGTGCTAGAGCGGCGACGCAGTCAGATCGTAGGCACGCTGAAGCGGAGTAAGCAGTTTCTTCACGTGATCCCAGATGATCCGCGCATGCCTGAAGACATCTACGTGCCTGAGCCGAAAGATCTCGGGCGTCCCGCGCGGATAGGGGACAAAGTGGTGGTGGAGTTAGGCGAATGGGTCTCGAGGCACACGAATCCTGAAGGGGAGATCATTGAAGTGCTAGGGCCGCCTACGGACGAAGGGGTGGATATGTTAGCGATCCTCCGTCAGTATGACCTGCCGCTCAAGTTTCCTCCTAAAGTTCTCAGAGAAGTGAAGGCATTTGGCAAGGAAGTCACCGAAGCGGACTGTGAGGGGCGAACCGACTGTCGGGCGCATCCTGTCACTACCATTGATCCTGCTGATGCAAGAGACTTCGATGATGCCTTCTATCTGAAGCGGACCGAGTCGAATCGGTGGAAGCTATGGGTTCATATCGCAGATGTTTCGCACTATGTAAAACCTGGATCCGCGCTCGATATCGAAGCGGAGAAGCGAGGGAATTCGACCTATCTGGTGGATCGTGTCATTCCTATGTTGCCGGAAGCCTTGAGCAACGAGCTATGCTCGCTCAAACCCAACGTTGATCGACTAACGAAGTGCGTGGAGTTTCTGATTGCGGACAATGGGGAGATCCTGCGGTCCAAGTTCTACCCTGCGGTGATTCATTCGCAGCAGCGCTACAGCTATGAGGAAGCCTTCGAGGTGCTGAAAAGCGATAAGCCCCAGACGCCGATTGAGTGCATGCTCAAAGATGCCGGGAAGCTCGCTGCTAAGATCCGTAGACTTCGTTTCAAAGCAGGGTCGCTCGAACTGGATTTTCCTGAAACCAAGATTCGACTCGATGATCATGGCGCGGTTTCGAAGATCGAGAAAGTCGAGAACGATGAGTCCCACCAGCTTATCGAAGAGTTCATGCTCTTGGCCAACGAAGCCGTGGCTGCTCGCCTGATCAAACTAAAGCGTCCTACCATTCATCGAGTCCATGAGCGGCCAGATCCAGATCGCTTGGAAGATTATCGTCAGGAAGTCCTGAGTCATAATGTGCCTTGTGGAAATCTTGAGAAGTCAGTCGAGATCCAGAAGCTTCTAAAGCACTTGGGCACGCTTTCCATAGGTCCAGCATTGAAGATAGGCTTTCTCAAGTCCCTCATGCGTGCGCGGTATGCTGTGGAAGCGTTAGGGCATTATGGTTTGTCTAAAGCCAAGTACGCCCATTTCACTTCTCCTATCCGACGTTATGCAGACTTGGTGGTTCATCGTAGTCTGTTCGAGGATGTTAAGTCCAAGCCTCGAGGGCTTGCTCGCGTAGCGGATCACTTGTCCTCGACGGAGAGGAATTCCTCAGATGCGGAACGCGACAGCAAGAGCGTGAAGCTCTACGCGTTCCTGGAGAATCAGATCAAGTCAGGTGAATTGCACACCTACAAGGCGATGGTCACGGACTTGCGGAACTTTGGCGTGTTCATCGATGTTGGTGATCTTGGTATGCGCGGGCTCGTTCCTATGTCGTTGCTCGATGACGATTTTTACGAGTTCGATGATGCACGGATGCAGATCAAAGGTCGACGCTATGGGCGAGTGATCAAGTTAGGAGAGCTGATCGACGTCCAAGTAGCCAAAGTCGACACGTTCAAGAAACAGGTCGACTTCAGACTCGGTGGGACCAAAGCCAAGAAGCCCAAGAGCAAACGCCATCGGCGAGATGGGAAGCGGAAGCCATCGGTTAAGAAAGAATCTCCCAAAGGGCAGAAAGAATCTCCCAAAGGGCAGAAAGAGCGTCCTAAAGGCCAGAAGAGGAAACGACCGGCACCCAAGAAAGCAGGACCTTCGAAGCCAGCTGGAAAGGAATCTGGGGATCGTAGCAAACAGCCGCGGGCTCCTAGAAAACGCCGTTCGAAGAAGCCTACAGATTCACAGTAGAATGACGCGATGAACTGGTTTCCGCGTCTCGCCACCTTTGCTTTCTTTCTGGTCACCGCTGCGGCACAAAGCAAGCCGCAGAATGTGCTCTTCATCGCCGTCGATGACTTGGCTGCGACATTGGGATGTTACGGAGATGTTATAGCAAAGACGCCAAATATTGATCGGCTGGCAGCGACGGGAGTGAGATTTTCCCGCGCTTACAACCAGCTACCACTCTGTAATCCGACGCGGGCTTCAATCATGACAGGGCGACGGCCGGATACGATTCAGGTCTACGATCTGGATCAGCATTTCCGCCAAGCCTTGCCGGATGTGGTCACTCTTTCTCAAGCCTTTATTGAGCAAGGCCATTTCGCGGGACGTGTGGGTAAAATCTATCACTACAACGTTCCTGCGAGTATCGGGACCGATGGGTTTGATGATCCTCCCTCTTGGCAACAGACGGTCAATCCCAAGGGGCGTGATAAGATGGATGAAGCTCTCATCTTCAACGCCGAGCCTCATCGCAAGATCAGCGGGGCGCTCAGTTGGCTCGCTGCTGACGGTACCGATGAGGAGCAGACGGATGGAATGATTGCTACCGAGACAATCCGTTTGCTAGAGGAGAAACGGAACGAGCCTTTCTTCATCGCCGCTGGCTTCTTTCGGCCGCACACGCCCTTTGTCGCTCCGAAGAAGTATTTCGACATGTATCCTCTCGAAGAGATCCGTTTGCCCTATGCGCCCGAGAATGATCGCGCAGATATTCCGGTGCCCGCCTTCGCTCACAACTGCCCAGTGCCTAATTACGGTTTGGATGAGACAACGTGTCGCAAAGCAGTGCAGGCTTACTATGCTTGTGTGTCTTTCATTGATGCGCAAGTTGGGCGCCTGCTAGATTCCCTAGACGCTTTAGAACTAGCGGAATCGACCACGGTGGTCTTCTGGAGTGATCATGGTTATCATTTAGGCGAACACGCGGGCGCCTGGCAGAAACGCACGCTCTTTGAAGAGTGCGCTCTGGCCCCTCTCATTATTAGTGCCCCCGGATTTACTGGAAATGGACAGGCTTGTGATCGGATCGTAGAGTTTGTAGATGTCTATCCAACGTTACTGGATGTGGCAGGTCTTCCTTCCCAAAGCGGACTCGAAGGGAGGAGCTTGCGTTCGTTGTTAGTTGATCCGATTGCAACTTGGAATGGCCAAGCCATCACTCAGATCTTGCGCCCTGCTGATGATCGGCTGAAGACTCCCGTCATGGGCAGGAGCATACGCACGGATCGCTGGCGCTATACTGAGTGGGATGAGGGGCGATCGGGCTTGGAACTCTACGACCATCATGCAGACCCTAACGAGTTCCAGAACCTAGCCATTGCCCCGACACCGCATTTGAAGAAGCTCATGACGTCGCTGAGAGCACGTCTTGAGATGAAGGCGCTTGGTAAGGTCCCCACCACGCCGTTTCATCCGCCCCGCCTTTGAGGTAGCGACAGCGCTGCCGTAATCTCGCGTTCTGCTCTAGCGATGATGTCGTTGTGACCGGAGTCTGTAACCTCGATAAACGTGGCCGCGTCTTGACCAATAGTGGCAATTTCCCGGCCCATTGATATCGGAATGATGTTGTCAGAAGCTCCATGAAGAATGGTCGCGTGGCCACCTTGCTGGGCGAACCTTTTCATCGGGGCCTTGTTATCGAACCGATGCCGAAGAAGGAAGGTGAAGACCGGTGGTTGCTAGGAATTTACTTTTTGCGTGGGGCGCTTGAGGGCGCCGTTGAAGGGATCGGAGATGGGGAGAAAGGGGGTTGGTTGGACAGCGGTCCCCGTTGCCTGCTCATTTTGATTGGCACCACCGTTCCCCAGTGCAAACTTGAACTTACCAGTGTCATTAAAATTCACTGCCGGATCACCCATTGCCGGATCACCCATTGCCACTCGGCCTTGGTAGTTGATCATCTGCGGTACCTGTGCAGAGGCTAACGTTACCAGCGAAAAACTGATCCTAGGATCAGGCTAATAATAGGTGTTCTGTTCATCGATTCGACACAGCACGTCAAAGGCATTCGCCCTCAGGAACGCTCAGCCATGCTGTCGGGCTTCCCCAGTTTTAGAAAGTGCTTCTTTTGATCTCTGAAAACCAGGTACAACTATTACAAAAGGTACCTTATTATCAGCATTTGCTTCTTTAGGTCTATATAAATCATAAACTATACCAAGCGCCATCATAAAATTCTATTCGTTGAGATCCAGTGGCTGGGACTTTTAGTCACCGCGGAATGCTTGGGTTCGATACTGTGGCGACTAAAAGTCACCACCACCAACCAGTCAACGCGACTACGTTAGTGTTGGGCTAGAAATTAGTGACGGCGCTTGGTATATTAATCCGGACCTCAAATACATTACGCCCTAAGAAGCATATGCTATCTTTTTCCCATTGAAGTAATTCATGATTCGCTCAGGTTGTTTCTGAATGCTGAGCATAAATGACATCACATTCGCTTTCAGTTCTGCGAGATTTCTCGGCATCCG
>CALLLI010000256.1 GCA_938082635.1 uncultured Verrucomicrobiales bacterium
AGGCGTGCGCCGTCGCGAGGACAGCAATTGATGCCTCACTCGGAGCGGGCAGGCTCATGTTGTTCTGAGGGATGCGTTGGGTGGGTGTAACGGTTTTCACCCGGCGCTTCTACCGTACCGGTTTTCACCCGGCGTTTACAGACGATGACGGACTCGGGCGAGTTCGTTCGGTAAGCCGAGAAGTCGGTTAGATTTCGGAAGCGGGCAACTTCGGCCTGAGAGGTGAAACGATGGCCTTCCAGGCGCTGTTCGAGCCACGGATCGCCAACGTTGTGGTAGCCGGAGGCGCGTTCCCAGAAGCCTAACTGATCTTCTGACAGAAAGACAATCTCCTTCAACCACTTGAGGCTTTTGTAGAAATAGCGCGAGGGTGAAACAACCCTTACCGGATAGCCATGTTTCGGGGGCCAGGGTCTCCCCATTGTAACGTTGCACGAGCCAACTGTCCTCCATGGCCGCCTCTATTGGTAAGCTCGTGTCATGCTTTCGATCGGAATAAGCAACAAACCTAACGAAACGTGCGTGGGGCTTGAGATCGACCAGTTCGTTTACCAGGGTTGCAAACCTTACGCCCTCAAAGGTCATGCCCAACTGTGACCAGCTTGTGACGCAGTGGATATCCGCTTCAAACTGGCTCTGCGGGAGCGACAACAGCTCACCAAGGGTCAGCGTGACAGGTTTCTCGACTTCTCCAAAGACAGACAATGACCAGTTATCTTTCGTCAGCTGACGCGACGCCTGCTTTTCTCCGGTCACCGAGAACTTCTTGGTCAGGGGCTGGCCAGGAGGGATCGTTGTCGAACTCATCCTTTCAGGATGCGACGCTTCACGGCAAATTCAATGGCTACGGCTTTTCTCATTGTCACCGGCGAGCGCAAGGCTAGGCTTTCCAGATAATGTCCAAGTCCTCCGATCCCACCCGACGCTCATTCCTCCGCTCGGCCCTTGCGGCTGGCGCAGCTGCCGCGATCACGCCTACCACCTTTGCCGACCATCACGAAGGCAAGACGCCATTCGAGATCTCGATTGCCGAGTGGTCCTTGCATAAGATGATGTTCAAAGGAGATCTCAAGAACATGGATTTCCCGCAGTTTGCGAAGGAGAAGTGTGGGATCAACGCTGTGGAGTATGTGAATGGCCTCTTCAATGACGGGCCTGTGAACGACAAGTATTTCACGAGCTTGAAGAAGCGTTGCGAAGACATTGACGTGAAAAGCTTGCTTATCATGTGCGATGGCCTCGGAAAGTTGGGCGATCCTGACAAAGGCAAGCGTCATCGAGCGATTCTCAATCATGCCCTTTGGATTAACGGCGCACAGGCTTTGGGCTGTCATGCTATTCGCGTGAATGCCAGTTCTTCAGGCTCTCGCGAAGAACAAGAGAAGTTGGCGGCGGACGGCCTAGGGGCACTGTCAGAGTTGGCAAAGCCTTATGATATGAATGTGGTGGTCGAGAACCATGGCGGCCTCTCATCTGACGGGTCTTGGCTCGCATCAGTGATGAAGCGGGTGAACCTGCCTAACTGTGGCACTCTGCCGGACTTCGGAAACTTCAACCTTGGCGGCGGCAAGACGTATGACCGCTACAAGGGCGTGACCGAACTCATGCCATTCGCTAAGGCAGTGAGCGCGAAGAGTCACGACTTCGACGAGGCCGGCAATGAGATCCACACAGACTACTACAAGATGATGGATATCGTTCTGAAGGCGGGTTACCACGGCTACGTCGGCATCGAGTATGAAGGCGGTAAGATTGGCGAACTCGAAGGCATCCTGGCCACGAAGAAACTTCTTGAAAGCGTGCGAGCCAAGGTCAAGGCCTAACAAAGCGCACCGATGACTTTAAGAGGGGTTATTTTTGTAAAAAAAGCCGGGCGAGCCCGGTTTCTTTTCGTTGTCGGCTTGGCTTCAGTGTCGCTTTCTTTGGCGGACGAGAAACCCACGCCCAGCTTGTTAGACCAAGCCAGGGCCGCCGCTGAGACAGGTGATGTCACCGGGGCTATGCTGCTAAGCGGGAAGGCCCTGAAGGAGAAGAAGGATGTCGATACCCTGAAGCTGCATGCGCAGCTTTGTAAAAAAAGCCATCACTACGCAGGACTGATCGAAGCTTATGCCAAGCTGATCAAGCTACAGCCAGAAGTGCCAGCGTGGCTAAATCAAAGTGGCGAGGCCAAGTTTCTGGCAGGCGACTTCAAGGGCTCGGTCGAAGACTTTGATGCCTTCCTCGAGAAAGCGCCAAGCGTCATGCCCCGGCATTGGCAACGCGGGCTCTCTCAGTACGGCGATGGACAGTTCAAGAAAGGGCGAGCCCAGTTCGAGGCGCATCAGAAAGTGAATCCCAACGATGTCGAGAACGCTGCGTGGCACTTTCTTTGTGTCGCTTCACTCGAAGGAGCAGAGTCAGCGCGCAAGGCGATCATTCCAATCCGAGGCGATGGAAGGGTGCCGATGCCTGAAGTTCACGACCTCTTCTCTGGGAAAGGCTCCGAGGAGGCTGTCCTAAAAGCCGCGAATGCGGAACACCCACAGCAGCGTAATCACTTGTGCTATGCACATCTTTACCTAGCGCTTTACAAAGAGGCCATTGGCAAGAAAGCAGAGGCCCTCAAACACTACAAACTCGCCGCAGTCGACTACAGCATGTCACACTACATGGGTGAGACCGCCCGTGTCTTCTACGAAAGCCGCAAGAACACGCCGTCAGAGTGATAGGAACTCCTGGAACTGTTCTAGCACGGTAATATCCATTCCGACGAGGTTTCCTTTCTCGGGGAATCGCCCCTCTTGGACGTCCTCCGCATATTCACTGAAAGCGGCGATGCGCTCAGCTTGAAGTCGCCGGTGTTCTCCTAGGAAGTCTCTATAGGCTTTAGCATGCCGAGGCAGGCGCTCATCGTAGTCGCCGAGGATATCATCAGAGAAGAGAAACTGAGTATCACAGCCACCACCAGATCCAAGGGACATCAGCAACATGGATGTCTGCGATGAAAGTAAGGTCGCCAACTGGTGAGGCACCACTTCCAACTCTGCGGCATAGGCCCCCGCGCTTTCCAACTGTTTCATCTTCTGATGAAGAACCTTCGCTTCTTCTAGCGTCTTCCCAATCGCGCGATAGCCCGTCCAGGTCGCATGCCGAGGAACCAGACCTAGATGCCCCACAACGGGAATCCCCTCCTCCGCCATTGCCTCGATGATGCGTGGGCTCGCGGAACAGTAGACAGAACTGGCGCCGAGCTCCAACGCTTGAAACGCAATGCGAATGGCTTCTTCTGAAGTCGCCATGCCATGCGGCGTGGCACACGACAAGAAGCTGTTTGGCGCCGCAGCCACAAGCACGGCCAAGCGCGCTTGGGCTTCTGGGCTATCAAAGCTACAACTCATGAGATCAATGCCCGCCTGTTCCGCAGCAGTCGCTTCTTCAGGAGACTTGACGTGAATGTGAGTAAGACAACGTTTCCCCTTGAGCTGTTGCAGGTCGTAAACAGTGTACTTCTTGCGAGGACGTAGCATGGAATAGATGGAACAGGCCTTCTGCCGCCTTGGCAACGTCATTCATTCAGCAACCTTGGCCACATAGACAGTGCTCGCAGAGTCGCTATCGCGGAGTGGATTCTCGAACGTGACCACATGCGATTCGCATACTGCAAATACCTCAGTCAACGCATCCATGAAGGACGCCTCTGGCGGGTCGTCTGACCACAGCGCAAAGACGCCGCCAGGATGAATCTTCGCGGCAAGCCGACGCAGGCCATCTGCAGCATAGAACGAACCATGACGCTGGTGAAGTAAGTTCTGCGGAGAGTGATCAATATCTAACAGAACAGCATGAAACTTCTGAAGCTCACCAGACGGATCAAACCCGGCTCCTCCATCATTCGCCAGAGCGAGTTCAAAGAAGTCGCCATGCACAAACTCACATCGGGCGTCATCAGTCAGTCCCTTGCCCAACGGCACCAAGCCTTGCTCATGCCACTCGATGACCGGCTTGAGATAGTCGACCACAAAGAGACGTCTCACCGCTTCGTGCTCCAGAGCTGTCCGCGCAGTGTACCCGAGCCCAAGCCCGCCAACGACTACATCGAGCGCCGAATAACCTGACACTGCCGCCAATCCAAGATTTGAAAGAGCCGTCTCTACCGCCGTATAGAGACTGGACATGAGATAGGCCTCTCCTAGGATAATCTCGTGCACTTCGCGGTTTTCCAGCGCGAGAATCGTGCGTCTACGGAGGATGAGTTCGCCGAGTGGCGTCTGCCGGTAATCCAGCTCTTCAAATTGTGGTTTGGGATGCGGCACAGAGTCGCTCCTATCAGCACCAGAGAGACATGTCAAAAGTCCACTCGCGCATTGCCATGACAATCCCTCGAACCCTAGCATCGAGGAGTGATTACCCTCTTAAAACGAGCCCTCCTCCTAATCGTTCTCGCGAGCGTCGTTTCAGCAGCAGAGCAACCCCTTATTCTGAAGACGGATGCCCGTATCGCGCTCGTTGGCAGTGGCCTGGCCTCGCGAATGATGGCATTCGGACATTTCGAAACCACCCTTCAACAACGCCATCCAACGCTTCACCTAGCCATTCGCAACCTGTCCGACGAGGGCAATACTTCCGGCTTTCGACCGCATTCAGCGCGGCCTTCACCTTGGGCATTTCCAGGCGCTGAGACCTTTCATCCCCCACTCTCTGAAGCGAAGGACCGATGGGGCTCCGGCCACACGGGAGTCGGAGATTACGATTCGCCAGACGCCTGGCTGAAACGAGTCCGCCCCTCCCTCATTGTCGCCTTCTTCGGAGTCAACGAATCCTTTGCCGGTGCAAAAGGCGTCGAGAACTTCAGCAACGAGCTCACGGCATTTGTGAAGCATACGTTGGCTCAACCCTACGACGGGGTCAAACCACCTACTCTAGCACTCGTATCGCCAACAGCCTTCGAAGACCTCTCAGCAACGCACGGAACCCCGAACGGCCAAACGATCAATGCAAACCTAGCCCTTTACACCGCAGCGATGGAGACCGTGGCGACCAAGGAATCGATCGCCTTCATCAATCTTCTGCCCGTCACTCAGCGCTGGCTTGATGAGACAGCGGCTCCCTTGACCATTGATGGCGTGCAATGGAATGACGAAGGCTATCAGTTGCTAGCCCAAGAACTAGCAAACCAACTATTTGGCAAGAAACCACCGAACAAATCAAGTGCTAAGGTTCACGCGGCCGTTCAGGAGAAGAACTGGATCTGGCACAAGCACTACAAAATTCCCAATGGCGTTCATGTTCACGGCAGAAGACATCGCCCCTTTGGCCCTGGCAATTATCCCGACGAGCTGAGGAAGCTCGAGGAAATGACCGAGGTGCGAGACCGCGCAATCTGGGCCGCACTTGAAGGGAAGCCTTTCGACCTCGCCGCCGAAGATGCCAAGACACATCCCCTCCCTGAAATCACCACGAACTACAAGATCAGCAGAAAGAATGGCGCCAAAACCTATCTCTATGGCAAGGATGCCTTGGCCGCACTCACGGTACCAGAAGGTTACGCCATCGACCTCTTTGCCTCCGAACGCGAGTTCCCAGACTTGGCAAACCCGGTGCAGATGAGCTTCGACAACCGCGGACGTCTGTGGATCGCGACCATGCCAACCTACCCTCACTACCAGCCTGGCGATCCCAAACCGAACGACAAGCTCATCATTCTCGAGGATACGGACAGCGACGGAAAGGCCGATAAGCAGACGATATTCGCTGACAATTTGCACCTCCCCACGGGCTTCGAGCTGTCTCACGACGGCGTGTATGTCGCCCAGGGCACCCATCTCATCCACCTCAGCGATAGCGACGGCGATGATCGTGCTGATGCCAGGACGATTATCATGAGCGGCTTCGATGATCATGACACGCATCACGTGATCAGCGCTTTCTGTGCAGCCCCATCTGGAGCACTCTACATGGGTGAGGGAACGTTCCTCCACAGTAATGTGGAGACGCCCTATGGACCTGTTATAAGCTCTAACGGAGGCTTCTTTCGCTACGCGCCTCAGCGGAAACATCTAGAACGCTCCGCCCGCATCTCGATCCCGAATCCCTGGGGAACCGCCTTCGACGACTGGGGCCAGCCATTCTTCCTCGACACCTCAGATCCGAGTCTGCGCTGGATGCTCCCCGCCACAATCAAGGTACGCTATGGCGACTTCGCTCCAAATCCTCCTAACCTCGTGGAAGACGAGCATCGTGTGCGACCAACGTCGGGACTGGAGTTCGTCTTCAGTCGACACTTCCCAGAGCACGTACAAGAAGATATCCTTTTAAATAACACCATTGGCTTTCTCGGCACGAAACAGCACACCATAGTCGATGATGGGACTGGCTACACTAGTCAGCATCGCCAAGACCTGCTCACCAGCACCGATACCAACTTTCGCCCGGTCGACCTCGAGTTTGCACCGGACGGTTCATTGTATCTGCTAGACTGGCACAACGTTCTTGTCGGGCACATGCAGCATAGTGCCCGAGATCCGCTGCGGGACCATCTCCATGGCCGCGTCTATCGCATCACTTACCCTTCCCGCCCTTTGGTGGCTCCGGCACCGATTCACGGAGCGTCAATCGCAACACTTCTAGACAACCTCAAGCTACCGGAAGCTCGCACACGTTATCGCACACGGCGTGAACTGCGCGGTAGAGCCCCCGAAGAGGTTCTCCCCGCCATCAATCAATGGTTAGACAAACTCGATCCGAATGATGCTCATTCGGAACACCTAAAATTGGAAGCTCTCTGGGTCACGTGGGGCCTCAATCGACTCAACGAAGACCTCTTACGAACAGTAATAAACAGCTCTGTGCCTGCGGCTCGCGCTGCTGCGGTGCAAGTTCTTCGCTATCATTCACATGCGATTCCAGACCACATCGAGCTTTTGAGCAAGGCCATTCAAGACAGTCACGGCCGTGTCCGCCTGGCGGCGATCGTCGCGGCATCGTGGCTTCCAGCTAACGATGCTCTCCCCATCATCGAATTGGCCGCGAACCAACCGATCGACGACTGGATCCGACCGGTCTACGACACGGCCATTGCCCAGCTATCAGGGAAAGCCCCTCCATTGCCCAGTAAGCCCACCTACACTACCAAGCTCACCGGTAGAGCTCGTGATCTCTATCTAAAAGGGGCCGAGGTCTACCACCGCGAGGGCCACTGTGTCACCTGCCACCAAGAGAATGGCCTAGGCCTGCCAGCCGCCCAGTTTCCGCCTATCGCTCACACCAAATGGCTATTGGGAAATGAAGAACGTCTCATCAAGCTCACGCTCAACGGCCTGTTAGGGCCCATCGAGGTCAAAGGCAAAGCCTACCCAGGCCAAGTCCCCATGACAGGATTCCGTGCGTTGAGTGACGAAGACATCGCCGCCGTCCTGACCTATGCGCGCAACAGTTTCGGAAATGAAGCTCCAATGGTATCGCCAGCACGCGTGGCCAAGGTGCGCGAGGCCACCAAAGCAGATTCGAGCTTCTATGCGCCCTCCGAACTGTTAAAAGAGTATCCGCATGATTGAGTTACTATTGGAAGAGAATTGAAACCTAGCCAGTACAGATCGGCGTAAGTCCGTTTGTATTTCCAGAGCGTGAGATTGTTGGAATTATATCAAAGTAAGGGTTGTACGTCAGGAATCTAGCATTAGCTTTCAGCGGTCGCCAGCACCCGTGAAAAAACTCTGGATTTCTCACTCTCACAGACTCAAATCGTTCTCAATTGGAACGAGTCCTTAGGAGCCACCAATCAGCTCAATGCCTTGCATTGAGAGCTGCTATCATCTTGGAGGCAGCTGCAGGCACGCAGAATATCCACCAGTATCTTGGATGTTCCGCCCCTACCGTTACGAAATGGCGCTCGCGTTGGGTAGGCGCCCTAGATGACCTCGCTTCCGATAAAGCTTCGGCCATCCAAGTGCTCAGCGATGCGCCACGTTGCGGCGCACCGGCAAGAATCACCGTAGAGCACTGTGCTCAG
>CALLLI010000257.1 GCA_938082635.1 uncultured Verrucomicrobiales bacterium
TACACAACTGAGACGCAAAAGGTGCGAAGAAAGAAGCCAAGGCCTAGAAGTTGGAATTAGGCACAACGAAAAGAGAATCGAGAAAATGAGTATTGATTATCAACGAGTTACGGCGACTAAGTGGGCAAATTATCTCGAAATTAGTCAATTTTGGCCCGCAAATAAGAAACTTGGGCTAGAACCGCTTCCGCGCGAGTGGGCGCATTACCGGGCTCTGTATCTGTCAGGAAAGCGCGCGGTCTTGCAGTACACTGTCGGCGATCGAGAAGTGATCGAGTCTCCGTGGTTGGAAACGTTGGCTGGGCATCCTGTCTTCACGAGGACGTTTGAATTTGGTCCCTCCAAAGAGTCCACCTCGATTGCTCTTCATACGCCTAACGACCCTATCGTCGCCATGGTCCGTGGTGATGGGGGCGACTTTCAAGCTGGGGGAAGTCTCGACATTCCCGCGTGGGAGAAGTCGCAGTTTGTGAAAGTCTACCTTGCTCCGGTCACGCATGGGGACATGAAGCTCGCCTTTGAGCAGGAGATGGCGGCTAGCGGGATCGCCAATCCTCGGCAGTGGATGACCGGTGGGCCTACGCGCTGGTCTGGTGAGATCGTGACTGAGGGCGAGCTTGGAAACGATGCACGAGAAGCGTATGTCATGGATACTCTCACGCTGCCCTATGAGAATCCTTGGAACGCGCTCATGTATCCGAGCGGGCATGATTTCTTTGCCAATGGAGACGCGGCCGTTTGCATGGCACACGGTGATGTGTGGGTCTGTCGCGGGATTGATGCGGCGTTAGGGCAGCTGTGTTGGAAACGCTTAGCCACTGGCTTGTCCTCTCCCCTTGGTTTGAAGATCGTGAATGAGGTCATTTATGTGACCTGCCACGACCAGATCACGCGCTTGCATGATCTCAATGGCGACGACGAAGCGGACGTTTACGAAAATTTTAACAATGCGTGTCAGGTTACTGATAGTCATCACCGTTTCGCGACCGACTTGGAGACAGATGCTGCCGGAAACTTCTACTACAAGAAATGCACGGATGAAGGTAACTCGGATCATGGAGGGTCAGTCATCCGCGTGTCAGCTGATGGGAAGGAATTCAACCTCGTAGCGACGGGGTTGCGCAACCCTAACGGAATGGGAATCGGC
Source organism: uncultured Verrucomicrobiales bacterium (assembly GCA_938082635.1). Lineage (GTDB taxonomy): Bacteria > Verrucomicrobiota > Verrucomicrobiia > Verrucomicrobiales > DEV007 > JAACDM01. The sequence goes on from CALLLI010000257.1 coordinate 1,148, forward strand.
CCTAATGATTTGATCACATTTGGTAACCAGCAGGGTGGTTGGGTGCCTTCTTCGGCCATTCATGTGGTCAAGGAAGGTGCTTTCTACGTTTACATGCCCTCACACCATCGCGAGGTGGCTCCCGCTGAGTTCGAGAAGCCGCTTTGTTGGATACCCCATGGCATTGAGAATTCGTGTGGTGGTCAAAGGTGGGCCCCGAGCGATGATAGTCGATGGGGGCCACTCGCTGGCAGCCTGCTGCATTTCTCTTACGGGCAATGCCGCATGTTCGTTGTTCCTCATCAAGTCGTGGATGGCGTCTATCAAGGCGCTGTCGTGTCGCTACCAAACGTGCATTTCAAGTCCAGCGCCATGCGTGCACGCTTTCGTCCAGCAGATGGACAACTCTACGTCTGTGGTCTCCGAGGATGGCAGACGAGCGCCGAGCTTTCTGGGGCCTTTCACCGGGTGCGCTACATCGGGAAACCGCTCTATCTTACCACGGGCTTTGCAGTGGAGAAGGAGGGCATTCGACTTCACTTTAGCCAAGCCGTTGATGTAGATTTCGCGACGAATCTATCAAACTATCAACTTCACCAATGGAACTATCGGTGGACGCAGCATTATGGATCGAAAGACTATTCCGTCGTGAATCCTGAGAAGGAAGGGCGTGATGTTGTCGAAGTCACAGGTGTAAAGGTGAGTGACGATAAGCTGTCTGTGCTTTTACATATACCTAATATCAAGCCCGTCATGCAATTGCAGATCCAGGCTGAGCTTCGCGCGTCTGACGAACAACCGTTACCCGTAGAACTCTACGGCACGGTTAATGTGATTCCGTAGGCCAATGCTGCGTAATCTTCGTGTGGAGAAATTCGGCGCTTCGAGCTAACTGATCCATTCCATCCACGCCGTCTTCGATGCTGATCCAGCTATCGAACCCCACGCGTTTGAGTTCGCTGAAGATGGCATCGTAGTCATTGAGGCCTTCCCCAATCTGGCCATGGCGCAGGCGCTGCGCATAGCCTTCCACGCCGACTTCTTCGCGGCGGAGATCTTCGATGGTGCCTTCGATGAGGTAGCGATCGCTCGCATGCATCGTCTTCACGCGCGACGACACGCGGTAGAGCAAGTCCAATGGATCTTCACCTGCTAGAATGGTATTACTAGGGTCGTAGTTCACCCCAAAGTGTGGGTCATCGATGGCCGCGACCAGATCGCAGAAGACATCCATCATCTGGGCAAACTCTGGGTAGTCCCAGAAATCGTCTTTGTAGTGGTTCTCAATGACCAACGTGACGCCGCGCTCCTTTGCGTAAGGCAGGCACGCGTTGATGCCTTCCGCAGCATAGCGGATTCCCTCTTCGCGTGACAGCTCCGGCCGTCGCTGTCCTGAGAGCACCCGGCAGTAGGAGGCCCCCAGCGTGGCGGCCATGTCGATCCAGCCTTTCTCTTTAGCGATCTGTTCTTCACGATAAGAAGCCTCTGGGTGCGTGAAATCGGGAGAGCAACAAACCATTGGGATCACCATCCCCTTCGCCTCGACCAGGGCCCTGAGCGGCTCCCAGTTCGAACGATCCTCCATCTCCAGGAACCCGGCATACCATTCCAGCCCGTCCAGTGGCAGCTCTGAAGCAAGATCGATCCATTCGGACACCGCCATCGTCCCCGTCTTGCACAGGGGCTCCATGAAGGCTTTGGGAAATGCGGCAAGTTTGGGCATGATTGGATGCTTTATCGGTCGGCCGAGTGAATGTCGAGGAGCTTCACATGCTTGTCGGCATCATCGTTCCAATAGGTCAGCGCGTAGTCTCCTACGATCATGATCTGGACGATACGGCCTTTAGAGTCTAAGTCTGTCGCATCGGAAATGCCGATGGGATCTCTGCCTATTTCCGCGATCGTAGCTCGTAGGCCGAGTCTCGATTTCCTAGGCAGGCGCTCGATGAGCTCGAGAACATCAAGAGACACCAGAAGCCGGTAATTCATTTTTAGCCGAACACTCGTTGGACGAATTCTTCGAAAGAGACCCACTGGTGCTCTTCGTTATCATCGATCTTGGTGGCGAGGCTCTCACGGTAGCCAGCAGCTCCTTGTGGCGCAGGGACACCAGGAGAGCAGTAAGCTGAAGACGCTCATCGAGTCGACAAGCTCTCAACCTCTGACTTCAGATCGCTGACGTTCATGGCTAGACGATCTGGCATTCAGCCTTCTGGTTCAACGGTCCATTTCGGGCTGTGAAACGAGAACTCCGCCTGACTAGGGGGCTGGGTGCATGCTCGCTGTAGGGCCCTGTCTTTTCCCGAGGATGAGAGTTGGTTGGTTGGCGCAGGATTATTTGTTTGCCAAGGCTCGGAGGGCTTTCTAAGAAGAGTAGCGCGATTGGTAGCCCGCAAATAGGTGTTGGCTGCCTAACTTATTAGAAATCATCCAATTATGAACATTAAAGAAGACGGACTCACTCCCAACGCCAGCAGGCTTCTCTGGGCAGGGTTCATGGCAATTCTTGCTGCAGGTATTGGCTTCGGTGTCCGAGGTGGCATCATGGCAACCTGGAGCTATCAATTCGGGTTTACCGGCGGCCAACTTGGCCAGATCGCAGGAGCGGGTCTCCAGGGATTCTGCTTCGGTATCTTTATCGGCGGCATCATTGTGGACAAGGTCGGCTACGGGAAACTGATAGCGGCGGCCTTTCTCTTTCACATTATTTCGGCTTTCGTCACCTTTGGAGCTTCGGGAGATACATCGACTGCGGCTTCAGCATTCCAGTTCCTTTACTGGGGAACCTTCATCTTTGCTGTAGCGAATGGAACATTGGAGGCGGTTGCCAATCCTCTTGTCGCCACGCTGTTCCCGAAGAATCGAACGCATTACCTTAACATTCTTCACGCGAGTTGGCCTGCTGGTCTTGTCATCGGTGGAGTCATTGGTTGGACGATGGGTGACATCAGCTGGAAGATTCAGCTCGGACTTTTCATTGTGCCGACAATCATTTATGGCATCATGTTCCTCGGGCAGAAGATGCCTAAGTCTGAAGCCTCTGAGAAAGGTCTTAGCATGGGAGCCATGTTCAAGGATATTGGCCTTCTTGGTGGCGCAGTTGGGTGTTTGCTAATCGTTCTCTTCATCAAGGATGCGCTTGCTCCTAACCTAACCTTATTAACAGGTTTGGATTTCTTTGTCTCGAATAGCTTCCTTTGGGTGGCTCTCATCATTGGTGGAGGCCTCTGGGCGACTATCGGCGTCATCACAAAGGGCTCATTTGGTCATTGGCTTATCTTTGTGTTGTTCATCACCCACGCTTTGGTTGGTGCGGTGGAACTTGGAACAGACTCCTGGATTCAGAATATTACCGGGAACATTCTCACCCCTCAGCAAGGAAAGATTCTCTTTGTCTTCACCTCTCTACTGATGTTCGCGCTCCGCTTCTGTGCAGACTTTATCGAGAAGAAGATGAAGCTTTCGCCGATAGGGATTCTACTAGTTTGTTCGGTCCTCGCCTTTGTGGGACTGCACATGGTTAGTAATATCACGACCTTCGTGGGGGCCATGGGCGCTCTTGCCGTCTACGCTCTTGGAAAGACCTTCTTCTGGCCAACGATGTTGGCTGTTGTAGGTGACCGTTTCCCACAATCGGGTGCGGTGGCCATGAGCATCATGGGTGGTATTGGCATGATGTCAGCAGGCGTTCTTGGTGGACCTGGACTTGGATATGCCAAAGACCGGTTCGCGGGTGAAGAGCTTGAAAGCCAGAATGCAGCCCTCTACACAGAGTTTAAGGCTGAGGCAGGAAGTAAGTTCCTTACGCTTAGTGAGATCAATGGAATCGATGGTTCTAGAATCGGTGATATCCAAGCGAAACTTGCGGCAGGCACTGAGCTGACTGCTGATGAGTCTACCGTCAATGAGGCAAGCATCACAGGTGATCGTAAGACCTTGAAAGCAGATGCCTATATCCCTGCGATCATGGCTATTATCTACATCCTTCTGCTGATCTACTTTAAGGCCATTGGTGGCTATAAGGCGGTCCAAATCGGCCAAGAGGGCGAAGACAAGGATTACAAGATTTCCTAAAGGCAGTAATCCACACAGTTAAGTTTGAACGGGGCTGCCTTCGGGCAGCCCCGTTTCATGTACGGCTAGACCGCAATCCTTTGTGTAATAGAGGATTGCCTTGTCTGAGGGATTTCGGTTATATCAGGGTCCTAACGATATCTTGTTATGACCGATTCTTCTTCGCGCGAGAATGCGCCACCTTCTGCGGGTGACATGAAATTATTCTGGGCCTGCTTCATGGCGCTGGTAGCCACCTCATTCGTCTTTGGCGTTCGGGCGAACGTGATTGGCGAATTAGCCACGATCTTTGAGCTGAGTGAGACCCAGAAAGGAACCATCTTGGGAGTTGGACTCTGGCCGTTCGCGATCTCTATCGTTATCTTTAGTCTTATCATCGATAAGATCGGCTACAAGGTGGCAGCCATTATTGCCATTGTTTGCCATGTAGGATCTCTCTTGCTGACGATGTTCGCCACAGGCTACGTGTCACTGTTCTGGGCGACCTTCCTAGTTGCGATTGCCAATGGCATTGTTGAGGCCTTCATCAATCCCGTCGTGGCGACGGCCTTCAAAACCGAGAAGTCGAAGTGGTTGAACATCCTTCATGCGGGTTGGCCCGCGGGCATGGCGTTAGGGGCGCTGTTCACCATCGTCTTAGGCGGAGCCTCTTGGCAGCTTAAGTATGGGATGTGTTTTATCCCGGTAGCCATTTATGCGGTCCTTATCATTCCTAGGACTTTCCCTGTGCAAGAGAGGGTGGCGGCCGGTGTGACTTATCGTGAAATGCTCCGCCAAGTTGGTGGGATCGGATTTTTTATCATCGGCAGTCTTCTTGTCATGGGCGTGATCCAATTGGTGGTGGCGTCGATGAATCTCGATGTCCACCCTAGTAAGACGATCATTTATGGTGTGGTCGCCGGCGTGATCTTCGGCATTGCAGGCTGGGCTTACACCGGGTCGCCGGGGCATTGGATGTTCTTGATGATCCTTCTCATCATGGGACCCCTTGCGACTACTGAGTTGGGCACGGATTCTTGGATGCCTGATCTCCTTCAGGGGGTAGGCTTTTCAGCTTCGGGAGCCGGGTGGGTCTTCATCTACGTGTCCACGTTGATGACCATTCTGAGGTTCTTTGCAGGGCCGATTGTCCATCGCTTTTCTCCCATAGGTCTCTTGGTCGTCTCTGCGTTTGTCGCGATCATCGGGCTAATCTTCCTGTCGAAGGCTTCGATCGGTCTCATTGTGGTCGCGGCCACAGTCTACGCTCTGGGTAAGACCTTTCTTTGGTCAACTACTTTGGGCCTAGTGGCAGAGCAGTTCCCTAAGGGAGGCGCTCTAACGTTAAATGGTGTGTCTGCCGTTGGTGTTCTCGGAATGGGGATCATTGGAGCACCTTTTATGGGGGTTCTTCAGGATCGAGAAGTAGACAAGCAGCTGTCTGCTGACGTGCCGACGATTCATCAGAAAGTGTCTGCGCCTGCCAAGCCGTCTATCTTCGGCGATATCCCTAGTCTTGATGGGGCGGCTATTGAAGCGCTTGGTGAGGCAGATGCCGCGACAGTAAAGACCATCCAAGATGGAAAGAAGAAGGGCAGCTTCGCAAAGATTGCCGTGTTACCCGGCTTCATGCTTCTTGTTTATCTAATCCTATTCTTCTATTTCCGCTCGCGTGGAGGCTACAAGCCCGTGGAGATCTGATCGCCGAACACTTCCAAGCGGCAATGAGGACGGCTCATTGTCGTGGATTTTTCCGAAACTCAACAATGAAATGTTCGCTCGGAGGTGATCCGGAGGGACTAGCAGTCTGTCGGACTTGAGCGCGGCGAGATCAGTTTCCCGCTTGGCGACGGAGGTCACTATTTCCGGCCGGGGCATCGCCGAAGTTCTTCGGGACCGGCTTTTGGACGCTGTTACCGATGAAGGGTTGATCGGCCGA
>CALLLI010000258.1 GCA_938082635.1 uncultured Verrucomicrobiales bacterium
AAGCGGCACGGATTGCAGCGGGTCGAATCTGTTTTCGGGTTTTGATGCATTCTTCTCTAGTGCGCTCATAACACACTATATTACAACGCGTTACAATGTACAACACTTATCTAATTATTTCTTCATGAATAATGCAGGCTATATACGTCATCCCGACAACGGGTTCGTCATGCTACCTGTTAATTCTAAGATTATTAGCCACTTAATTCTGAAGGTCACAGCTCCACAGCGGCTCCCGCCTGAGCACTTACGGCTTAGAACCGGGAGAGAGCACCGATCAATGTGCCCTATGGAGTGCTCTTGATCCTCAAACAATTGGATTGCGCAGCGATGAGATTCCGCTACCGATGCCACGATGAACACGAATTCCTCCTCCCTACCGCAACGACTCGCTGAACTGAACACGCTGATCCTTGATCTTGAAACCGAGCGCGTCGAGTTGCTCCGTCAAGAACTTGCCAATGCCGAAATGCGGTCCGCCGAAGTATCCTCTTTCATTGGGGTCTACAATGCATCGAGCGGCTTGGCTTCCACCTCTTCTACTCCAAGAAAGAAGCGGACTGAGAAAACCGGGCCAACGAAAAAAGCTGAAGCGTCTCCCAAGAAGAAAGGAGGCCGTAGCAAGGCATCGGGTGCCGAGCGATTAGACAAAGCCGTTTCTGTGGTGAAAGCCGCAGGAGCCGATGGCATCTCTGCCTTGCAACTGTCTGAAAAAGCAGGGATCCCCTACAGCGCCGTGCGCAAGATCCTCAGTAACAGTGGTCGCTTTCGCCAAGAAGGCGAGAAACGCGCCAGCCGCATCTTTCTCAAATAGCTTAGAGAATACACTGTCATTCCTCTCAAAAACTCAAAGAGGCCGCCAACATTAAGTTGGCGGCCTCTTTTGACGTTTAGAGCCGACTTAAGATGACGGGTGTTGTGTTAAGTTATGAATCAACGGGTTACAAATTCTCCGCATGCTTCCAACGCACTCTCGTTTCGCCCGTGAAATCCCCCACAGAAGGCAGTTTTGATTGGGCGATTATTTAGGAGGCGGCGTATTCATGGCCTAGCGTGCAGCACGTGAGGCCTTCACTTGCTGCACGCTAGGCCACTGGTTCTGCACGTCTTGCTCAGCCGAGATGACATCCCAGAGGGAGAGAGAAACCTCCCATGTTTGCCCTGAGCCTTCCTTTGTATAATGGACTGTGCCCTCGTTGACGCGTCGCACAATAATCCCGTTGGGGAATTTTTGCCCTGGTTTTGGGACTCGAGTTGAGTTAGCGCTCATATGTTAGATATTGGACGTTGCTGCCTGTAAATCATCAAATTATTTGGCATAATTTTCCCCTAGTTATTTGGCATAAAAGTCGCTCTCAGTTAACCTGTGGAAGTGACTGAACTTGGCTCATTCTCCGAAGAATTGCTTCGGAGCGGTTCGAGTTGCTTAAGCCTCATCTTGAAGGGGGCCAGACACTCCAAGCTGTTGCCCAAGCCGGGAATATCCCCTACCGCACGGCCCACCGATGGCTAAAGCTCTACCAGCAGTCCGGATTGGCGGGGCTTGCTCGGAAACCTCGGAATGATCGAGGCAACCATCGGAAGATTTCCGACACTCTCAGAAGATTCATTGAGGGACTGGCTCTTCAGAATCCACCAGTCCCTATTTCTGTCATTCACCGAAAGGCTTGTGAGGTCGCAAAGCAACGAATGGAACCGGAGCCTTCCTACATGGTCGTCCACCGCTTGATTCGCAAACTCTCCGATGATCTCAGAATGCTAGGAGTCTGTCGGACCTACGAAAGAGCGAAAAATTAGGCTGATTTTTAGAGCGCTTTGCCTTCTTCGCACTGTGGCTTCTCCCTCATCTTCAGTAGCCGTGGGTCTTTGACGTTTTTGATAAGTCGATCGCTTTGCTTCTTTGGCCGATAGTCGTACTCGAGCTCGCTGTGGGCGTCTTCTCGATGCACGCTGACATAGAGTTCGATCCCCATTTCCTTTTCCACGCGCTCGATGGCATCGGCGTCTACGTCGCCTGCATCAAGTAGCCCGACCGTGGGTTTCCCAAGTTCATTGGGGATGCTTTTTATCCCGTTCTCTAACTCGGTGCTATCACTTGCGCTTTGACTTACATGTTCGCCAACGATGAGCTGACTACCATCGGCGTCGACGGCGGCTTGGGCGTTGAAACTCTCGGTGAATCCAGCACGTTTGTTCTTGCGCATGATGCGTGCGTCAGAATCCGTCAAGTTCGCTTGCTCGCTGCTATTCTCGTGGCCGGTCTTGGGTCGCTTGGGCGCTGGTCCGCTCGCCTTCTTGCCGGTCTCTTCTTCTTTGCGCTGGCGTCGCGCGAGCTTGTCTTCGTATTCGGCTTGGGCCTTGGCATCGCGCACGGCCGCACGTTGCTGGAGTTCACCAATGGCATCATCCATTTTGGAAATGAGCTTCTCGCGGCGAGCAATTTCTTTGGGGAGTTTCTGATTGTCTTCTTCGTCGTTGTCAGCGGATTCGGCTTGCTCCATTAATTCGGCGACGTCCAGTCGGAGTTGTTCGCGAATCTCAGTGGCGCGTTCGTAAGTGACGTTCTGGTCTATAGAAGCGTTCGCTTTGATGTGAGTGCCGTCTATGGCGACGGTTCCGAGTTTGAGCAATTTGAGTTCTGTGGCGAGTTCGAGCACGCTGACGAAGGCATTCTCAAAGGCCGCGAAGTTCTCGCAGCGGAATTTGCAGATGGTGTCGTGATCGGGATGGGTGTTGCCAGTGAGGAAACGCACGGCGACATCGCGATGGGAGGCACGCTCGATCTTGCGCGAGGAGAAAAGTCCGTTGGCATAGCAGTAGATGAGGAGCGAGAGCATCATGTGCGGCCGGAATTGCCGAGAGCCTGTGCCACGGTGGTTGACTTGAAAGCCTTCAAGCGGCAGACGATGGACGGCCTCAATGACGAAGTGGACGAGATCGTCTTCGGGGACCCAGTCACGCATGTCCGGGGGCAGTAGCATTGGCGGTCGACGTCGACGAAGCGGGCACTCATGACCACACACTATCATAATCTTTATATCTGTAAAGTCCGACAGACTCCTAGCCCAAGAGGGTGCCAAGTCTTACGGAGATACCTCCGAACTGGTTCACCGCCGAGAAGCCGACGGACTCAATGCTATCTGGCAAGCGGATCATTGTGTCCTCGATGTTCTCGTGCAACGCGGGGATGGCACCGAAGCCAAACCTTGGCTAACTGTTATCTTTGATAATGCTAGCCGCGCCATGGCAGTCTACCTCATCGCCTTCGAAAATCCCTGTGTCATTCGACCAGCACTGACGCTACACCAAGTGATTTGAAGCAAAGAGGAAGCCAACTGGCATGTCTGCGGAATTTCTGACGCCTTCTGCACGGACAATGATAGTAACTTCGCCTCCAATCACCTGGAGCAAGTCTCGGCTGATCTCAAGATACGGTTAATCTTCTCCTACCCTGGGCAACCTCGTGACCGAGGACGTATCGAACGATTCTTCGATACAATCGCCAAGATGTTCCTCCCCACCCTTCCTGGCTATTCACCACCTGGAAACCGCGCCAAGAAAGCTGTCCTCACACTTTCGGCTCTCGACACTAAGTTCGAAGACTTCGCCCTCAACCTCTATCATCAACGCGAACACGGTGAAACCAAAGCCAAGCCGCAAGAACTTTGGAGCCGCGATGGATTCCTACCGAGGATGCCAGAATCCTTGGAACAGCTCGACCTTCTCCTTCTGACCGTTCCCAAGGGCAGGAAAGTTCACTCTGACGGTATCCGCTTTCAACGAATGCGGTATATCTACCCAACACTCGCAGCCTATGTCGGGGAGTCAGTTGTCCTCCGCTACGACCCTCGAGACATGGCCGAGATCCGTGTGTTTCACGATGGCCAGTCCTATGTCGAGCTATCTGCCCTGGTCTGGCAGGCGCAACCGTTCCCCTCAGCGACATCATCAGTGCCCGTCGAAAGAGAAAGCGTGAGCTTCGAGAAACTATCAAAGACCGCAAGAAAACAGACGATCAGCTCATCCAGCTCTAAGGCGGAGGGCCTCAAGAAATAGCTGAGGTACCAATCGAATCGGCAAGACACTTTCCGCACGACATTACGCAGATTGGGACAGAATCGGAGCCCTCAACCTAAACATCCTAACCGATGAACAAGTGACTACACTTGGGAAACCGACGATTGCTCTCTACATGGATCCAGTCACCAACACGCCCACTGGAGCTGAGAACTCTATCAATCATCTGCGCATGCATCTTGAGCGCGTTGCTAGAGAACCGGAACAGAGACAGGTCAACGAAACGTTCCTCGCCGTGCTCGAGGATTCTCACAGACCTAGCAGGCGCTCCCTCTTCATCAAAGGCGCTCTGCACACCTTGAGTGTCCCGGCGACACCCGATCCCACTTCGCTGATTCTGATAGACGAGGCCGATCGACTCACCATGCAAAGTCTCGAGCAAGTTCGAGCCCTCTTTGACGAAGCGGACTTCGGCTTGGTTCTCATCGGTATGCCCGGTCTGGAGAAGAAGATCGCCCGCTACGCTCGGCTATACTCAAGAGTCGGCTTCGTGCACGAGTTCCGCCCTCTAAATGCTACCGAACTCACTCGAATTCTAGGTAAGAAAAGCTGGAGGCCCAAGGGTGTTAAGCTACCGCCCCTTGACCAACCGACCAACCGACCAACCGACCAACCGACCAATCGACCAACCGACCAACCGACCAACCGACCAACCGACCAACCGACCAACCGACCAACCGACCAACCGACCAACCGACCAACCGACCAACCGACCAACCGACCAAC
>CALLLI010000259.1 GCA_938082635.1 uncultured Verrucomicrobiales bacterium
ATTCGCTTGGCTTTGCGTGCTAGTCGGCATCTTTGATCGTCGGTGAACCTCATTCGCTTACTCCCCCGCTGTTCCTTTAGAACTCTGATCTCTTCCTGCAAGTAGTCGATCACGTGCTCTTGCTGCTGGTGTACTGGTTCACCCAGCCTGCCAGAGACACCAGTATCAGTCTGAACACGTCCATTTCTGATTCTCGCAGTCCCAAACCGAAGAAATACAGCTCGAAATAACATCCCTATTAAGTCCGCAACCGATTGAAGGTCCGCAACTTACGTCGCAGTCGAATTTCTGGAGACTACGGGGTCACAACCGATTGAAGGTCCGCAACTCATGCCGCAGTCGAATATCTGGGCACTACGCGCTATGGCAATATCTTTCAAGATCACCCAACGGACATAGTCCCCTGGCTGGTTCACAACTCTCTCTAATCCAACGGCTGGTAAGGCGTCGTGATAACCAACTCAGACACCACCGCTCTCGCCGGAAGCTTAAGCACTGTCAGCACACAAGCCGCCACATCTTCCGGCTGAATCATTTGAGCGCGCTTCTCATCAGAAGGAACCACGGGACGTTTATCAATGATAGGTGTATTCACCTCCCCCGGATAGATACTCGTGACCTTCACCCCATTCTTGGAGTCCTCCACATTGGCATAGGCACCAAGCGCGCTCTGGGCCGCTTTCGAAACCGCATACGGCAACCCCGCCAGCTCTAGCATCTTCTTGCCAGCAATCGAAACAATGTTAATGATATGCCCTTCACCCTTGGTCTTCATCGTAGGTGTCGCTGCATGCATGGTGTTAAACGTCCCAGTCAAATTGGCTCCAATCACAGAATCGAAATCAGCAGGATCAAGGTTCGCCATGGTCCGGTTAGCCACATTCGTCCCTGCACAATTAATCAGCACATCCGGATCACCAAACACCTCACGCACCCAACTAAACATCGCATTCACCTCCTCGCGGTTCGCCACGTCACAAGCACGGAAATGCAGAGCCTCATCAGCAGGCTGGGCCTCCACCACGGCTTTCAACTTCGCTTCACTCCGCCCACAAATCACGACCTGGCAACCTTCCTTCGCCATGGCTTGAGAAACGCCAAGACCGATACCGCTACCACCGCCAGTAATTAGAACCACTTTATCTTTAAGATCCATGCCCCGTTCATAGCGCGGTCCACTGACAGCGCAAGCTCAGATCCCACAGCCAAACGTTAGTCAATCCGTTGCCGCAGAACCCACGAGATCAAGTTCTCAACGCAGACAAATTCTCGTTCTTTAATCTTGGATCTCAAGCCCCAACAGCACAGCCTAACGACCATCATGAAGCGTCTCCTTATCCTGTCCACTCTCCTCTGCTCCACGCTGCTCACCTCAGCCGAAATCACCCATTCCTTCCTTGGCGTAGGCAACGCGAACCAAGCCACCATCGTTGGTGAAGATAGTAAGGTTGCCTGGAAAGCCGACTTTCCGGCAAGCGACGGCTGGGTTCTCCCCAACGGAAACGTCCTCCTGGCACTCTATAAGTGTAAGGGCTTCCCCAATGGTGGCGCCGTTGAGATCGAGCGCGCCACGAAGAAGGTCCTCTTCAGCTACGTCGGCCAGCAGAAAGAAACCAGCGCCGTCGAGAAACTCGCCAATGGAAACTACCTCGTGACCGAACTCGGCCCTCAACCTCAGGTCGTCGAAGTCGATCCACACGGCAAAGTGATCAAGACCACACCACTCGCCTGCCAGAAAGAGAACGCCCACATGCAGACGCGCATGCTACGTCAGTTACCCAATGGTAACTACCTCGCGCCTCACCTCTTCGACTTTGTCGTGAACGAATACGAGCCCGTCACTGGCAAAGTTCTCAAATCCTTTCCCACCGATGACCGAGGCCGCGACAAACGTGACTGGCCCTTCACCGCCATTCGCCTGGCTAACGGAAACACCGTCATTGGCTGCACCAACGGCAACCGGGTCATCGAAATCGATACCGAAGGAAAGATCGTCTGGAGCGTAGACAACAAAGACCTCGGCGAAGAACTCCTCCGCGATGCCTGCGGCGTCCAGCGCCTTCCCAACGGCAACACCGTCATCACCAGCTACCACGCCAAAGGCGATCAAGTTAACCTCACCGAAGTCAACCGCGAGAAGAAAGTCGTCTGGCGCTACGCCGCCTCACAGCACGGCTTTCACCATTTCCACATTCTCACCACCAATGGCAAGCCGATCGAAGGTAAGCCCATGCGCTAGTAGTTACCCTTCACTCAGCCACCCGAAACAGCCCTTCCCCCCCATCTCTCCACGCCGTCATTGCGCTCTGATAGAGAGCAAGCACATCCGCTTTGCGCTCTAGTCGATACGTTGCGGAAGGAGCCACCGCAGCATCAAGGGACTGCTTGTTAGGCAGTCCATGGTCCTGCACCACCCGGTCACGCACATGCCGCCCGGTAGATATCAACGCTTGGGCTCGCTGCAAGGCGAGCCGCCCTTCGACCAAGGGTTCCACCATCAGCTGAGGCTCGTTCACAGCAAAGCGCTCCTCATGATAGAAGTGAGCCACGACAGCGCTGCGAGTCGACACTATGACTTCATAAACCTTGGCTCGATCATCCACGACATACTCCTGAACACTCACCGTCACAATGTCAGACACCTTCACCGCAAAGCCCCCCGAAGGCAGCTGACACTCCCAGAAAGAAGCCGACTTCGGCAGGGACACCGAGGGTTTCAGCGTTCCCTCCAGCTGTTCAGACAGAGGTACATCCGCAATATCTGAAACAGTCGCTGCTTCAGCCTCCTTGGGAAAGGCTGGCTCAGGCATGGGCACCGGCAAAGGAATCTTGGGCTCCGGTAAGGCTGCAGGAAGTGGATCGGACAGTACCGGATCCACAGGGCTTTCCTGCCCCCAGAGCGTGACGGAACCCGCCAGCAAGGCTATTAAAAACGAAATTTCTAGCGCTTTCACGCGTTCAGCCTAACCACGCACAAAACCCATGTCAACGAACTAGCCGCTCAGCACCAACCACCCATGTTGAATCATGCCGCTTGAGGGATCTAGCGTGCCCAACACGCGATCACCGACCTCATTTCCAGGTGGCCCGCTCAGGCGAAGAAGTGCGTAACGTTTACCAAAGACAGGATCGAGCGCCACTCCCATGCCGCCCGTCACGATCAGCCCGTCCATCATGATAGGAACGGTACTGCCTGTTGAGCCATCAGCAGTCAACGCGCGCATCATATTGTCGCGGGCCGAGACAGAGTAGAGCGTTTGTCCGACTGGGATGGGAATTCCCTGAACGGTGACTTTGATCTCAGCCGTCGAGGCCGACTTCGCATCGCCATTGGAAACCTTCAGTGTGTAGAGCCCTGCATCTTCATGCGACGACACTGGCTAACTGAAGTTGCAGCAGATTGCTATCTAGTAGAAGAATGCCGTCCTTTTCCCAAACGTAGGTCAGACCTTCGCCGTCCACTTCGAATGTCAGGGTCACGAACTCCCCCTCTTTGGTCAATTGATCTGCGAGAGACTTGCTGATCACGGGAGCCTACACGACACCACCTAACACATTGGGCACTAACTCAAACCTAGGCGAGACTTCACCCTCCAGATCGGCGAAATGAAACGCGGTAATTTCCACCATGAAGCTTCACGCCATGGTTGGCGTTCCCTGGATGGCTGCGAAACTGCTAGAATTCACAATGTTGTCGTAGGTGATTCCTGGCGACAGTCCCTCCACCAGGTAGGAACGGGCTTTCTTCCCCGGAGTGAAGGCACCCCATACCCACGCAAATTGCTCGCCCACTTGCGCTTCCGCCGGGTTGGTTGAGGGCGACACGGGCGTGATTTCAGGCGAGGTTGCCCCCGTCACGGCATGCATGCCCGTCACCTGAATCGCGGAGCTCCACTGTAGTAAACTTCAGGATATTGGCGAACCGAGGTGCCGCAAGCAGTCGCCCATCAGCAAGCACTCGCAAGAGAGGGCTGCGCTGCACAAGAAGGATCAAGAAGCTCTTCATGTAGGCCAAAGCGGCCATTCCACACTCGATGAGCGTACAAATTAAGACAGTGCCCATAGGCAGAAGAAGTGAGGGCATGTGGAGTCGTGGATATGGGGCCAGTTCGTGTGGGAACTAGCAGTGCTGCTCTTTCTACCCCCAGTTTCTGCCGAGACCTTTTCCGGGCCTTGATTCTAAATGTTTGGTTAGACCACGCCCTTGTTATGGAGTGGCCTGATTGTGCGGACGGCCAAGAATAGCCATCCTACCCTTAGACGCTCAGCGGTTCTTCCGTCTCGAGATCAAGGATATCCTCGATCGTCTCGCGACGAGACATGAGCGTGATCGTTCCATCTTCTTCCAACCAGACCTGAGGGGCCTTCCCTATAGAATTGTAGTTGGAGGCCATGGCGTAGCCGTAGGCGCCGCCATCACGTAACGTGACAAGGTCGCCCGGCACGGGACGCGGAAGGTCACGCGGCTCGAGAAGCTCTGCATCATCACGCGTGAAGACATCGCCACTCTCACACAATGGACCTGCCACTACAATGGGCTCTGTAGCCTGGTCAGATTTACCGACGACTTCAATGTGATGGTAAGAGCCATACATAGCTGGTCGTACGAGATCGACGAAGCCGGCATCGATCATGCAGAAGGTCACGCCCTCGCCTTTCTCATTGGTCTGAGTGGCCTTCACATCATGGACTCGAGAGACCAATGTCGCCGAGGGGGCGACGTAGAATCTGCCGGGTTCAATCTCGATGTGAATCTCACGGCCAGCTGCTGCAGACAAGTCTTGCTGTGCTTTTGCGAAGAGATCGCGCAGCATCTCCAAGGGAAACTCGGCATCAGGATTCCTGTAGTCGTGAGGAATTCCGCCGCCGAGGCTAACAGAGGTCAAGGCGGGGAAAACAGGCGCAATGGCTGAGAAATCCTTGGCCAGGCGGCTTAGATTCTCATGCAGCTCTTGAAACTGGGGGCCACTACCAATGTGCGCATGGATCATGACGACGTCCAAGCCCACGGCTTTGGCTTTGTCAGCAATGGCCTGGGCTTCCTCAAACCACACCCCATGCTTGGAGCTGGGCCCTCCCGTGTCACACGCATTCACATGACCATGCCCAAAGCCGGGATTGAAGCGCACGGAGATGGGCCCCTGGTAGCCAGCATCGGCCAACTGTTGAATCATGTTAGGCGAACCCACATTTGGTAGGATGTCATTCTCCATGACGACCTCCAAGGCGTTGTCCCTGAAGACGTCTGCGGTGAAACAAATCTTTGCAGGCTCTTTTCCCTTTGGATAACCCGCATGCAAGGCACGCAGGACTTCGTTGCCCGAAACCGAATCAATCCAGATGTCTTCCTTCAGCATCTCTTTCAGAATCGACGTGGCTGGGCAGGCCTTCATGGCAAAGCGCGCTTGCACCTTTGGAGGAGATGTCAGCGCTTTGACCTGACGGATGCGTTTGCGCAACACACTAGCATCGTAAATCCAGAACGGTGTCCCCACGCGCTCGGCGAGGGCTTCCAGGAATGAAGGGTCATGACTCATCGCCGCGACTTTGCCGCGTCCCCTCCAAAGCGCAAGGCCATCATGCACTGCGATGACCTGCGAAATATTTCGCACATGCAGCTTAACCTCACGTCCAACCTGCGAATAATTTCGCACATCATGAAACGCAAACCTCCTGAGCCTGACACGCTCTCCCGTCGCGAACGTCAGATCATGGACGCGCTGCTCCAGCTCGCCTCCGCCTCCGCCCGAGACATCTGGGAGAAATCACCCGATCAGCCCACCTACTCCACCGCTCGCAAGCTCCTCTCCGTCCTCGAAAAAAAGGGCCATGTGAAACATCGCCGCAACGGCAAGAACTACATCTACTCCTCAACGAAGCCCCGAGCCAAGATGGCGGAAACTGCCCTCTAACGACTCCGCGACACCTTCTTTGGAGGCTCCACAGAACAGGTGGTCTCAGGCCTACTCAATCTCAAAGACACCGAGCTCGACCCTGCTGAGCTCGCACGCATCGCCAATCTCATCGAAGACGCCAAGGAGACTCAAGACCATGAATGAACTTGTTTATAGCCTAACGATAATGCTCGCGCGCGGGCTTGCGCTCCTCATCATTGGACTGGGAATCTATGCAGGCCTTCGCAAACGGTGTGCCACGACACAGAACTTTCTCTGGCGCCTCCTCCTCATGGCACTCGTAGCCATTCCCTTGCTAACATTTCTTCCCAACGCGTGGCGGATTGATCTATCGCCAGAAGTGCCACCCCTCACTGTGTCGATGGAAGCGCTCAGGCCTGAGGCGGCCAACGTAGAAGAGTTGCCGCCTCTCGTCATCGACGAGCCCGAAGAGCACGCCCGGGCCCTAAATTGGGCCTCTAGCCTATCGTGGCAACAAAGTATAGCGATTGCATGGGCTGTCGGGTTTCTAGCTATCGTTTGTCGCTTCCTTCTCGGCTATGTAAGACTGATGGCACTCCGCCGGCGCTGCCAAGAGCTGCCTGCAAGTTCGCCGTGGGTCAGATTCTTAAAAGAGGAACAGGTCGCGCGGAAGTATTGCAGGCGGATTCGAATCTTCTCAGACCAAGATGTCCCCGTGCCAATGATCTTCGGGAGCCTGCGCCCGAGCCTATTGCTGCCAGCCAGTATTCTCGAGGCTACTGAAGAAGAACGGACTATGATCGTGCGGCATGAGCTGGCGCACGCCATACGGCAGGACGGTCTGTTCAATATCATCCGAGTGATGGCAACGGCAATCCATTCGCCTAATCCCCTGGCATGGTTCGCATCTAGACACCTGAGGATCTCTGAAGAGCAAGCCGTTGACGACACCGTTGTCGCTAGTGGCACACGTCCGGCACGCTATGCCGAACTCCTCGCCTCAATCGCTTCGGGTGCACGATTCGGCTTGCCCGCGCAATCCATGACTCAGCCCTCTACGTTACGGACACGTGTCAGTCATTTGCTTAACGGAAAACAAGACCGCAACGCTCCGGGTCATTTCTTTCGCGCTTCTATCATCCTCACTATTTCTAGCGCTTTCTTGTTGCTAGGTTCTTTGAGCGCACAAGATCCAGAGAATGATTGGGTGACAGAAGCTTACGCGATCGACTCTGAGAAGTGGGCCCGATCCATCTCAGGTCTGGAAACGGACGACAACCCGGCCATGACTTTGCTAGAGCGAAGCGGCATTCATCTTGCCAAAGGAGCCAGTGCCATCTATGAGTCTTCCTCAAGACGCCTACTGACACGGGCACCCAAAGACACCTCCAAGAAGATCAAGGCCTTCATTGCCACCACCCTCAATACGGTATTGCAGTCAGCCGTCCAGGTTGAGATTCAGTACCGGCTGATCCAACATACTAAGAATCCGCCGACTGCAGCGACTGCTCCAGGAATTTCTATCAGCGGGGTCCTCACACAAGAGCAGCTATCAACCATGTTGCGGGCCTGGCAAAGCACACCAGGAGTGGATTTACTCGCGAGCCCTAAGTTAGTCACTCGGAGTGGAAAGACGGGCTCCATACAAGTGGGGAGTAGCGGGAATGAACAGGTTCATCTCTCTTTGCTTCCCATCGTTGAAGGAGAAGATACCATCGATCTCACCCTTAGCTTTGATCCTCCCACAGTAGAGCGAAAGACCACGACAAACGTTACGATCAAGAACGGCATGACCGTTGCCTTCCGCGATCCCGCAAACTCCAAGCGCGTCCACTTAGTCACCGCGCGCCTGATCAACGCCGCAACCGGCACTCCAATTCTATCTAAGCCAGCCACAAAAAAGACTCGAACCATCGTCCTGGATGCGGGGCATGGTGGCATCGGTAGTGGCGGAACTTACGGCAACATCCAAGAAAAAGACCTCGCTCTAGACTTCACTCACCAGCTCCGCCGCCTGCTAGAGGACCACGGCTATGAAGTCGTCCTGACTCGCCAGACAGACGTCTACGTGACTCTAGCAGGCCGTGTAAACACTGGCAACGAGATCGACAACGCCCTGTTTAACCTAGAAGCGTGAATGGAGAATTGAATGAACCGGCACAACTCGTTTACCTTGAGGGTGATGAGTGCGCTTTTAGACCAATTGAGCGCTCACCCTGAGGGTGAACTCGCCAACACCCCTCTTTCGAGCCTCCAGCCCTGGCCGGTAGACACTCCGGGCGGGCGATTCTACGCCGAATGGGACGAGGACACCCCGACCACTCGCGATGGCCAGCTTATCTTCTTCTTTCAGTTTCTCAAAGCGGGT
>CALLLI010000260.1 GCA_938082635.1 uncultured Verrucomicrobiales bacterium
TTCATTGTATGTCTTGTCGACTCCTCGCTTTTTCAGCGGTGATTTGCGGCCTGGTCCTCGTTGCCGACGAAGCAACTTGATCGCATATTTGCGCTCGTGACTGGTGACTTCACAGAACTCCGAGATCAGCTTGGTTCTCGCTTGTTTGCCAGATATTGGCGATAGCGATTTCGCATCTTTTCTAATTATTCGTTTCGGGTAGACTGACTCATGGATTTGGCCATGCGCCATGGTGTCCTCTTTTATGAGGCAACGGGCCTCATTCCTGCCGATCTCACTTTTCGCCACGGTGTCCTCTTTTATGATTCAACACGAGTTCCAAGGAAGGCCAAATTCGTCCTTGAGACGACCTCTCACTAGTCTCTAGGATCTGGACGGCATGACTCGCCTTTCCTTTCTGTTCGTACTCCTAGCCAGCATAGTCAACGGGCTCGGTGCGCCACTGCTGCCACTGACTTCCGACGATGTCGTCGTCTTCACTGGCGGCACAGAAGTCGTTGAAATGCAGCAATCCGGCTACCTGGAGACGCTACTCACCACTCATATCGCCACAGCGTCACCCAAATTTCGGGACCTCGCTTGGGAAGCCGACACCGTTTCCTTCCAAGGCACCGTTCACGGCCAGTGGCGAGCCAAGGGGCACTTTGATGATATCAAGCCCTTCGGCAGTTGGACCACCCAACTTAAGCGAGTCGGAGCGACAGCGATCCTCATGCAGTATGGCGCGATGGAGATTCTGCAAGGCCAGCGCGTCGACAGTTTCATTAACGAACTCGATCTCCTATTGGAAGAATTCGCCCAGATCACGCCGCGGCTCGTCCTCCTGTCACCGGCACCATTCGAAGGGGAGCTCGCGAGATTCAATCCGCAGGTCACGGCCTATGCACAAGTCATGCAACGCGTCGCCAGAAAGCGGGACCTGACATTCGTCGATCTCACAAAGGATCCGATCAACAATCGAACTCGGAACGGCTGGCTCACTGCACCGAATCAGCGACGCACCATGGCTAAGCAAATCGCCACTCAGTTAGGCATAGACACTCCGACAGATTGGAATCCCCTGGAACCGCTTCGCCAGGCTATCCTGGAGAAACACCGCCTGTGGATTGACTACTGGCGTCCCGCCAATTGGAAATGCCTCTTCGGAGACGATGGCAAACGCGGGTTTTCCAATGCCTCGCATGGGCTGCCGTCATTCCAAGAAGAATGGGCCATCTTCCCAGAGCTTATCGCCAGGGCCGAGAAACAGGTCGTGGCGATCGCCAAGGGAGACCATCAAGCCAACGAGTGGGCGCCTCTAGCACCCACACCACGGACGGGCTCTCCCGAAGCGGATATCGAAAAGGAACTTGCCGCCTTCACGACACCGGAGGGCTACTCCGTAAACCTATTTGCCGATGAATCCATGGGCATCGCCAATCCTTTGGCCATTCGATGGGATCCAAAAGGACGACTCTACGTTGCCTGCACCTTCGTCTATCCACAGATCGATCCAGGAGCTAAGCCAGATGATACAATCATCGTGCTAGAGGACACAAACGGCGATGGCAAGGCGGACACATCCACCACTTTCGCCACCGGCCTGAACATCCCCACCGGCATGGAACTCGGCAACGGCGGCGTCTATATCGGTCAGAATACCCAGCTACTCTTTCTCAAAGACACCGACGGTGATTTCAAAGCGGATGAACGCACCGTTATTCTGTCAGGCTTCGGAAATGGCGATTCCCATCAGACGAGCAACGGCTTCGTCTGGAGCCCGGGCGGCGAGCTGTTCTTCTGCCAGGGAGACGGCATCGAATCTCGCGTCGAAACCCCTCTCGGCGTTTCTGGACTCTACGGGCCAGGCGCCTTCCGTTTCCGGCCGAGCTCGATGCAACTCGATGGCATGCTGAATAATTTCATGGGCCCCGGCAATCCGTGGGGCATCGCCTTCGACGATTGGGGACAAGCGATCATCATCGACGGTGCCGGTGGCATTTCACATCTCACACCCGCCTTCCTTCCAGTGAAGCGTAAGCTCAAGCTTCCACGCATCGGCGATCCCGGTGGCTACTGCGGCATTGATGTGCTTGCTAGCGATCGATTCCCCGAAGAGATGAGAAACGACTTTGTCACCGGTGATTACAAGAACAATCAGATCACACGCTTTAGCACCGTGCCCGACGGTGCAGGCTTCAAGGTGAAATTTGAGCCCCCTTTACTCAAGTCCAACCACCGAAACTTTCGACCAGTCGATGTTCGTGTGGGACCAGACGGTGGAGTCTACGTCGCTGACTTCTACAATCCTATCATTTGTCACCAAGATGACTTCTACCGTATTCCAAGTCGTGACAAGACTCACGGTCGTATCTGGAGAATGGCTCCGACTGGCCAGAGATTCACGGTGCCTACCATCACCGGCCTTGATGATCTGAAGTCTCCGGATCGCTGGACGCGCTATCAAGCCAAACGTATCCTCACACAACTCAACGCTAAATCGATCATCCAATGGGCAACCGCTCAAAGCGATGATCGCTCAAAGCTTGAAGCCCTCCGTCTCCTCGAAACCATTAGCCAGCCTAATCAGAGCTTGTTAGAATCCAGCCTAACCTCTTCCCAGCCTCTTATAAGAGCTTATGCCACGCGGGTGCTCGGTCGCTGGGCTGAGCAACTTACTGATCCCCTTGCCCTCTTGGAGCCCCGTCTCATCGACGAGGATAGTCGCGTGCGCCTGGAAGCAGCATTGGCTTGCGGCACCATTCAAGAACCAGCATCGATCCATCATCTCCTTACACTAAGCGATCGACCAATGGATCGCTGGGTCACTTATGCCTTCAATCAAGCGGTCGAATCTCTCAAACCACAATGGCTCTCCCGTCTCCAAGATGGCGACCTTACGTTCAGCGCACCACGCTATCTGGAGGCCCTTTTGCGCGCTGCCGACTCCAAGGCACTCAACAAGATTGAGAGCGAACGCATTCTCAATGACACCCTACCATTACCCGAACGGGCAGAACACCTTCGAACACTTATTGCACGAGGCGAAGCGGCCGACCTTATCCTGGCATTTCGTCCTGAGTTTCTGGCAGCCGTCCTTCCAGCTATCGTCACGATGACTCGGGAAGGGTCCATTGATCGCAATCATCCTGATGACATTGAAGCATCCCTCACCTCACTTCTTTCACACAAAGAGCCAATCATCAGCCGGGCCGCAATTGAACTCGTCGGGCTATGGAAGAAGAAGAACCTGACCGGCGCCATCATCGCAGTCGCGAAGCGAGGCTCAAACGTTCATGCCGCGATCGAAACTTTGGGGTTTCTCGAGGACGAACGGGCCCATCAGTTTCTTGCAGATCTCGCTGCGAACACCGCAGACGTGGAAACACGCTGGCGAACAATCATTGCACTAACTCGACACGATCCAACCTTGAGCAGCGAACTTGCAGCAAATCTTTTTGGTGAGGATTACGATTTCGAACTCACGCCACTGCTCAAAGCATTCACGAACAACGAGCGACTGGCGAATGCTCTGGACGAAGCCCTAACTGATATCCGAGTTCCTCCCGCGACAGCCACTCGCGCTATCCAAGCGCTTGTTAGTATTGGCAGAAACCATATGCCCCTTCGTGCCAAGCTCAACGAGGCTGCTGGTCTAACCCATCATACCATCAACTATAGCCGTGCTTACATCGATGACCTTGCACTAGAGGTCTTTGAACTTGGAAATGCGGCGCATGGAGAAGACATCTTCCGACGCGCCACCATGAGTTGCTATGCCTGTCACCAGATTCACGGCGCAGGTGGCCGCCTAGGTCCCGACTTAACAGCAATCGGGAAAGCCGTTCCTATCGAACGTCTGATTGAGGAAGTCGTATGGCCGCAACGTCAGGTCAAAGAAGGTTACAGCCTACTCCAAGTCCTTCTTAACAATGGCGAAGTCGTTTCGGGCTACGAAGACAAGAACCAAGATGTCAATGCACTCTACATTCGCGATCCTACCACTCAGAAGGTTCGCCGTATTATAAATAGCTCTATCAAAAAACGTACCGAACTTGGCTCCACCATGCCTAAAGGCCTCGTCGGATCACTGAAGCGAGAAGAACTGCGTGATCTCATTCGCTTCCTGAATGAGCGGGGATCACAATCAAAGAATCCAAGGATTATTCATGCCTGGGAAGTCGCCGTCGGAAAGGCGTGGGTTCCCTTTCAAAGCCGCATCTCGGGAGAACTGCGCGCTTCCGACCTCGTTACCTATGCCAATGACAGCGTCGTCACCTTGCGCACCGCTGACGGGTCGCGCATCGAAGCGCACGCCAGCTCACAGCTGAAGCGTACACTCGATCAGCTCAGAGACGGCGTGTCCATGGAGCGCGAGCTTGACTGAGATCGACCTCCCTGCACGGGCGGCATGATCGGCAATTCCTGGGTAACGTCCGAGAAATGAGGGGCTAACAGGATTTATGGCCGGAATGAGTTGAAGGCTTGAGGCTGCGCGGGGTAAAGACACCCCTGACATTAACCACAGCCCAAAGCCCTTGAAATATGCACTCGCTCTCAAAGTTTCCAACAGCATTTCCGATCAAGGTTGCTCTCTCGATGAACTCGTTTCCAAGGTCAGGGATCTCTTCGCCTCTGAAGGGTTACCCGGATTCGTAGTGCTTCTCCTCAGGCTCATTGACGAGTCC
>CALLLI010000261.1 GCA_938082635.1 uncultured Verrucomicrobiales bacterium
CGGGGCGACTGAAAGTCACCCCCACCAATGTCTACCTTGTTCCCACACGATAGAAGCGCTTTTCTCCGGTGATCGCATCCATGACAGATGTCACCCCATCCGGGCCAGCATCTACCGTATCCGCACCAGGGAGAATCTGCCATTGATCCGCTTCCATCGTTTCCGTGAACTCGACAAAGTAACGCGCTCCGACTTCGCCGATCCAGCCGACGATCACGTTGCCATCGGCGAGACTGATCGTTGATGCGATCGCTGTGGGCATCGCAGAATAGACCTCCAGTTCATCAATGGAGGTGCCACCTGCGAGGCCTGCGGCGGGCACTAACAAGCGCACGCCTGTCGCGGTGACCGGACTCCCGTCGGTCTGCATGACTTGATACTCATGACGCAGGTAGGTGGTGAACTGCTCACCGACCACCACATCCAGGCTCTCCGTGTAATCAAAGGTGGCCACGGTCATCCAGGCATTGTCCGGCGTGTCGGCATTCGGATTGGCTGTTGTGGTGACCTGCAATGTGTAAACGCCGGTGGACCGATCATCACATTGACCGCCGCAGGCATCGCTGCCTGGATCACTGTCGTCCGCCGCCCCGTTGCCATTGTCACGGCTCCAGGCAATTCCTGAGATGTCGACGGCGCTTCCAAGATTCACGCCAATGAACGGATTGGCATCCCCACTCGCACTGATCCAACTGTTAGAGTTGCCGTAGGTGCCGTCATTGGCATTTCCACTCACATGAAAATCGATGCCAAGTTCCGGACCAAGATCACTGGAACTGAATGACGCCGCGCCATTCGACGCCAACGCTAGATTGTCAGGAACGACCGCTCCTGCAGGAGGTGCTGCCGCATCGAAATGCACGCCGTCATTGCCATCCCAGGCCACGGCGAATCCTTGCTCAACCGCAATGGCAGGTCCTCCAGTAGGACCATACACTTCAATCTCATCAATAGCGGTGCCGGTGTTAGAAACGACAATGCGCAATCCGGTCGCGTCTACGGGGCCGCTCTCGAAGGTATACTCGTGTCGCAAATAGCCAGTGAAGGCCCCGCCGGGTTCGGTATCTTCATTGGCGGAGAGTTCCACTTGCCCAACGCTGGTCCACGAACTGTCGCCACCGGGATTCGCATCGGTTGTCACCTGGACTTCATAAGCTCCCTGCCAACGATCATCACATTGACCACCGCAGGCATCTGCGCCGGGATCTGAGTCGTCGAAAGCGCCGTTTCCGTTATCGCGCCCCCAGGCCACCGACGCAATCGTGACTAAGCCACCGAGATCGATTCCAGCATAGAAAGGCCCTTCTCCCGCGCCAATCCAACTATTGGAGTTGCCGTAGATTCCGTCATTGAGATTCGCTGCCACGTGGAAATCGATGCCAATGGTTGGTCCGAGTTCACCATTGGCAAAGGCCATGGCACCATTGCTAGCCAAGGCCAGATTGTCAGGGGCAAGCGCGCCATCGGGTGGCGGCGTCGGATCAAAGAACTGGCCGTCGTTTCCATCCCAGGCGAGCGGTGGCACTTCAGGTGGAATCGTTCCGTAAACCTCAATCTCATCAATGGCGGTCCCTGCATCGGGAGTGAGGATCCGCACTCCCGTTGCCTCTATCGGGTCGATCGCATACTCATGGCGAAGGTGAGCCGTGAAACCGCCGCCTGGGGCCAGATCCGCCGACTCTGTGTAGTCGATGGTAGCCACCGTCGTCCAATTGCTGGTTCCGTCAGGATTCGCGTCACTCGTGATCTGTACTTCGTACACACCTGGCCAGCGATCATCACATTGTCCGCCACAAGCGTCGGCACCTGGCTCAGAATCGTCAAAAGCCCCATTGCCGTTGTCGCGCCCCCAGGCGACGGCAATGATTTCAAAGCTACCTCCGAGATTCACTCCCGCAAAGAAGGGAGAGTCGCCAGCGCCAATCCAACTATTGGCGTTCCCGTAGATACCGTCATTGAGATTTGCCGCGACATGGAAATCGACCCCAATGATGGGTCCTAATTCACTACTAGCAAAGGCCACAGCGCCATTGCTAGCCAAGGCGAGATTGTCAGGGACCAGCGCACCGTCCGGCGGAGGTGTCGCATCGAAATGATCGCCGTCATTGCGATCCCAGGTCACATTAAAGTCGCCCACCGAAGCAATGGCCGGCCCTATGGGGTCCTTCGGATTGACTTCAAACTCATCCACCGCGTTTGCCGTGGAGGGCGTCAGCAGGCGCACTCCAGTCGCCGGGATGGGGCTGCCATCTGCTTGCGAGACTTGAAACTCGTGGCGTAAATGGATCTGGACACCGATCGCATTGTCGTAATCAAACGTTCCCACGGTGGTCCAAGAGGCATCGGGCGTGTTAGCGTCAGGATTATCCGCAGTGGTAACTTGAAGCGTATACACACCTGGCGACCGATCAGAGAACTGACCCAGGTTGTCGCGTCCCCACGCCACAGAGGTGACATCCACTATCCCGCCAAGATTCACTCCCAGGAAAGGAGGGTCATCGGCGCTGCCCGCAATCCAACTGTTAGAGTTTCCGTAGAGTCCGTCATTCACATTGTCCACAATGTGAAAACCGATATTGAGTTCGGGACCTAGATCCCCGGATGTGAAAGGAATGGCCCCATTGGACGCTAAGGCCGCATTGTCCGGAACGGTTGCGCCATCGACGCGTTCGCCTTCATTGCCGTCAAAGTTCACCAGGAAACCCTCAGCAGCGGTGGTGGGAATGCCAGTAGGCACCCCGTAGACTTCCAACTCATCAATGGCCGTGCCGCCACTGAGCCCTGCTGCTGGCACTAGCAAACGCACGCCCGTGACGAGAAGATCAGTATCGTTCTCCCGCGACACTTCATATTCGTGACGAAGAAAGGTCGTGAAGGCACCGCCAACCGCGACGTCGGCATTCTCCCGATAATCAAAGGATCCCACCGTGATCCAAGCATCGTCCGGTGTGTTCGCGTCAGGATTGGCTTCCCTGGTCACTTGCAACGTATACACTCCACCTGCTCGATCATCACATTGACCGCCACAGGCATCGCTGCCCGGGGCACTGTCATCGACCGCGCCGTTGCCATTATCACGGCCCCACGCCACGGCCATGAGATTGGTCGTTCTTTCCAAAGTCACGCCGACAAATGGGTTCTCATCTCCACTAGCGCTGATCCAGCTGTTGGCGTTGCCATGAACGCCGTCTGTGATGTTGGAGGCCACATGAAAGTCGATGCCGAGTTCCGGGCCCAAGTCGCTAGAGCTGAATGGTGTTCCGGAAAAAGCCAAATTATCGGACACTATGGCGCCATCGGGTGGAGCCGTGGCATCGAAACCATCGCCATCGTTGCCATCCCAGTCGATCGCGAAACCCTCTGCTGGCCTGATAACGATGGGGAGGCCAGGAAGAACTGCGCCAGGATTGTCTCTGAGGAATATCACATTCTCAGATGTCATCTCCACTTGGTAGATCTGAACATCATCCACACTGCCAATCATGCCAAATTGGCCAGCCGTGGCCCCAATTTGAAGGGGCGAAGGATTGCGGTCATCGAAGCCATCAGACTCAAGATTCTCGAAGACAAGCTCGCCATTGAGATAGAGGCGTGCCTCACTCGCACCTTCCTCTTTGGGGCCATTCTTGTCCTCATGCGTGACCACAATGTGATGCGCCTGACCCGGTTCGATGATGGCTTCAGTCGCTGCAGATTCCAATCCTTGGAAAAAGAACTGCATTGGACCGCCGACGTTGGCGATGGCGGAAAACGGATTGCCAAGCTCCGATCCTTTGGATATTAGGCTGGAGAAATTGCCCGCACCGGAGGGATCGAAATTCACCCACATCGAAACGGAGAATGTCTGTAGGAGCGGGAATCCTGCATCAGCAGGAATCTCCGCATAGGCTAGGTCACCGCTGAAAGCCGCAGCGGTTCCGGATGCCAAGGGATCGGCTCCTAACATCACCGCACCTCCATTTCTAACATACGTCCCGTGATAGTTGTTGCCCGAGGCATCGACTAACTGATCCCCCTCCGTCTCGTCCATCGGGTAATGCGCGAGCAGGCCATTGGCGTGCTCTACTTGAACCACGATGGGTATGGTAGACTCGGGAAAGAATTCATCGTCACTGACCACCGCTATTTCTGCTAAGTAGCGGCCGACTTGCCCTTGCGGATCAAACGCCACAACAATTTCACCCTGAGCAAACGGCTCCAATGTCGATGGAAACGATGTGAGTGTGAAGGCGGGATCACCCGTTAAGGTTGCCGAGGCGATGTTAAGAGTCTTGGTCGCGCCACGATTGGCAATTGCAATGTTCAGCGTCTGCGCGTCCGGGCTGTCGCGGATCTGGTCGACATCGCTAAAGAAGAATCGCGGATCTCCGTTAGGACCGTAGACTTCAATTTCGTCGATGGCCGTGCCGCCACCGAGACCGGGGGAAGGCACGATGAGCCGTACACCCGTCATCACCGTGGGATTGCCATCGGTCCTAGCAATCTCATACTCGTGGCGCAACCAAGGCGTGAATCCTTCGCCAGGCTCAATGCCATCCGCCGCGATGTATTCGAAAGTGCCGATCGTCTCCCAATCACTGTCAGGCGTTTCTTCATTTGGATTGGGGACAGTGGTGATCTGCAAGGTGTAGGGATCATCCCCTCCCCATCGATCATCACATTGGCCACCACAAGAGTCGGAGCCCGGCTCTGAGTCATCGAAAGCGCCGTTTCCATTGTCGCGGCCCCAGGCAATCCGTCCAAAGACAAATTGGCCGCCCAAATCGATGCCGACAAATTTCTCTTCATCGGCGTCGGCAGAAATCCAACTGCTTTGATTGCCATAGGTGCCATTGTTAAGTGAGGGGAGCACATGAAAGGCAAACCTGGCCGGATCAAGTTCACTCGATCCGAATGGTATCCCGCCATTAGAGGCCAATGCTAGGTTGTCAGGCACTTGTGCACCGCCCTCCTCCCAGGCGACAGGATCGAAGTGGTCGCCGTCATTGCCATCCCAAATGATGGACCATCCAGGCTCGGCTTCGATGACCAGGAAATCATCACTGTGCTGCGCTTGCGTATGCGTTAGTTGGACTAGCAGTCCGAACGTGACTGCCAATCCCGAAGGGAAGAAGTTCGGGGTTTTCATGATCGTGCTTGATATGAGTTGGGTGTTCTCCTAGAGATTGTATACAATTTAGCGCGGATTCTATATAATTTCTCAGCTTTCGGTCAAGGGGTTCCGCGCTATTTCTGTAGTAAAATCAGCATGCTCAGCGATCAATTAGGCGGCAAGAACCGCACCACAGCGGCTATTTCGGAGCTGTTGGACTGCGTTTTCCGGGGCGAATTCAAGGTCGGTGATCGTCTCACGGAAACCTTTCTCTCGGAGAAGTTCGGCATTAGCCGGACCCCGGTTCGCGAAGCCCTCCTCGAACTCAAGGGGCTGGGACTTGTCGACGTCAGGCGCAATCGGGGTGCCATCTTCAGCGGGTTCAGCGCCGTGCGGCTCAGCGAGATTTACGAAGTGCGACGCCTGCTAGAGGTCGAAGCCACACGCCTATCGACCAGCCGGATTGATCGGCATGTCCTCCACGACCTACTAGAAGAGACTCGCCAGTTGCATGATGCCAACCAAGACGATCAATACTGGGCACTCGACCGGCGAATCCACACCGCGATCGCCCAATCCTGCGGCAATCAAACGCTGGCGCATGAAATCGAACGCTTCTCGAAACTCGTGCAAGCCATTCGAGTGACGGTTGGTACCAGGGTTCATGTCCAGCAGGAAACGACGGAGCAACACCTCGAGATCCTCACCGCCATCACTACTGGCGATCCCGAGGCTGCCGCCGATGCCATGCGGCGTCATTTGGAAGCTGCAGAGAAAGCGGCTGTGACCGCGATTGCCTAACCTAACCTAAGTCACTCGACGGTAACGCGTAGCCGAGCCCACAACGCCCTGCTTGAGCCAATCGATCGAGTGCGAAGGGTCGTGGTCTCAATCGTGCCATCATCCGATACGGACACAGCGACTGGTTCAAAGTTGGCGTCCTCCGGCGTTTTCCAAATCGTGAGGTCTTCGGAAACTTCGACCTGAACATCTGCACCTCGTGGGAGATTTCTTTTCCGGTAAGCGATCTGAAGATGCTGGTGAGTGCGGGCGACTGAAATGGGAATATCCGTATCGTGTGACTTGGGATCCAAACCGGTCGCAAATTCCAAGGCATTCGACCATCCGTCGCCGTCGAGATCAGTATGGAGTTCGGCATCTTTGTCTGCATTGAAATGCTCTTGTACCCACGCGCGATACGGAGTTGTCGGCTCGGTCGCGACTAGCTCTTGATCGATATGGATGTTCTCAATGCGTTGTTTGATTCCGCTAGGCCATTGGAGATCGATGCACTTGATCGTTCCTTCAAAGTCTCCCAGTCCAAAGTGGCACACTTTCTCGCTCTGGCTCAGGAAGTTGCTAACTCCTGAGATCTCTCGGACTTGAGTGGGCATGGTGTCGTCCAAGGTGATGGTCACCACACATCCGATCCCATCACGATTGGAATAGCTCCCCATGGGTTTAACTCGGAGCCAATGATTCCCGTTGCTCGTGTTGTTGCGATAGAGCACAGGGGCACTCGCATTGTTGACCACGAAGACATCGAGATCACCGTCCTTGTCATAGTCGAAGACGGACAGGCCTTTGCCTCGTGCGGTGTCCGTGATCCCTTCCTCGATAGACACATCCGTAAACATGCCATCACCATCATTTCGCCACAGCTTCATCGGATCGTCTAACCATTGCTGTCCGAAATCATAGAACGGCGCACCATAGCCATTTGTCATAATAAGATCCAGATCGCCATCGTTGTCATAATCAAAGAACACCGTCCCCCAGCCCCAACCACCATCGCGCACACCTGCTTCATCCGTCTTGTCCTCGAAAGTGCGATTGCCGCGGTTTCGATACAACCGATTGCCACTCACGCCCCATGGATTGACAGGATCGGGATTAGCATCAAAGATAGAGGTGACAAAGAGATCAAATAAGCCATCGCCATCGTAATCACCGATTGCCATGCCCATGCCATTCTCATCAGTCGCCACTCCCGCAAACCTCGTGCCTTCAACGAATCGGCCTTTCTTATTCCAGAACAAGCGACTGGTGCCGAAATCACCGGCGATGACCAGATCAGGCCAGCCGTCATGGTCCATGTCGGAGAAGCCCGAACTAAAGGCGAAGGAGCGTTTTCCCGAATAGATGTCGGCCCCAGCATCGACCGTCACGTCCTCGAAATAACCTGGTGTCTCCGCGCCTCGATTGCGCAGAAGAATCGACTGCCGGTTGCCACCACGCGGATTCCACTGGCAGGTGTGCATGTCGAGCCATCCATCCCGATCATAGTCACTCACAGAGATGCTGAATCCCGCATGTCCAAGAGCACTGGACAAAGCACCGCCATTGATCTGGCCAATCTCGACGTAGCCATCAAGTCCACGGTTCTCGTAGTAGAGATAGTGAGATGGTAAGACCGAGTCTTCTGTCGTCGCCAAACTCAAAAACAGGTCAGGATCCCCATCGTTATCCATGTCTGTCCAGGCGACGCCATTGGTTGGTGCAACTTGAGTGAACCCATGCTCAATCGATCTATCGGAGAAGGTACCGTCGCCATTATTGATGAAGAGGAGGTCCGATGCGTTGTAACGTGTGACAAATACATCCGGCCATTCATCGCCGTTGCTATCCGCCGTGGCGATACCACCCGTCAGTATCCCGAGCGATTCCTCTGGAGGATTGCTAGGGTCTGCTAGCTCCCATTGAATGTAATGCAGTCCAGAACTCAATGCGATCTCTTCAAAAGTCGCCGCCTTCCCTCCAATGGCTGTTCCCACAAGGAAGATAGAAATTGGCAGAGTGAATCGCACGGTAGCGTGGCTCATCATGGATTTCGCCTTCCATGGGTACTTCGGTAATATGGACTCTTGATCCGGCATGTCAGCAAAGCAGATCATCGATTCTTTAGCGATCGACGTCGCAGAGCGTGACCACCTGGGTCTTCGCGTGGGCGGCGATTTGCGCGGTGTCGACCGCGCCCTTGCCGCCAGTGCCGATGTGTGCGCTCGTCAGCCTCCCGTTCGGCGAGTTGGTGCGCAGGCCGGAGGGGAGGATGAAGAACCCGGCGAGCGCCGAGTTCGAGCGGACGAATTTCCTGCGGGTGAGTCTGCTCTCTAACGCGATGGTTCCTGACACTTCAAAAACGACGATTCTTGGCTCTTCGGCTTCCACCGCCGCCCGCAGGCTGCCTTCACCGCTGTCGTTCAGGTTGGTCACCTTAATCACGCGTCCACCTCGACCTCCGATGGTGTACCTGCCATGGCCTTCGGCACCGGGAAAGGCGGGAATGTCTTTCGCAGACAGTTCAGAGTAGGAAAGAAATCCTGCAAAGACAGCAACCCAGAGCCGTGTCATTAGGTTGGATGGGTAACGGTCGGCTAAAGCTGGGGAAATCATAAGGCCCATCCTTTGCGGTACTCTCTCTGAACGAACCGATTGGCGGATTCGTTGTTTGTGACACGCATGTTAGGCCCATCCCAAATCAGAGGACCTTGGGATCGAAGGGCGAGATTACCTAACAGGACAACTTCCGTCATCGGTCCAGAGTAGTCGAAGCTAGAACACGCA
>CALLLI010000262.1 GCA_938082635.1 uncultured Verrucomicrobiales bacterium
GAGAATTCAAGGCGGCAATTGACGGAAAGATTCGTGAAGCCAACACTTCACTCAAACACCGCATGAAGTCGCTTCTAACATTGAATTTTCAGATTCTTCCGAATGATCCAGATAGAATCTTATGATGGCGCTTGGTATAGCCCCCCACATCCCGAACGTTACCAAAATTTTTGAACGGCTCGATTGTGTGAAATGCCACAAACCGCCACTGTATACGACGCCGAAAGCCTATGAAGTCGGCTTGGAAGACGAACGGGGCGAGACGTTGTTCAATCCGCCATCGCTTCGCGACCTGCGCTTTCGCTCGGGGCTATTTCACGACAAGAGAGCGTCATCGATTGAAGACGTTGTTCGCCACAAGCGTCATCAAATCCTCGCCGGTGTCAGCGAATCCGAGCTAGCGACGCTGATTGCGTTTCTCCGGTCGCTCTAGGCTTAGATGTCGCAGATCCGAACGCCTTGGTTGAGGGAGGCGATCTTGTCTTCGCGCTTGGGAATGAACTCTTGGGCAACAAATCCTTTGAAACCAGTAGCTACGACAGCTTGCATGATTGCCGGATAGTTGAGTTCTTGACTGTCATCTATCTCATTGCGACCAGGCACACCTCCCGTGTGGTAGTGCGAGATGTAGGGGTGGTTCGCGCGGATTGTTGCGATGATGTCACCTTCCATAATCTGCATGTGATAGATGTCGTAAAGTAATTTGAAATTGTCTGAGCCGATCGCTTTGCAAAGTTCAACACCCCAGGCGCTCTTGTCGCACTGATAGTCTGGGTGGTTTACCTTGCTGTTCAGCAACTCCATTGTGATCGTCACTTTCTTAGACTCAGCATGTTTCATGATGCGTTTGAGCCCTTTAGCGCAATTCTCGATGCCGAGTTCATCTGCCAAGCCGTCGCGGTTACCCGAGAAACAGATCAAGTTGACGAGGCCGACTGCCGCTGCCGCGTCAATCTGTGCAGTGTAGGCTTCCACCAATTTGTTATGATGCTCAACACGGTTCCAGGCGCGTTCGATGCCACCTAACTTCTTGCCGGCAGGGCCCTCGATTGTCGGGTTGCTCACCATGGCGCAAGTGAGGCCGTGTTTCTTCAAGACCTCCATGTCGCTCGGTTGCATCAGATCGACGGAAGTAAGTCCTATCTCTTTACTCGCGACGCAGAAGTCCTCGAGATCAACCTTAGGATAGCACCATTTGCAGACCGAATGATTCACTCGGCCCTTGAGCTCACCGCGTTCTTCCGCAGCGTTCAGCCGATGATGCAGGTTGGCTGCCGTGGCTGTGATCGCTGCCGTGGCCGTTGATGTTCTAATAAATGAGCGGCGGGATAGAGGAGATGTCATAGGCCTATTCTACACACGGACAGAGCGGGTCAAGACGCGAATCAAATCGCTCGAAAGCCTCGTCGGTTAGTGCTTGATACCGTGTCAGAATGAGCGTTTCATGGAGTCATGATGTTCTCCAAATTGCGCGTCCTGGCGGCGCTTTCACCGTTCATTATCGGATCTTCCCTGGTGGTGGCGGATGACAAAGGTCCGGATTTTTCAAAGATGAAGGTTCAAGATATCTTTGGTCAGTACTGCGCCAATTGTCATGGGGTAAAGTTAGAGGGCGGGCAGGGCGGTTCGTTGATTGATGGGGAATGGAAGCATGGCAGCAGCGATGAAGATCTCTTCCGTTCCATTGCCAAAGGGAATCTTGAACTCGGCATGACTCCTTGGGAAGGCATCCTTTCCCAAGATCAGATTCGCGCCATGGTCATCTTCATTCGAGAGAAGGAGAAAGAAGCCAAAGTGAAGGGCATGAGTTTTCCGGTTCCAGAGCCTGGCAAGCTCACAAAGACCCAGCATCACGATTACATCTTTGAGATGGTGGTGGAGAAAGGGTTAGAAAATCCTTGGGCATTGGCTTTCTTGCCAGATGGGAGAAAGCTAGTTACGGAGAAGGCGGGACGACTTCGTGTCGTCGAGGCGGATGGCAGGCTCAGTCCCGAGCCCGTTGCTGATACGCCTAAAGTGATTCTTCATGGCCAGGGTGGGCTGCTGGAAGTTGCTCCACATCCTGACTACGCCAGTAATGGGTGGATCTACCTAGGGTTTTCAGATGGTTGGCGTGAGGAGATTCCTGGAAAGAAGAAGCCCAAGATTCATACGCAGACAGCGGTGGTGCGAGGACGTATTAAGGACAATGCGTGGGTCGATCAAGAATGGATCTATAAAGCAGACAAAGCTCACTACACGAGTTCAGGAGCGCATTTCGGAACGCGCTTTGTCTTCGATCAAGGGTATCTCTATTTCATCATTGGCGAGCGGGGCGGACTGAAGATCGCTCAAGATCTCGGCAATCCTGCGGGTAAGATTTTTCGCCTGCATGAAGATGGGCGTGTGCCTAAGGATAATCCTTTCGTGGGTAAAGAGGGCGCTTTACCTGCAATTTGGTCCTATGGACATCGCAATCCGCAGGGCTTGGATATCGATTCTCGCGATGGGAGAATTTACAATACAGAGCATGGGCCTCGCGGTGGCGATGAGTTGAATGTGATCATGCCAGGAGCCAACTACGGTTGGCCAGTCATCACCTACGGCATGAACTACGATGGTACGCCCATGACTTCTGAAACGCATCGCAAAGGCATGGAGCAGCCGGTCACCCACTGGGTGCCTTCCATCGCGACCTGTGGTCTGAGCTTTTACCGTGGAGAGAAGTTTCCGAAATGGAAGAATGACCTCTTTGTGGGCGCCTTGAAGCAGAAGGAAGTGCGACGTTTGCGCGTGGTTGATCAAGAGGTTGTGGAGGAGGAGATCATTCTCAAAGACTACGGGCGTGTCCGGGACGTGACCGATGCTCCAGACGGGTTTATCTATGTGATTCTGAATGGTCCAGATTGTATTGTTAGGCTTACCCCTCAGAGATAATCGTGAACACAGCGGACGGGCTCGCGTCGAAGCCTTCGATGACAACGGCCACGAAGATCACCATAGGAAGGCTTCTGCTTATCCCCGTGTTTGTGGTATTTGCTGTCCATTATGGTCAGACAGTGAGCCAGGGGGCACCGCTCGAGCTGTATCGCTGGCTTGCTGTGGGTACGTTCATTTTGGCCTCCGTTAGCGATGCTTTGGACGGCTGTATTGCTAGGAGATTCAATCAGCAAAGCCGTCTGGGCATGATCTTGGATCCAGCCGCAGACAAAGGTCTGATGCTGGCGGCTGTGATCACGCTGACATTCTCTCCTTGGCCTGGAGGTTTGCCCCTGTGGCTCACAACCATCATTCTTAGCAGAGATGTGTTCTTGATCTTGGGAGCTCTGCTTTTGAACCATGTGGTGGGGCACGTTCGGATTTGCTCCCATTGGACGGGCAAAGTAGCCACCTGTTTCCAGATGGTCCTCTTGGCCTGGGTGATGTTGCAGTTTCCGGAAGGCCTTCTCAAAGAGATCATTCTAGGTGTCACCGGGACGTTCACGTTTCTCTCGAGCGTCCTCTACGTGACCGATGGTATTCGCCAAGCGCAGGCTTCAGGGCATGGCGAGGCTGAAAGCCAATAGCAGAGCGTTTAGTTGCTCTGATAATCCTGGAGCTCAGGGGCGGCTTTGCCCTCGTGGCAGATCATGAGTTGATCGGCGCTTATGTCCGTGAAGACTTGCTGTTTCCCGCTTGGCCAGCGCACGCTCGACATTCTGGGCAGAAACCGAGCCTAGCATGAGGGTGCGGCTGTTCTGTGCGGAGAAGCCTTCGCCACATCGGGTCTCCTTAGCGAGAACCGTCTTCCCCACTTCGGCTCGTAGGCGAACACCGTAGCCATCGCGGTTGGATTCGTTACCGCTGGAAGCGGATGGCGAGAAAGTGCCGATGCTTTAGGAGCTCGCCTAACTGATTGTGCTACCACACGAGCTTGGGGGGGCATTGGCATTGATGCTCACCAAGTCTTGCCAGCTGTCGTGGTTATAATCCCAGCGCACCACGCTCCGGCCATCGCCAAGATGAGTCATGCCGGAGAGGTGTGAGAGGTCATCGAATTATTTGCCCTTCAAGTTAAGAAAGAAGCGGTTGGGCTCATTGCCAATGAGAGAGTGTTATTCGGCAGGCGAGAGATCTAACAGACGTGCAACCTGACGGGCGGATTCTTCAAATGCAATTGATTGCTGCAGATCATCAACGATGCCTTCTTTGGAAAAGATCTCCGTGCCATTCATCGCCACCGAAACATCATGGCCGGATTCCGCCCCTTCTCCGGCTCCTAAACAGCAGAGTTGAGTGGTAAGGCGTAGTTGGGTTCCGGGATCAGCACCCACAGTGTCCAAATTGAAGTGGATGCGGTTGTTTGTGTCTCTGGGGGGCAGAGCACGGTCACAGTTCTTGAAGATCTCGTCCGCTGGGATAGACCCTATGGGATTGGGGTAGGTGGCAGCGAAGTCGAAATCATCGTCTTGATCATCTGCAGCACCAGGGGCAGCCTGGGCAACCCCTTCTTGGCTAAATTCATTTTGGGCACCGTTATCAGAGTCTCCAAGTACCCAAAGTTCGGAGAAATCCTGCGCTCGCGCCGTGAAGCCGTTGAAAGTCAGCAGGATTAGGTAGATCGGGACTCATTTCATATTTCAGGGTTTGGGGGATTTGGGGATGTCGAGATTGCACAAAGCCTACCGTGCATCAAGCCTGTATCTTCTGGGTGATGCCAAGGCGGTGAGATCTGGGCCCCAGCAATACGCCTGCGAGATGGCTTTGGCGACCATCTCCTTTCCCAAGGCCACAGCGTCCTCGAGAGCTATTCCTTGAGCCAGGTAGGCCGTGATCGCAGCAGAAAGTGTGCAGCCGGTTCCGTGTAAGCGATGTCCTCCAGGAATTCGCTCGGTCTCATAGAGGGTGATTCCGGTGGCGGTCATCAGAAGGTCTGAAGCCATTGTCTTGGACGAGCCGTGTCCTCCTTTTAATAGGATGGAGGAGTCGAATTTCGCAGCCAAGCCGCTACCCAGTTCTTTCGCTTCCGCGGTTTCGGTGTTGAGCAGCGATTGTGCTTCCGGGATATTCGGGGTGATGAGGTCAGCCAGCGGAAGAAGTTCTCGCTCCAGGCATTTCATCGCTCCAGGCTCGATCAGCGGCGTCCCGGTCGAAGAGTGGATGATGGGATCCACGACGAGACAGCCCTTTGGATAATCGGATTTCCACGAAGCCATGTGCTTGGCGATCACCGATATCTGTTCCTCGGTCGGCAACATGCCGGTTTTGACGGCCGCGATAGGATACGTGGCGAACAGGATATCCAGCTGCGCTTCTAACATTACAATGGAAACAGGTTCGATCAATCTCACCTCCAGAGAGCTCTCTGCGACCACCGCGGTCACCGCCGTCAGCCCATACACACCTAGCGACGTAAAAGTCTTTAAGTCAGCCTGTAGCCCCGCGCCGCCCGAACTATCAGAACCCGCGATAGTTAGGGCGATTGGAGTTTCACTAGTGATACATTTCCCAGAATCGCGATAATTTGTTTTCGACTGTGTTCTTGCCATATTAACTAATACGAATAATTGTTGAGGGTGTCGAAATTTGAAAAAGGCTTCGAGGAAGTAGTGGGACTCACCGTCAAGGTGGATGACGTCATCTACATGCCTAACCTTGAGGCACCAAAGGATCGACCGCACCCTTTCGTCTACTTCATCTCCATCATCAACCACTCGCCGAAGCAAGTTCGTATTCTCGGGCGTAAGTGGGTCATTCACCAAGCGAACAATGAGTGGATCGTGGTGGAAGGTGACGGAGTGGTGAATCAAGAGCCAGTCATCGAGCCTGGCGATGAATTTACCTACAACAGCTACCACGTGATCGGCGACGACAGTCGGGCCACTGGCTCCTTCTTTGGAAGAGCTGACGATGGTAGCTTGGTCATGGCTCGCATTCCGGACTTCGAGCTGAAGATTCCGCAGTGGGCCGAGAAGAGTTAGTTGCCTAACGCTGCCGCCATCGAGATAGGTGGGCATGGCATTGAGGATCACAAGCTACTCCACTGCGCTCTTCGACTGTGGAGATGGTGTGAGTGCTGGCCTGGGCCAGAAAGGGCGCAAAGTGAAGACGATAGCCTTGAGTCATGTGGACCGTGACCACTTGTGAGGACTTCTCAATTTCCTTCAGCTCAATGGTCGAGGTGAATTGCCCGTCATCTACTACCCGGCAGACTGCGGCTCTGTTCCCGCTTTTGCGGACTTCTCAAAGCGACTTGATCCTCAGCAAGAAGGCACTCCCCAGTGGATTCCCGTTCGAGCCGGAGACCAAGTTTCCATAGGGAAGGGGAGGTTCTTGGATGTCTTGCCTAATGAACACATCGAAGCCGAGCCCGGTCTTTGTAAATCAGTGAGCTATCGAGTGCTCGAGAAACGTCGGCAACTTCTCGAGGAACATCGCCATCTTTCGGGACCAGAGATAGGTGCGCTGAAGAAGGCGGAGGGAGAAGATACGGTCACCAAAGAAGTGTGTTGACCGTTGTTAGGATTCTCTGGAGACGCGGCGTCGCCAAATGCCGATCTTTGGAAAGAGGTTCCTTGTCTTATCCATGAAGCGACCTTTCTCCGAAGCGAGTGATCTCGCCAACAAGCACCGACATTGTCTCTTGCCAGATGTCCTTGCGATGGCTGCAGAGTTAGAGTGTCGCACGCTTGTTCTGGGACACTTCTCCACGCGCTATAGTCACGAGCAGATTCTTGAAGCGATGGAATTAGAGCGTGCTCACGCCAACTACAAGGGGGAGGTGCGCCTCACACTCCCAGGTGCCATTGCCCAGTATCGTGTGATGTTATAATGAATTCCTTGGACTGCTGCCGCTTTCCCGAATGCAGCCCTGCTGCGGAGGCGCGTGTGAGTAGCGACTAAAAGACGGACTTGATCACCGCCGCTCTCCCATTCATCTCAAACTTGTCGCCCTCTTTCGCCTCGAAGAGTCGCCCTCCCATTGGAGAGTCCCGCGTCACGATGGTGCATTCTTCGCCATCGATCTCGAACTCGACCCCGCCGGCGCCGGGACCACAGAAATAGTAATCTGCGTAGCCGTTCATTTCCACGCAGACGAGAGCGCCCGGGCCGATCGCGTCGCCGGGACCGTAGTCCCGCGTCGGCATGGCTTCGAATTTGGTCAGATTGGCCTCAGCCTCTTCTGCCTGTCGTGCTTGTGCCTCTGCTAAGTAAGACGCCTCCAAGGCCCGGGTATCATACTTGTTCTCGGCCTTGTTGTCCTCATGCGTGGCTTCGTCATGAGTCGCCTTGGCTGCAGCCAACATGGTGGCCGCGTCTTGGCGGAGTCTGCCGATGATTTCTTGTAAAAGCCGTTTCTTGTCCATGAGTGAGGTGGTAATGTGAAAGAAAGTCAGTCAGAGGCAACGATGGAAATCAGCACGGAACAGAAAGTACGCTTTGGCGATTTACGAGCCATCTTGCGCTACGTGCCGCTCTTTCGCGGTCAGCGCTTCGTGGTGGCAGTCGATGGTGCTGTGCTGGATTCCGGTGGGCTGGCCAGCTTCCTTCTAGATCTGGCGGTGCTGCAGTCTCTGAACATTCAGATCATCTTGGTCCATGGAGCCGGCCACCAGATTCGTCTCTTGGCAGAAGAGCGTGACCAGGCCCTGACCTGTGCCGATGGAATCGGCTCTACGGATGAAGCCACCCTGGAGCTGAGCATTGATGCGATCAATCGACTCGAAAATCAGTTGCGTGAGCAGGCAACGGTTTCCAATATTCGCATTGCCTCAGCCAATGTCCTCGTTGCACATCAAGCCGGTCGCGTGCGAGGTGTCGATCAAGGTTTCACTGGCGTCATCGATCGTGTGGATACCCAGTGTCTCAAGGCCTTCCTCGATGAAGGCCTTCTGCCCATCATTTCTCCGATCGGTCATGATCGGCGTGGCCAGACGCTGCGCTTAAATTCTGACAGTGTGGCGACAGAAGTAGCTCTCGCAGTCGGGGCCTCTAAGATTCTCTTCGTGACAGATTCACACGTCGCCGATGTGGAAGGCAAACGCGTCAGACAGCTTTCGGTGGAGCAGGCTCATGACATGGCTCAGGGGCGAAGTGCCTTGGGGGCGATGTCGCTGACCTCGAAGCTTAAGCATGCCGCGCGTGGGTGTTATGATGGCATCGCGCGGGTGCACATTGTCTCTGGCAAGGAACGTGATGCTTTGCTAGCCGAACTCTTCAGCAATGAAGGCAGCGGGACCATGGTCTATCGAGATGCTTACCAGGAAATTCGTTCGGCAATGCAGCCGGACATTCCTGCCATTGTTGCAATGATACGTCCGTCTATCACAGACGAGGACTTGCTTCCTCGGACCACTGAGGACGTGACGGAAAATTTGTCAGACTACAGTGCGATCGAGATCGATGGTACCATCGTGGGGTGCGTGGCCCTGCATCGACTGGACGATAGCCACATCGAACTGGCCTGCCTCTTTATCAAAAAGAACCACGAGAACCACGGCTATGGTCGGAAGTTGGTCGAGTTTGCCATCCGTCGTGCCGGTGAACTGGGTGCCGACAAGCTCTTTGCTCTCACCACTGGGGCAGTTGATTTCTTTGAACGGATTGGAAATTTCAAAGTGGTTGGCAAAGACGCACTGCCCGCGAAACGTCGTGCCAAGCTGGACGCCAGTGCTCGCGAGTCTCACGTCCTGTGCTGTGACCTCGCAGCGGTGGTTACTGCATAAAACAAAGCGGTTCGCTAGGCGAAGGCCTTAATGAATCCGACTTCGATTGCTAACGCATCTTGCACGGTGGTTTCCAAGTGCCTGCGAAGATCTTCAAGTGCGGCGAACCGTGTGTTCAGTTCGCTAGGCGGTAGCTGTGAAGCAATGGCATGAGCTAATTCGCCGAAGTCCTTGAAATCTAGACGCTGGTAACCCGCTTGCAAACGCAGAGCATCTCCAAGGAAACTCAGCAAGCCCTCTAACATCGTGGTGCGTCGATGCACATACTCTGACTCTGTCCGGTCTTTGAAGAACGTTTCACGGCGTTTCAGCCAATCGCCATCCGTCGTCTCACCGTATCTAGAGATCTCTTCTTTCAGCGCGGAGTCGTTCTCTTGGAGCAGGACTTCTTTCTCCTCTTTTAGAAGGGTGGTAAAGGTGCGAGCAAGGACCAGCGCTCGTGATAGGCTGCGTTTCTGGTCTGAGAGCGTCGTTCCAATCGCGCGCAGGAACTGTTGAAATGCCTGGGAAAAGTTTGGCTGGTGCAGGCCTGGCGAATAGAGTGTGACCGAGATACAGCGAGAGCGAATCGTGTCTAATAGTTGCTCGGGTTGCGACGTTAGGAGGAGCAAGAGCGTGCGAGGGGGAGGCTCTTCTAACGTTTTCAGAAAGGCATTCTCAGACTTTTCCTGCAAACGGTCGGCATCACGAATGACTCCGATCTTCGTCTTTGCCGCGGAGCCGGAAAGGTGCAGCTTCCGTTCCAATTCCCTTATTTGATCGATCGTAATCCGACGCGAACGCGACTCCGGGCGAATCAGCTGCACGCTTTCATCACGAACGGATTCAAGGGCCTCCGCATGAATACCATTAGTCAGTGCGATCATGCGCAGAGCAAGCGCAGCTTTCCCAGTGCCTTCCGGTCCGGTGATGAGGTAGGCATGCGCTAGCCGATCTTCGGCGTGCGAGTGCGCCAGGTAGCCGTAGGCCTGATCAACCAAGAAGGCCATCGTAGCGTTTGGTGATGGTTTCCCATATCTGATCAGAGATCGCGCTGATCTTCTGCATGGCATCGATGAGGACGAATCTTTTCGGCTCCGCTTTGGCGAGCTTAAGGTAACCTTCACGAACGTCGTTGAAGAAAGAGTCTGGCAGTTTCTCAAAACGATCAAGAGGCTCGTCGGCGCGGGCTTCCAAGCGCAATCGAGAATCGGCAGGAGCGATGTCCAGGAGGAAGGTCACGTCCGGCATGCAGGTGCCTACAGCAAAGCGATTCACCTGCGCGACGGTCTCCTCATCCAGCCCTCGGGCCACGCCTTGATAGATCGCGGTGGAATCAAGGAACCTGTCAGCGATGACATGGTGGCCTTCCTGAAGCGATGGCTCTAGCATTTCTTCTACAAGCTGTGCGCGGCTTGCGGTGAAGAGAAGGAGTTCTGCTCGATCGCTAATCTTGGGGGTGTCTGAGGTGCGTTGGAGGATCTTGCGAATGTCTTCGCCCAGCAACGTTCCTCCTGGCTCTCGCGTGATGATGAGCTTGTCGCCGAGCGACCGTAACCGCCGACGCAGCTCTTTAATCTGGGTCGACTTGCCACAGCCGT
Source organism: uncultured Verrucomicrobiales bacterium (assembly GCA_938082635.1). Taxonomy (GTDB): domain Bacteria; phylum Verrucomicrobiota; class Verrucomicrobiia; order Verrucomicrobiales; family DEV007; genus JAACDM01. The sequence goes on from CALLLI010000262.1 coordinate 10,265, forward strand.
CGACGCCCTCAAAACTGATGAAGATGCCTCGCTGACTCACGTGTCCAGTGGACGCTGATAGGGCCCCTTTGTCCAAGGGAAATTAGTAAGATTGGACCGCAGGCTATCCAAGAGCTGGATCTGCGCCGATCGTGCCTCGAAGGGTCTCGAAATAGCCCGTGCTCTCAACTCTAGCAAGTTCACGGCGAGCCTTCTTCAGGCGCTCCTCGATTCCCAGGCGGGCGATTTCAGTCTTGTAGACGCCTTGGCTGGCGAACGTTTGAAGACTATCGATGTGTTTCCGCCAGAGTTGGGTGTCCACGGCGACTTTGGAGGTCAACCGTTGCCGATACCAATCGCTATTCACCACCGTATCGTGGTCAAATAGCGCGCGTAGTTCGGGGCTCCGGACGGTCATGCCGTCACACTCACCATGCGCCATGATCGTAAGGAGAGCACGAAGTGGTGGGCACGCTTCATGGATCGACTGGTCTTCGAAGTACTGAAGAGCGACACGTTGCTGCGCTTCCACGATGTTGTCGACACCATCGGCGAAGGCATCCATGTCCTGCAACTCAGGCCGGAGCATGTCCTCTGGAAAGACAGATAGGGGATCACTGAAGATCCGTTTGAAGAAGACATCGACAAACTTCGACGTGATCCTGTAGCCCAAGCGGCTGGCCAGAACAGTCTTCCCAGCGTGTTGGAAATCTTCACAAATCTCCAACATGTTGTTCTCGATGAGCCACGCAGGATCCCGTTCGCGGATGTGCATGCGCGACCAAACTTCAGGAACTAACAAGCTGACATCGTGATCAACCTTATACTTCGGACCAACGTAGGCTGCGGCGCTGACATAGCATGGCTGCTTTGATATAATGAACGCTAATAGTGCGTTATTCAGATCAGTGACCGGCAGGAGTGCATTGAACGGGCCTTTCGTGAGCGCACCCTCTGAGCCTGCTCCTGTCGTAGAAGGAGACTTGCCGGTGAGGCTAGCCGTAAAATCCATGAAGAGCTCTGGAAGCTCTTGGTAATGGATCGGATTGTAGACGGCCAGCGCAAGGACACCCTGCTCAGCATTCGGCGGATTGTTGCGGCGTCCAGGTAGGACCGCGTTCACCGGCGAGAGCACCGCCTTGCCGGAAGGAATACGGCGGTAAAGGCGCATGCCGATCTCGGCAAGATACTCGCCTTGGTCATCGTGGAGATCCTGTCTATCTTGTAGGTAACGAGGGTTCTTGGATGGTTTGCCCTCGACCAATCGAGGTTGGTCAGAACTCGCCACAAAGGAGGGAGAATCCGCCTTCACAAAGGCCCTCAAACGCTTCTTCAGTGGAATGGTGAAATGTCCAAACCGGATGGTGTCGGACACCATTTCTTTAGCCTGTAGGCGTGTGATGGGCTCGTAGTTGGAGAAGAAATTTCCTGACGAAGCAAAGTCCATCTCCGTGCCTTTGTCATAGCCGCGATGAATGGCATCATCAGGACGTTGAAAGAAGCGGAACTCACAGTTGGCAGTGAATTTGTAAGAGCCTTCTGGCAGGTCAGGGTGAAGGCCATCGGCGTGCGTTACCGGTAGCACCGTGCTCGCAGTGATGTCATCCTCTCGCTGCAACTTTACAGCAGGTAGGAAATCTTTCCGTAGACTGAACGTCCGCCATGCACCGCCTTCGGGATCGAATCCGACACGCAAGTAACTAGTGACCAAGAGCTGATTGAGGTACTTTAACTCGTAACCCGGCTTACCATCAATGACGTCCACGCTGAAGCGGTGGTGCCACTCATCCCACTCGCCCCAATCTGGCTTGTAGAAACGCTTGATGATGAGAGCCATCTCAATCACTTCTTTGGGAAGCTCGTTGACGTAGAGATTGTGTTCGTCTGTGTACTCTTCGTTAGGCGTGAGCAACCGAAGCACGGAGCCTAGCGAACGCTTTGGATCGAGAACGGGGCGGCTCTGTTCGGCCGTCTTCCTAGGTTTCGGGAAGCGGTCCCAGAAGTTCTTATTCAAGACCGCCTTCACCTGGGCCATCACCTCATCAAATTCCGGGATAATGACAGGACCTGAAGTCATGGCGTCGGCCAGGGACTTGGAGATCTCAGATTTCCCGCCACCAGAGACGGTGCAAGGCTTGTGACAGAACGTTCCCTCAGCTTGAGTGCCCACGAGACGCCAGCGAGTGCCTTCCATCGGCTGCATCATTGCGACCTTGTATCCTGACGGATAGACATAGGCGCGTTTTGGGCGCAGTGTGAGTTCCTTGTCTTCCCAGGTCACTTTCTGCAAATGAAGATCGATTTCAGCAGTCTCTGGAACGTAGATGATTTCCGGATACTTCTTGTCGATGGCATAGCCATCTGATTTGACCTCGATGGCGTCTTCTAAGATCTGCTTCAACTCCGCAAAGGAGTGATCCACGCTCACTTGGCGACGGTTTAGTTTGAAATACTCGCCATGATCGAAGCAAGGGAAGGCGATCGCGCCGCCTGCGTGCTCTTCCTCAGCGTTGCCTAACAGATTTGCCGCGTAGCTGATTTGGGTCTTCACCTCTTTCTTACAGTAGCCGAAATAGTTGTCGGCGATGATCGTCACCATGACCCCGCGTTTGTCCCGGCAGGTGATTTTGAAGGCGCCACCGTCATTGTAGAACTCATCTTCAGATTCCCAGCACATGCCGTCCCGTTTCTGACGCTCTGTCGCATCGTCGATGTGAGGAAGGCCCACATCCTTCTTCTTCAAAGTGACGAGATGGGGAGCGAGAATGGCGCAACCAGTGTGCCCCGTCCATTGCTCGGAATCGAGCGCCGCATTGTTCTCCGGAAGGAAAGGATCTCCAGCATTGCCAAAGATCGTCTCCACGAAGTCGAGATTACTCACGAGGTTTCCAGGTGCAAAGATGCGCATTTCCATGCTCCGTGAAGGAGAGATGCCAGGGACTTCTGGACTGACCACTGGCCGCAAGAGCAAGCCCAAGAAGGACTCGGCCTTGTCCTTCTGGTTGGACGTGTAGGGAACCGTCAGCAGATCACTGGGAGGATTTAGCGCCGCCTTTAAAAGATGAGCGAAAGTCACCTTTGGAACGGCCTTCTTTTCCGCCGGCACAGGCAAGCCGCCTTCCGTCACGTGGAAGACGCCCTTTGTCGTGCGTCGATCTTTCGCCGGATTGTGAATCACGCCTTGGGCGACCCTGAATGAAGAGACAATGTCAGACTCAAACTTGTCCTCGTTTGCAGGCAAGCTGAGAAGTCGGGCAATTCCGTGTTTTTCCAGGATGAGCGAGTTGCTTGGCACCAGGGGAGACTCCCTAGAAATGACCTCTTCGGGTACGCCTTCTAAGTAGTCTTTGAGGAACTCGTGAATTCGCTGATCCACTGGAGCGAGCCGGTCCGACAACAAGCGCATCCGCTCCTGGAAGTTTGCCAGCAAGGACCTTCCCATCTCGAGGAAAGGGAAGTCATCTTCATCACCGACGATGCTGAAGCCTCGTGCTGCCAGCTTTAGGTTGACGTAGTCTTTGATCGTCTGCGTTTCCGCGCTCTCAGGGGTGTACGAGTGTCCCAGTCCAATGGTCGTCTTCGGATCTTTCATAAATTTGCTTGGAGAGAAGCCACATGACGTCTCTGTCCCTGTCTAGCCAATTCTTTTTAGCAACCTCCGTACCATTTCGTTTCGAATACATCGGACGAAGGAGGAGTCTACATATGCATGCAAGCTCTCATCCACGTCAAAGAAACGTGCGTTTGGTTAGGGGGCCTCGCGGGTCTAGTCGTTGCCATGTGCTTCCTCGATACGGGAGAGAACCAGTCTACGGCAAGAAGCAGCAGCAAAGAGCCGCCATCTCTCGTAGAGATCGAAAAGCAAACGCCTCAGCAGGGGATCTCTTGGTGGAAATCCAGGGGATCTCTTGGTGGAAATCCCCGTCTATACTAAGCGCCATCACTAATTTCCAGCCCAATACTAACGTAGTCGCGTTGACTGGTTGGTGGTGGTGACTTTTAGTCGCCACAGTATCGAACCCAAGCATTCCGCGGTGACTAAAAGTCCCAGCCACTGGATCTCAACGAATAGA
>CALLLI010000263.1 GCA_938082635.1 uncultured Verrucomicrobiales bacterium
CTGCCGCGGGGAACCCCCGGCGTTGCGGTAAGATTCGACGAGTTGAAGCAACGGAGTGCCTTTGATAGTCTTGGTTCGGAAATACACGACCGCCAAGCTATGGGACCGCGGAAGAAAGCCAACCACGATAAGTTAAAATTAAGCACTACAAAATAAAACCCAGAAATAGAATCGTTGATTATCAACGAGTTATGATGTTTCGAGTTGAAAATAATCGTCAAAATAGCCAGTTTTGACACACTAACAAGAAACTCGGGTTAGCGAACTCAATCGCGTGGATCTTCTGCGCGATGTCTTCGTCGATGCCTACGAACACTCGGCTAGCCGTTACGCGAGCATTCGCCACGAGATCGGAGATCCAGATCCGTTCTGGTTGCAGTATCGGACAGACATCAAGGAACAAGTCCGCGATGTCGTTGTGCGTCAGTCAGAAAAACTAGAAGCCGCTCACTACCTCCTCAATTGGGCTCACCAGGAAGTGACCGCCTCTGATCGCGACAAGGTCATCGAGCTGACCGAAGAGCAACTTCTGGTCCTCAACGAAGGGAACATTGCTCGCATGCGCCTGCGCCCATCAGAGTACACCGCCTGGCGGCCTAACTGGCAGAAGTAACGGCTAAAACGAGCGCTGTGCGAGTGGGCAAGTAAGTCTGAATCGTGCCGTTCTCCGCGGCATAGGTCTGCACGCCTGCCAGTCTCCCGTGCCCCGCGAAACGAGGGGAGTCCGAGTCGAGAACCAACGCACACGCGGCCCCTGCGAGCACAGGGATCGCGTAAGTCTCGTAAGACTGGCTAGGATGAAAGTTAAAGAGGAAGATGAGATCTCCACGACGGAAAGCGAGAACTTGATTTCCCGCATGGGAATGCAGCAACACAGTTGGCCTCATGAGACAACCTGCACCGCTCACCGCAGTGATCATCGCCTCCTCGAACTCTCCAAGCCCATGATAACGTAGTGCGGGATTCTCTCTCAGGCTCCACTGTCTGCGCGCATAATGATAAGACCAGCCATTGCCTTCACGCGGGAAATCAAGCCACTCAGGATGCCCAAATTCATTGCCCATGAAGGTTAGGTAGCCCGCGTCGGAAGTCGCCAGGGTAAGGAGCCGAGCAAGCTTGTGCAGGGCGACACCACGATCCACCGTGACGTCATTAGAATCACAGGTCATGCTATCATACATGGCCGCACCGATCAGTTGGAAGATGAACGACTTGCCACCGACAAGCGCCTGATCGTGACTCTCGACATAACTCAAGGTGCGCTCGTCCTGACGCCGGTTCGTGAGTTCATGCCAGAGTTGCTCCACATTCCAGTCCTCGTCCGGCTTATCCGTGAGCTTAAACCAATAGTCTGGCACACCCATGGCCATGCGGGCGTCAAACCCACAGCCACCTTCTTCAATCGTCGCGCCAAGGCCAGGCATGCCACTCACATCTTCCGCAATCGTAATCGCTTCAGGGTGGAGTTCATGAATGAGCTGATTCGCCAAGGCCAGATAGGTGTAGGCGTCCTCATCAACCGTTTGATCAAAGTAGCGATCGTAACTGTCGAAACTCACGCCCAATCCATGGTGCGTGTATAGCATGCTAGTCACCCCATCAAAGCGGAATCCGTCGATCTGGAATTCATCCAACCAGTAACGGCAGTTTGAGAGCAGGAAATGGAGCACTTCGGGTTTCTGATAGTTGAAACAGCGAGAGTCCCACGCTTCATGATCCCCACGCGCGCCTTCATGAAAGTATAAATAGGACGTTCCATCGAACTTTGAGAGCCCTTCGAATTCATTCTTGGTCGCGTGCGAGTGCACAAGATCCATGATCACGGAAATGCCTAACTGATGCGCCCCATCAATCAGTTCCTTCAACTCTTCTGGAGTGCCGAACCGAGAAGAGCAGGCAAAGAAGTTCGCCACGTGATAGCCAAACGATCCGTAGTAGGGATGCTCCGTTAGAGCCATGAGCTGAATCGCGTTGTAGCCCGCCTTGGCAATACGCGGGAGCGTCTTCTCTCGGAATTCAACGTAGGTCCCGACCCTGGCTTCTTCTTGGGCGATCCCAATGTGAGCTTCGTAGACTAGAAGCGCTTGGTTAGTCTGTGAGGGACGTTGATAACGCCATGCATACTCTGCTTCGGGAGACCACGCTTGGGTATCAAAGGCCTTTGTCTCTTCATTCTGCACCACACGCCGCGCGTAGGCGGGCAAACGCTCGCCTTCTCCACCTGGCCACGTGAGGTGCAAACGATAGCAATCATGATGGGCCAAAGCCGACTTCGGAAAACGCACTTCCCAATCCCCCTTCTCATTCAAGCGGTCACACGCATAACCACGCGACGAATCCCAATCACAGAAGCCTCCGAAGACCCGCATGCTCGTGGCATTCGGAGCCCATTCCCGAAAGACCCACTCATTCCCCTCCTCATGAAGCCCGTAATACTCATGCGCAGACGCAAACTCTCCTAGCTCTTTACCATCTAGCAACCGCGCCTCCGTTCGTTCTCGATGCTCACGCCGACCATCCAAAGCTCCCTTAAAGGGCCTCAAATAAGTATCGCTACTCAGCGGTGAAAGAGCTCGGCCAAAGTTCCCTTTAAGACCGGGCCATACATGGTTGGCCGCCCCGTCAGCGTTGCTTTGCCAGGGTTGATCATTCGCTAGCATCCAACAGCCATCGACAACGTACTTATACTCGAAGCGCGGCTCCGAAATATTGACCGTCCCGATGAAACTCCCGGTACCTTGCTTATCTGAGAGCACATGAGTGTCACGATCCCAATCATTGAAATCACCTGCCACAGCAACCGTGCTTCCAATGGGAGCCTGGACAGAGAAGATCACGCCAGTCTTGTTAGCCATACCGCCAACCTACATGGCTCGTCTCATCTCCGCCATGCAGAAATGCTTCCGACCGCGTTCCAACTGAAGAAGCCCGAGGCTACTCGCGAACCTTGTTAGAGAAACTAGACTCACCTACAGAATCGCGCACTCGTTGAGCACTTTCTAAAGCCTTCTTGTCTCGCGGCCAGACCAGATCATTCGCCAACCAATCGAGCCGATGCAGAAGCGCGGGTGCCTGCGCGGGAAAGAGCACTTCCTTCCCGTAGCCCACGGGCTTGGGCAGCCTTGCGTTCATATGATCGAAGAGCGCGGTTGTGCAATTCGAGCGGAGGGAGTGATAAAAACGAGGCTCTTCTACTAACATTCGCGCCGCATTCATCATATCGAGAAAGAGTTCGCGCCGAAACTCTGAAGTCGATTTGATCGGCACGATGTAGAGGTGCGAATCAGGCTCGCGTGCCCGCAGCATGAGCGAATCCTCTTCCATCGTGATCTGATACATCAGTTCGAATTGCTTAAACAAGCCAGGAAGGAGGCCGAAACTTTCACCATTCTCTCGTCGTGCCTCGATCGATACAATCACCCGCTTCTCGGATCCAAATCGAAAGCTCAGCATCGCATGAGCAAAGTAGCTCGAATCCTCGAGTGGTTCGATGATGAGATCAACGGCATCAAGCAAGGACAAATCAAAGGTGTCACGTGTCCAACGCTCCTCTGGCTCTCCGCTAGCTGGCCAGCGAAAGTCGCGCAAGTCACTCACAGTGACAGTCGTGCCCTCACCTCCGATCACGACTTCTGGAGGACGCCGATAAGGTCCCGCCCAGTCACGATCATGCCGCGGTTTGAGAAAACCGAAGAGGTAGATCGCCAGCACTATGACAAGCGCCAGTGTGACCCAGGAAGTCATCGCTCGACGGAAGTACCAAGCAAACGCCCACAGAATCATTCCCAAGAGCCAGGCAAATCATGATAGGCCGAACAACGCCACGAATCCCGCCATTCCCCAGGACGCCATGAGGAAGACTCCAAATGGAACTCCGACTCTTCGCAGCATCTTCACGATCCTAACGCAAGGCATCGGCCGCGATACGAAACCCTCGGCTAATACTCGCTTTGTTAGTCGATTGCGTGGATCGACTCGTGAGATCCACGATCTCTTTCGTCATGAAAGAGGCTCCCTTCACCACAGCTGTTTCTGCTCCAGGCTCTTTCGGATCAGCCATCAGCGTGGCCGTCCATTCCGAAACATTGCCCGCCATGCCAATCAATCCCTCAGAACTGACATCGTCACCTAACTGATCCACACTGCCCCAGGCATTGAAGCCATCGTCTTCACCACCCGCGCCAGGGTTCGGATCGTAGTCACCACCTGTGTTTGACTTGCTCGGATCAGGATCTGATCCCCAGGGAAAATCAAAGCCCTTGGCTCCACGAGCCGCACGCTCCCACTCTTCCTCCGTTGGCAAACGTCCCCCACGCCAGCGCGCATACGCATACGCATCCCACCAGTCTACACCGACGATGGGACAATTGATATCGATCGCTTGAGCTTTGTAGACGCCACGAGCTATAGCAGCCGCATAATAGTTAGACCAATCTTTCGGCGCATGCCCCGGCTTCGTCTTGGGTTGATCGATGTGATCGTAAACTGACGTTCCCTGCAACGCTGCCAAGAACTTTGCGTACTGGGCAATGGTGATTTCATACTGAGACAGCACGAAGTCATCGAGTTCACGCTTCTCCCCTTGACCAAAGACAAAGCCACCGCCAGGCACATTCACCATCGGATTAGCAACAGGCGTTAGAGGCTGTCGGGTGCGCAGCCACCACCAGCCGATTCCTGCCGCCACTGCTAACATGAGCACGATCAACACGCCCATGAGGCGGCTCTTGGCCTGAGTCGCCGCAAGAGACACCTCTCGCATATCCTTGGCCTCAATCTCAGCAAGACCACCGCCCGCGGTCATAAACGGAACGTTAGGTGCCTCCGTCGACGTCACTTGTGCCGCCACATTACAGGCTCGTAGCAACTCCTGCCATTCCTTGAAAACGTATTTATGATTCGGATCCATCCGCGCAAAAAACTGCCGCACATCAGGCAAATGGGTATCTTCCGCCCGAAACAAGCGCCAGAAACTCTCTCGGATCACCATCAACGAATCGCTAAAGGCAGAAATTTCCGTAGCATCCGACGTCGCGAGGTTAGCGAGATAAGGTTCTTCATGAATGAGAACGAGCCCCTCCGCTTGGAAGGCTCGGTAACCTAACTGATTCTTCTCGTAATAAAGGAACGTGTCGCAAACCGCCTTGAGCAAAATCCACACCATGGGCATCTCATAACGATTCCCTTCTGCCCGTAAACTAACGATATCTCGACCCGCCACGACCTCCCGCGTGTAAAAGATATGGCCATCCTGCTCGCCCGACTCAAAGACGGCAGCAATCCTAGGGTGAGTCACCCGAGCCTTTGCCTTCACATCTTCCTGAAAAGTCGCCACCGCCGCCGGGTCCGCGCATCGATGCGGCTTTAGAAGCACCAGGGCGACCGTTCGATCGATGGAGCGCTGCTTCGCGACGAAGGTCAGCGTGTCCTCCGTCTCGTGGAGAACCTCGATCAGCGCGTAATCACCAAGTTCAGAAGGAGGAAAGTCAGCCATGCCCATTCAGTCTAGTTCCCAAACAGCGTGGCGTCGAGTTCACTCTCATTGCCACCAGCGCCTCCACGAGTGGAAAGCAATTCCACCAAGATGCGAGGCTCGACGAGAACATCCTGGATCTCGTCTCTATAATACAACTTCACGACAAACCCGAAGAATTCCCGCTCCGCGCCATCATCAAGATACGGTATATGATAGACCACATCGAGCAGCTCTTCGCTGGGCTCTATATAATCAGGAGTCTCCGAACGCCAAGGATTCACCTCCTCCACCGGTGGTTGCGAACCATCACAAGCCTCGACGTCCACACCATTGACCAAATCAAAGAAGTAAATCTCAGGACGAACTTCATACGGATCGATCTCATTGCCCGCCGCCGCACGAATGCTGAGGGACAACTTCACCGTCCGCTTGCCCGTGTCATCCTTGGTCACTTCATGGAAAGCCGGCCCGATGCTCAACGGGCGATTCGTCAGACCACTCGGCAACGCCGCAGGATCCTTGCCATTGAGATAATGCAATGACAGAGTGGCCAGTTGCCCAGCACGTTCTGCCATCGCCGCCACGGTTTGGAAATAATTCACAGCCCGCTCCTTCTTGCCCACTTTATCAAAGACGATCCCCATTTGATAAAGGATGGCAGGATGATCCGGCTCCAACTCATTGGCGTCATCCAGCAGCTTCAGCGCTCCGATGATGTCCTGGTCAGACTCTTTCAGCTTGGCGGCTTCCAACAGTTTAGCGGCCTCCATCGAATGCATCTTTGGAAGCCCGTCCTCCGTCAAGCGATCGGCTTCCGCTGCCGCTTCGGCCATTTCTGAGGAACTCAGAATCTCACCCATCCGTGGAGGTGGTGGCGGGATCTGCACATTCACAGCCGCCTCAGACGGCGAGGCGCCGAAAGGGCTGGACGGTAGCGGAAACATCTCGTCGGCCAAGTCGCGACGAGCTTGAGACAGCTTCATTTTCTCCATGGCCGTGAACGCCTCGGTCGTGAGCGCCTCCGCTTCACTCGCCCTCACCAACGCGGCGGCTTGTCGATCGGCCATCTCATTCTTCTGCCGATGCGCCTTCTCGATCAGCGAAACGCCGATGCCAGCCGTAGCCAATCCCAACAGCAGCGCCAACCATCCCACACGTGAGTGGGACTTGCCCGACGCGGTTTCTGCAGGCGCTTCTTTCTTAGTCTCAGCCATGGTGAAGAAACTACGTCGGTAAGGGATTCACTGTCAACTGGGCGAACGCCGCGTGATTATTGACAAATAGAGTCCACCTGCTCTGCTGCTCTCCATGGAATCCGTTAGAATTGGACTGGTCGGCCTCGGCAACATGGGGCGGGCCCACAAAGCAAATCTTCTCGCCGGCAAGGTGAAAGGGCTAGAGCTTGTCGCAGTGTGTGATCTCGCGCCCGCCCTTGAGAGTGTGGAGGAAAACCTCGCCAAGTTCACCGATGCCGGAGAAATGATCGCTTCTGGCAAGCTCGATGCCATTCACATCGCCACACCTCATCCGTTCCACTGTGAAATCGGCTGCACAGCCCTCGAAGCCGGCTTGCATGTCATGATGGAGAAGCCACTCGCCGTCCACAAAGCGGAGTGCGAGCAACTCATCGCCGCCTACAAAGACAAGAGCAAGGTCTTCTCAGCCATGTTCAATCAGCGCACCGATCCTTTGTATCGGAAGCTCAAGGACCTCATCGAAAGCGGCGAACTCGGCGAACTCCGGCGCGTCCAATGGAACGTGACCGATTGGTTCCGCACTCAGGAATACTACGCCTCCGGCGGTTGGCGCGCCACGTGGAAAGGCGAAGGCGGCGGCGTTCTACTCAACCAGTGCCCACACAATCTCGACCTCTTCCAGTGGATGTTCGGCATGCCCAGCGAAGTCCATGGCTTCTGCAACTTTGGCCGCTACCATCAAATCGAAGTTGAGGATGATGTCAGCGCATTCTTCCGTTATCCCAATGGCTGCAATGCCCTCTTCGTCACCTCCACCGGTGAAGCCCCCGGAGTGAATCGGTTAGAGGTCGTCGGCGAACAAGGCCTCATCCGTCTCGAAGATGGCACCCTGCACTTCCGTCGCAACCGCACACCCATGAGCCAATTCAGCGACGAGACCCCCTCGTCCTTCGCTCAACCTGAAGTCTGGGATACCACCATTCCTGTCGATGGCGAAGCCGGCCAGCATCTCGAAATCCTTCAGAATTTCGCCAATGCCATCCTCCACGGAGAGACACTCATTTCCCCAGCAGTCGAAGGCATCCACTCGGTCGAACTCGCAAACGCCGTCCTCTACTCTGCTTGGCAGAACGAGACAATTAAGCTTCCGTTAGATTCCAGCGCTTACGAAAACGAGCTGCAAGACCGGATCGAGAAGTCCACCTTCAAGAAGCGCGAGCCACGCAAGACCGGCGGCGCCTCCGCAGTCGACTTCGCCAAGAGCTTCTAGACCGGCGCTTTCCAAGCGCCCCACACAGGCCCGGAACACCACTGTGTCCAGACATAAGGCGCCTTGGACTGCTGCCGCTTTCGTGAGCCAGCCTTGGGGCCACGCACCTCCGCAGCCCCAAGGACTGGCGCTTTCCAAGCGCCCATACAAGCCCGGCGCACCACTGTGCCCATACATAACCCTAGAAGCGTGAATGGAGAATTGAATGAACCGGCACAACTCGTTTACCTCGAGGGTGATGAGTGCGCTTTTAGACCAATTGAGCGCTCACCCTGAGGGTGTGCTTGCCAACACCCCTCTTTCGAGCCTTCAGCCCT
>CALLLI010000264.1 GCA_938082635.1 uncultured Verrucomicrobiales bacterium
CCACACTCATGATCATTCGTAGCTTTCTCATCAACGTGATCCTAGGTAGCTACCAGCAATAAGTATATACAATACCCAACAGTTACCCCAAAAAGTAAGGTCCCGAGCCATTTACAACACTATTGCTAGCCCTTTCATTTGGGTGGTTTAGCCTGGAAAAGCAACCTACAGAGGCAGCTTACCCCTCTCACGGTTCATTCACAATTTCGGACGATGATCATTCAATGTGAGAATGGTTCTGTCAGGTTGGCCAGTGAATTGCGTGACATCATGGAACCCGGTTTTGATGATTGGATCCGCATCACGCCGCCGCCGTCTCTAGGGTTCGCTTGCGATGATCCCGACCTCTGCAATCAGTTGAAAGACCAGATCGCCAAGTTCGAGCCTGACATCGTTGCAATCGATCCGTGGAACCGCGTGGCCGCTGACGACAAGGGTCGAGACTACAAAGAGGCTTTTGAGAAGCTGCTAGCCATTCTCCCAACGGGCAACCGTCCACCAGCGCTTGGCATCGTGAGCCACACAAGGAAGCCCAAGCACGATGAGCGGACAAGCGGACGTGGATTGATGAACACCATCGCGGGTTCATATGTGATCGCATCGGTGCCTAGAACCGCATTCGTTCTCCAAACTGCCAGCGATGACACTGAAGATGCCCGTGTGGTCTGGACGTGCTGCAAGAACAACGACGGCGAACTTGGAGCGCGCAGCGCCTGGGAATGTCAGAACGGCTTGTTTGCCCTGGTTGAGGATTTCGACTGGGAAGCCTTCGATGACCGAGGCGAGAAAAAGGAAGGTCGACGGGTTCTAAGTCTTGAACTCATTAAGGAGATCCTCCGAGGGAGACCTCAGGGATTAACCAGGGGCGAGATTGTCCACAGGCTGGTAGACCCACACGGATTCTCGCAATCTGCCGCATACAACAAGATCAAGGAATACGCTGATCTTTTCACAGAGAAGGACGGGAGGTTTTATGTTTAAGGCACATTTTCCATTTTCCACGTTCCACGAATCCCTAAGGGATTGGTGGAAAAGGAAAATATTCCACGAACCGATTCCACGGAATTCCACGTGGAAAATTGGTGGAAAATGGAGGTGCGCAGAATGATCCGAATCAAACTCACAAAGGCGCAAGCCGCCAAGCTCGAAGACGCCAAGCCATCGGACTTGGCCGTGTTCGTCATGGGCTACGCACAACGGCACCCATGGCCCGCTGGAGAGCGCTGGAGCCTCGTGGTGACGTTTTGCGACTATCCCAAAGCCACAAACCAAGGCCGGGCAAGCCATCGGGCTCTTAGATCGCACGAGACGGCTCAAGCCTGCCAGGAAGAAGGCGAACTAGAGTGATGACAACATAACCGATCTCAGAAATTTCACGGGTCCTTTCTGGGCCTATAAGTGAGGGTGTCAAGCTCGCAGATTAGGGGCTTCTGTGAATTTTCTAGAGGGGGTGGTGGTGGCTAATAATGTAGCGCATGGATGGTCTGAATCTTAAAAGCCTCACCCTAATAACAGATTCGAGTCCTCGAAGATGTGGCTTGGACGAGCTTGGATAGGGGCGGACCGTGGCGGAAACATGACACAGTTTGTGACACGGTCACCGCTTTGCCTCTTTGCTAGGTATTTACAACTCACTCTAGGCTAGTGAGTTAAGGGAATAGAATCCCTGAGTGGAATCGAATCGTTCTATCGATTCAGAGGAATACATGGCTTACTTCGAACCGTCTGGTGTCATTCTCGGTCACCGAATGGGCCACCAGTTTCACCAGGATCAAATGGGCGCCTACCTGTTCGCGATGGCATGCTACATCTTCATTGGGATCGCGATTTACGCGTGGTGCATTCGGAATGCGGATCGAAAGCTTGGCCGCCCTGTATAGCGTGGGCTCAATTCTCGTTTCTTGATCAAAGCTCATGACCCTCTTCCTCGACGCTGTCGGCACACTCTTTGGCTTGCGGGAATCTCCCGGCCACCTCTACTCGCGCGTGGCCAAACACCATGGCATACAGGTTCATCCGGATGACCTTGCCAAGCACTTTGGGGCCATCTGGAAAGGCGCCGCACCGCCAGACTATGGGGCAGCTCCTGATGCGGCCGCCCGCGAAGCGATAGACCAAGCCTGGTGGCGATCGATCGTCCACAAGACCTTCCGCGTCTCTGAGGCGAGCCCACTGGATACCACTTTCGAAGCCTGCTTCGACGAAATCTTCGGCATCTACGGCACGGTAGCACCTTGGAAGGTCTATCCTGATACCTTGGAGGTACTCCCACGTCTCCGCGAGCAGGGCCATCGTCTCGTTGTGCTCTCGAACTTCGATCAGCGTCTGGAAACCGTCATGGACGCGCTCGGTCTGCGACACCTCGTGGATCAGATTCTCTATTCTAGCAGCCTTGGTGCCTGCAAGCCCAGCCCTGAGGCATTCTCCCGGGCCCTCGCTAAGAGCGGAAGCACTCGCGAGACCACGCTTCACATCGGCGACGACCTCGATACTGACGGGCGCGGCGCGGCGGCTGCGGGGCTTCCATTCTTCCATCTACGACGCCCAGAAATCGATCTCAAGGATCTCGAATCTCACCTTCTACAAGACGCCCAGAAATAGTGCTTGCACCCCCATCCATTTCCCCTACTTTCGGCCTCCCAAACGAGCCGTTTTACATGCGTGGGTAGCTCAGTTGGTAGAGCAGTTGGCTTTTAACCAATTGGTCCTGGGTTCGAATCCCAGTCCACGTACTCTCTTAAAAATCAACGAGTTAACGGAATCGCTAAGAAGCTTTGCTAACGTATCTGCTAATACGTTTCGCAATCAACGTTTCTTCCTTTGGGCCAAGTAGGCAGGTGGATCTCTCGGATCCCACGCTTCTTACCAGTGATTCGGGTGACTTTGCTCCACACTGGAGGTTTGAAATTGTTGCGCTTGGTTGAGAGAATCAGGGCATTCAGCGTTGATCTTCCCATGTTCGAATACGGGCAGCGCTCACCGGTTTTCGGGAGGCGGATGAACTCGGGTTCTGCTGCTGTTTTGGGCGCTTTTGAAGTGTCATCTGTTGGGTTGTTGCTACCTCTTTAGCAGATGAGTTGAATCTGTAGGTGAAGTTGAGGCGACGCTCGCTGACAACGATCTTGATCAACACTTGTTCCGCAATCTGTCGCTTCGCTCGTGTGGCAAGGCTACTTCAGCCACTTACCAGCCGACTGATGTCCAGTTCTTCGCGCGGAGTCGTGGGTTTCTTACAATCGAGTTCTCGGATCTGTGCCTGCAGCGATGCCCCTTCTTGCTGGTGTTTTCTTAGGCTCTGTTCCAAAGGCCGGTAGGGTTTCCCGAAATCTTCAACAGAGATCTCCCCGCTCTGGTAAAGATCGTCGATTCGCGCCGTCTTGGTGTTCACGTCCCGGATGGTGGCGAACACGTCCAGAAGTCGTTCCTGCTTCATTGCCAACTCGGGATCTGCTGTAGTTACCGTAGTGTCCAGAAATTCGATTGCGGTGTAGTTGCAAATCTTCAATCGGTTGCTGAACCTATGAAGATAGGATTTCTCGCTGTATTCTTTCGGCTTGTGACAGCCAGAATCTGAAATGGACGTGTTCAGACTGTTACTGGTGTCTCTGGCAGGCTGGGTGAACCAGCAACAAGGGCACGTGATCGACTATTTGCAGGAGGAGATCCGGGTTCTGAAGCATTGAACCTGAGTTCGATCTGGCAGGTGAAGGGAGCGTTGAATGTCGAGCGCGGTTAGGCGATTTCTGCGCCAATACTACCGGGAGGCAGCATGAATGTAGGGCGATGTGAGTTTCCGAACACCACGGGGTCCAACAGAAATCACATTGGCGAAAAGCAGCGCAATAATTCATGAAAACTGGATCATGATCATTCCTTGCCCCTGATGAGTGGCGGCCTGATTCCTTGCAGTGACACTTACTCCTTTGCCGGGTACTGACGACAAGCCTTCCAAAAGCTGTCCACAGCGTGCTTAGGGGTTTTGGCCAACTTCTGCATCTGCCTGAAATCAATTGCCGGCAGAACGTAGTGCTCCCGAATATTATCCAGCATGGCTAACCAGAGCTTGGCCGTCATTTCAGAATCGTAGAGTGCTCGGTGAAAAACGCCCTCCACAGGGATATTCATATGCTCGACCAGAGTGCCTAACTTGTGATCCGGCGCAGTCTGGAAAATACGCCGAGCCGTGAGCATTGAGCAGGAGAAATGACCAGAATAAACCATCGAAATCCGCTGAAGTTCAGCATCGAGGAATCGTTTATCAAAAGACGCATTATGCGCAACCAGATTATATCCACCGATAAACTCAGCGAAGTCTTGCATAACTTCACCACAAGGCCTGGCATCTGTGAGCATCGCATTGGTAATCCCGGTGTAGGATTCGATAAAGCCGCTCACACGCCGCCCAGGATTCATCAACTCCTGAAATCGCGCCGTCACCTCACCGTCTTCTATTCTCACCGCTCCGATCTCAATAGCCCGATCGCCCACTCCAGGCGACAAGCCCGTAGTCTCGAAATCAATTACAACGACTGTATTGGCATTAGGCATGTCAGTCAATACTCAATGTCATTGACTTAAGGCAAGTAATTGCGGGAATCCGTCAGATGATCGGTTTGTAGGGCATGGAGGGAGGAATTCTGCGAGGAGTGCCTCGCGGGTAGGATCGCCCTGGCCTCACGATGCAGGCGGATTTGATCAA
>CALLLI010000265.1 GCA_938082635.1 uncultured Verrucomicrobiales bacterium
TGGAAAGAAAAAGGGGCTGATACGGTTTTATGTTTAAGTGCCCTGAGGCAGACGACAAAACGGTGGGGCGAATTCTGGCAAAATATCTCCCAATTTGGTATTTCTTCATAAATCACGATTTCAGGACTGATGGAACATCCGTGAAAACCTCCCGATAGTCCTTTCTTTATCACATTATATTCAGGTCACACCCATGCACATTGTATTCAGCATGTTCAAACCTGATCCAGTCTCTTTCCACGCCGAATAGCTCCGCTTGCCCTTCCGATGTAGTGATGTGATTCTTTGAAGCGTATGCCGCTGCTTCATTTTTTGTGGAGAAAATATCGATGTCACTTTCAGTAAGGTTTGCCGGAGAGAAGCCTTCATCCTCAATAACGTGGAGAAATATAGTCTTTACTTGTTGGCGTTCGTCAAACGTCATTTGCACACCTTCTTCCTCAGATTTCACCCAATAAGAATCCGGAATATTCTCGTGGCTGCGATCGAACTCGTAATTCACTTCCATATCCCAACACTCCAGAATGTCGATAATCTCGTCACTTTTCAGCGACGTTTTCAGGAGCGGGAGGTAGAACCCCCTTTCTCCCCTCTCCGATCCCTTCAACGGCGCCCTCAAGCGCCTCCCGCCAAAAGCAATTTCCTAGCAACTGCCCGGGCTCCACCCTAGTCGAAAGCATCCTCGCTGGTCAGATCGTCGGCATCGTGAAACAAGCCGTTGGGGCCAGCAAACCTTAGCTTAAAACCGCCATCCGACTGACTGTCAAAAGGTTAACTCATGGGAAGATTGGAAGCAAGGCTGAAGATTCGGCCGGAATGGGGTGGCTAAAAAGAGGAATCTCGCCCAAACCTGTATCCGCTTTGTATCCGATAACCACCTAGAGTAGAGGCGTATCAGCAAGAATGAAGAGGAAACGCAGCAGAAGCGTTAGGGGCGCTGAAACCCTTGATATACAGCGTTTTACTGGTTTTTAAGTGGCATGCCTAGAAGGACTCGAACCTTCGTAGTACGGATACCTCTCCCGTTCTTCTCTCAACTCGCTCGATCCAGATATTTCGGAAAGCGACGGGGCATCAGTTAGCCGCTTGAATCTGATTAATCGATCAAGACGTCATCGATGTATGTTCCAGCACCGACGACGACGTCTTCGTCGGTAAGAAATTGGAACTCGACGATGATCTTACCCGCAAGCGCTTCACTAGGAACAGGAACAATAAACCGCTGCCAACCATCAGTCTGACCCGTGATGATCTGATCCGTGAGGGATTCTATGACCTCGCCATTCTCATCGAGAAAGTTGATCAAGGTGCCTTCACTGTTTGTCGTGCTGTTGTAATAGCTGAATTCCAAACTCAGCCTCGGTGATCCGCCACTGACATCGATGACAGGGGAACGCAGCCGTGCCGAGGAACCAGGAGTGTAATCGCCGGCAAGGTTGGTTCCCCATGCTTGCGTACCGCTGCTTGCGGTGGTGATGCCATCTGCATTTGGAGTGCCGAGTTCCCATGCGGTGTCTCCAGCATCGACGAAGGCCATCCACCCGTCAGCACCGTCTTCGAAATCCGTCGCGTAGAGTGCCGGGGTTGGGACTTGGCGCACGCGGTAGTAGCGATCAGTTTCAGTCACGTCCATGGGAATGTCAGTGTCCGTGTAGGAGGTCGCATTCCCGGTGGAACCGCCTTGAGGATAATCACTGATGACAGCCTCCCAGCTCACTAGATCTGATGAGGTATCCACCGCGTAGTAACGACCAGGTTTTGACAGCCAAGTGAGGGACACATTGTTGCCCTCCCGATCAATCCCCGTGATCTCAAAGATTTCATCTGGGAGAGCGACCAAAGAGACGTGATCGAGGCCCATCCAGTTACCACCGCCATCACCATTGTAGTTGATGCCGCGGAGTTCGACGTAGTTGTCAAAACCTTCGCCAGTCTTGCCATTCACACTATCAAGGGTGAAGGATTCCGTGGCGTTGATGACACCCAGCTCTTCACTACGGATGAGCGTTTCTTCAGCAACAAGAATCCCATTGAAGTAAACCTCAACTCCATAGCGGGGGTCTTCCTGGTCACCCTGCAGGTTGTTCGCATCCCATGAAACCGAGAGAGGAGTGCTTATTCCGATGGTGCCCGGCAAGTTGAAGTGATAGCGAAGGGTGTTGTCTGATCCAGCGAAAGCTCGCTCAGCACCGGCCTCGTTTGCAGCAACGGGACCAAGAGGCTTGTAAGCGCCTCCATCAAGGACGGTCGTGTAGACACCAGCAAAGTAGTAATCGTCGTCAGACATTTGAGCCTCCGTCGAATTGTCCGGCTCCCCTGGAAGTTCGTTCGTTCCCGCTTCTTGCACGAAGATCGTCTCCGGACCTCCGCCTGTGCCAAGGTCTTGCGGCCAAGCGTCGCCTGGAAGCCCGACAGTCCAAAGCAACGTCCCCAGCGCCGGAGTGGTTCCTGTCACCATGAACTCAATCATTGGAGAGACGGGATCGTTGCTGTTAATCACCAATACTGCCTGATAGGGACCTGGGTCGACTGGCGGCGTGAAGGTCACCGACGATTGCCCCATAGCTCCCGCAGCAATTGTGCCGGGATTGGTCGCCGAAAACGCATTCGCGTCGTTGCCCGTAAAGGTAATCGACTCGATCACGAGATCTTGTGACAGCCCAGTGTTGGAGATCTCCAGCGGAAGGGAAATGGTGGTCTCAGATTCGCCGAAGTCAATGTCAGTGGTCGACGCGAGCATCGGATCGTGAATGGTTCCTTCTAAGGCAACACTCACTTCTCCATTCCCTGGATCATCAGATTTGATGATGAAGCTCGCGGAAAGCACTCCTAATTCACCCATAGGATCAACGGTATACGCCACCGTTTGCTGCGCATTGGGATCGATCGTGATAGGCAACTCGGTACCGATACTAAACTTGGAGGCAGAGTCGCCTGCGACATCGATCTGCGTGATTGTGAGTGACTTGTCCTGCGACGCATTGCTGATGGCCAGTTCGAACGTCTGAGCGGCACCCGTAAGGGCGAGCGCAACGTCCGTGGGGACCACAATACCATCTGCGCTTAGTTCAGCGTCCAAAGAGACGTGATCGAGGCCCATCCAGTTACCACCGCCTTCAGCATTGTAGTTGATGCCGCGTAGCTCGACGTAGTTGTCAAAACCTTCGCCAGTCTCGCCATTCACATCTGCAAGCGTGAAGGCTGCCGTGGTGTTGATTTCGCCCAGCTGGTCACCACGGACGAGCGTCTCTTCAGCCACACGCGTTCCATTGACGTAAACCTCAACGCCGTACCGGGGCTCGTCTATGCCGTCGGTGTGAAGATTGTTCGCATCCCAGGAAACCGTAAGAGGCGTGGCAGCTCCGACCGTGCTCGGCAAGTTGAAGTGGTAACGAAGGGTGTTGTCGGCTCCAGCGAAAGCGCGCTCAGCACCGACCTCGTTCTCAGCAACGGTTCCAATGGGATCGTAAGTGCCGCCATCCTGAACGGTGGTGTAGACACCAGCAAAGTAGTAATCGTCATCGCTCTGCTGAGCATCCGTCGAATTGTCTGGCTCTCCAGGAAGCTCATTAACTCCCGCTTCTTGAACGAAGACGGTCTCAGGGCCACCAGCGGCTCCATCTTGCGGCCAGCCGTCACCCGGCAAACCTACGGTCCAAATCAGATCCGCCTGCGATGTGGTGACGAGAAAGGGGATGATTGCGAGCGTTACAAATTTCATGTTTGGGGTAGAAGAGAATTTGGTGGTGATCGGGAGGGGGCGTTGGGAAAAAATACCTGTTCACACAGGTATTTGGCTGAAACTATAAAGAATATACCATGGTAGTTCAAAGAAAAACACCACAGCTTGTGCGCAGCCGTCTGGGTGAATCGCTCATCGGTACAGGGCTTGTCCTGACCATCGGGCTGGTGAGCGCGCTCATTTTTCCAGCTTGCAACAAGTCTGAGCCGAGAAACGAGACTCCCGCCCTAAGCGGAGATGCTTCTGCCATCCGAACGATTGTCACTTCCGAGGAGCAGATTCTCGCGCTGACACCAGGCCTGGCATCATTGGGCAAGGGCCTGCTCAATCTCCAATTGCCGGATGCACCTCGCCGAGAGCTGTTCGCGCCGACGTTCGACGTGATCGATCTCGAAGGCAGTGGCGAGGCCGGCTGGCAGCCTGCGTCCGACAAGAA
>CALLLI010000266.1 GCA_938082635.1 uncultured Verrucomicrobiales bacterium
CCATGCCTAAGAAAACTTACTTCAGATCATCACCACGGTGGATCTTGCCACTCTCTTAGTAACCCCACGAATCAAACTGCCACTTTCCCCACGACAGAGTATGGAGCGGCACACCTTCACCCGCCCCTCGTGCTCAATCGAAGAATGCGGTCGACTATCGATACAACCGATCCAGCCGGAAATCATTCCTCACATTGTTCGGCCATATCGAACTTGATCGCCATCTCTACTACCCTGCTGCAAGGGATCAGAAGAAACAGAAAGCTTATTGTCCATTAGATGAGGCCTGGGAGATGAGCGAACGCTTTGCGACTCCAGAAGTGGTCGAGCCTATACTCATGGCAAGTGCCTCCATGGATCCCCGGAAGATCAAGGCCTTGCTAGACAAGCCGGGTGCCGTCTCGCTCAGCAAAGAAGCCATCTATGATATTCGTACCGATGAAGGAGCCGGTATTCACGAGTGGGTCCAGACCCTCGAAGGCCTTCAGATGCTGTCGATACACCACTGAACACCGACGCGTTCGGGTGGCGGGGATGGACGGAGTCAATCTCGCCTTACGCGAAGCAGGAGCCAAGCTTGGGCGTCCTCAGGAGCGGCCCAAGTTTGGAAGCAGACCAACGGAAGCCGCTTGCAAGACCATCGTTAAAGAACGCTTGTGCCGAAGTGGTATGCGTTGGACACGCACGAAGGGCAAGTCCGTCCTCACACTGCGGGCCATCCACAAGTCAAAACAATGGGACCAGACTTGGAATGAATATCGCCGTCAGCTCTGGAACAAGGTATCATGAGCCTTCGAAACTCAGACTTTCTGACCCCTAGTTAGTCCCAACCCGAAAGCGACAACTTTCCCTGGAAAGCCAGAGACTTATCACCGCTTTCCACGTCAGAGACTTGTCCCGGCTGACGGCCTCACCACCATAGAGATCCCCATAATTCCCTACCTAGTAACGCCCCGGCTCTAACAAAGCAACATCCACATCCGGCGTTTCCCCTGTCACCATCTGACAGATCAACCAGCCACTAATCGGCGAAAGACTAAGTCCAAGCATCGCATGACCCGCAGCAATAAACGCGTTCTCCAAGCCAGGACACTTCCCAAGATAAGGCAGCCCATCAGGACTACACGGACGCAACCCCGTCCAAATCTCTTGCCCCTCAAAGTCTGAAGCCTGAAACTCCGGAAAGTACTCCGGTACAGATCTCGTGAGCCCCCGAAGCTTCGCCGCGTTAATCACGCCTTCCTTCCCCCCAATCTCCATCGTCCCGCCGATGCGAAGCGCTTTCCCCATCGGAGTCACCGCCACGCGCGCTTCCATGAGAAGCGAACAAATTCCTGGGAGCTGTGGAGGAGATGTTAGAGTCATGCTGTAACCTTTCCCTCCCTGCATCGGAAGCGAAACCCCAAGCTGCTTTCCTAACGTCGTCGTCCAAACCCCACCCGCCATGACAAAGGCATCCGCCTGCCAAGCCTTGCCACCGGCCGTGGCCACCGAATGCACCCTACCCCCAGCCCTCTCCACACTAGTCACTTCAGATTCCCACTGAACCTTGCCCCCCATTTCCTGAAGCTTGCGGATCAGCTCCTGACGGAAAGCCCCTGGATTAAGATGACAATCTTGTTTGAAATAAACCGCCCCAGCCACATCCATCGTCACTCCGGAATCAAGAGCACTCACTGCCTTGGAGCCTAACACTTCCGCATTTACTCCCAGCGCCTTGCCCTGATCCACCAGTGTCGCCTCGTGCCGCAACGTCACCTCGCGCTTACACAGCGCCAAGAGACCTCGCCTAACCAGTTGAAACTCCAAGCCCTCTTCATCAGCCAAACGCTCGAACAGCGTCCTGCTCGCCAAACTCAAATCACGCAGCACAGGCACCGCCGCCTCCACGCGTGAGGGCGTGCACGCGCTATAGAATTGCCACGCCCATCGCCAAAGTGCCAATTTCGCACTCGGCCGAATCGAGAATGGGCTCTGAGGCTTCAGCATCCATCGCAACCCTTGCCCAATCACCCCCGGCGCCGCTAAGGGAATGAAATGACTCGGCACAACCATTCCCGCATTTCCCGTTGAGCAATTCGGCGATTCCTCTGAACGCCCCTCCAGCACCGTCACTTCACAACCAGACCGCGCGAGGAAATAAGCACAGCTCAACCCAATCACGCCACCTCCCACAACCACTACTGACCTCGGCTTAGGCATCGCAGTGACGTCAGTCCAAATTCAACATGAGTTGGCTCACCGGACCAAACGATTGCCGATGGGTGGGACACGGTCCCAGTTTCCGAAGGCGCTCCAAATGCAACTTCGTCGGGTAGCCCTTATGCTGTTCAAATCCGTAGCCCGGATAGGTCTCCGCCATCTTCAGCATGAGGCGATCTCTTTCCACCTTCGCAATGATGCTCGCCGCCGCGATCGAAAGGCTCAAACTATCCCCCTTCACCACACCCTTCTGCGGAAACGGAAACCCCGGCACGTCCAGCCCATCGATCAATACCATGTCCGGCTCGTCGGAAAGCTTCGCCACCGATCGCGCCATCGACGCATGAGTCGCCTTCAAGATATTGATTCGATCAATCTCGCGCTCGTCCGCTTGATCCGACGCCCACCGAATGTCCCCATTTCCAGTCAGCTCCTCATACAAGCACTCGCGCACCTTGGGCGAAAGCTTCTTGGAATCCGTCATTACAGCGTGCTCGAAATCCCTCGGAAGAATAACCGCAGCCGTCAAAACAGGACCAGCGAGTGGTCCACGGCCAGCTTCATCAACGCCAGCCACACAGGTACGACCACTTGACCACAACTCCGCTTCTAAGGAGAGGGTACACACAATCATTAAACCCTCACAGGGCTGAAACAGGCCAATACTACGAACGCGCCGCCGACTTAACGGACATCGCCTGCTTACCAACACGGCCACGCAGGTAGTTGAGACGAGCACGACGGACTTTGCCGCGGTGCGTCACTTCAATCTTGGCAACCCGTGGGCTGTGCACGGGAAATCCGCGCTCCACACCTTCGCCATAAGAAATTTTCCGAACGGTGAAAGCCTGATTCAGACCCTGGCCCTTCTTAGCGATCACGATCCCTGCAAAGAGCTGGATCCGCTCCTTCTCACCCTCGACCACTCGGCAATGCACCTTCACGGTATCACCCACATTGAAGTCAGCGACTTCATTCAATTGCTCGTCTTCGATCTTCTGGATGATGCTGCTCATGGTCGTCAGTGGGAAGGTTCTTCTTACGGTCGAGCTCGTGATCTACCTGCCCCGTCAGGAAACGCAAAGAAATTCTACTTCAAACCGATCGGAAATCAAATTGTCGATCACCCTGAAAAACCATTTGCACCCAATCAAACCTTCCCCTAATCTGCGCGCTCCCATACGGGAGCTGATTTACAAATTGGAGTGGTAGCTCAGTTGGTTAGAGCGCCGGCCTGTCACGCCGGAGGTCGCGGGTTCGAGTCCCGTCCACCCCGCCACTCTTCCTTAGTTTGCACTAGGGCTGTTTTACATCGAAGAAGAGGTCCTGATCCCGCAGGTAGAGTTTACCATTAGCGATTACCGGGTGCGGCCAGATCTTACCAGAAGAACTACGGATCTTGGTTTGAGGACTGAGTTGGAAACGGCCAGCTTCTTTCCAACCTTCGGATGAGGCTTCCGCTAGAGCCACGATGCCATTGGTCTCATCGACGCAATAGGGCATGCGATCCGCACAGCCGATCGCACCCCTCTTTAAAACCTCTTCGAAAGCACAAACGACCTCTTCCACCTCAAAATCCTAACAAAGCCATACATGAGCATCGGAATACCCGTATAGATAATCTCCTACGAGAATGACGCCACCGTGATGATTCTTCATGATCTTGTTCCGATAAAGCACCTTCACTTCGTAGTTCTCACCGATCTCCACGGCCATGCTCCCAGTGCCGTAGCCTAAACACACATACACAACGTTATCTTTAACAATAGGGGTCGGGATAACGGCGGTGCAGCCACTCCAATCGACGCACCATAGTAGTGTCCCATCGTTCGCCGAGACGCCGACCAGGTTCATCTGGAACAACTGAACGTATTGGCGTTGACCATTGATAGTCGCAATCACCACGGAAGAATACTAAGCTCCATCCATCACTTCCTTCGCTTGCCAACGAACCTCGCCAGTCTTTAGCAATGACTCCCTGATCTTCCCCTGGGGTGTAAATCACAGCATCCCCATCCACCAGCACAGACTCACAGACTCACAGTAGCCCTAAATAGTGCCTGAGCGGGAACGACACAGCGCTTGGTCTGTCGGGGGCAGGGGCGCATAGCTCCAATTGAATCTTCAGACATCGCGAACGGTTTAGTGCCATGAATCCCCTAGTAGAACGGTTCTAGCGTTTGGTTATGACGGATTATTCAACGAAGTAACTCTTCATGAGACGACGATTCGACGTCCGAATTGGGCTAGGCCAAATTCCCATCAAGAACGTTTCCATTCCTCTCAATAGCCGTGATGAATTGCCTCCAGTTCTCGCCGGGCTGCAGTGGGTTTTCAAAAC
Source organism: uncultured Verrucomicrobiales bacterium (assembly GCA_938082635.1). Taxonomy (GTDB): domain Bacteria; phylum Verrucomicrobiota; class Verrucomicrobiia; order Verrucomicrobiales; family DEV007; genus JAACDM01. The sequence goes on from CALLLI010000266.1 coordinate 4,544, forward strand.
TCCCGAGATCAATGAGCAAATTTTTGGTAACGTCCGGGATGTGGGGGCTAACTGATAACTTCGACACCCTGAAAGATGATGATCGCATTGCCGCCAAGGTTCTTTCTGCCTTCCCAAT
>CALLLI010000267.1 GCA_938082635.1 uncultured Verrucomicrobiales bacterium
TTTCTTCTTAGGGGCGGCTTTCTTCTTAGGGGCGGCTTTCTTCTTAGGGGCGGCTTTCTTCTTAGGGGCGGCTTTCTTCTTAGGAGCGGCTTTCTTCTTAGGAGCGGCCTTCTTCTTAGGAGCGGCCTTCTTCTTAGGAGCGGCCTTCTTAGCCCGCTTGCGTGGAATTTGCGGGTTGATGGCGCCTCCCGTGCCGCCAGTTCGAAGTTCCTTGAGCTGTAAGTCAAAGTCCGCCCGAGAGATGCCCATCTCTTGCCGAAACGCTTCCTGAATAGCTTTCGGAGCATCGATGACGTTTCTTAGAAGGATTTCGATCATGGGATTCATGAATCCCGAGCCTGGGCCGGATGGTCTATCGAAGGGTTCGTCATCAAAGAACGGGTTGCTGAAGTCGTCGTCGTCTTCTTCTAGTTCCTTCTTAAGTCGTTCGCCGTAGGCTGCGGTGGCCGAGTCTTTGGCAGCGCGTGCCTGTGAGATCCACTCACTCAACTGGTCTTCACCTAGAGTGATTTCACCTGTGTCCGCTAGAAAGAGGATGAACAAGGGGTCGTTTAGCCATTCGTTATGAGCGCGGATCACGAGCGCTTCCAGGTCAATATCGAGATCGGATTCGGCAACGTGATAGTCGAGGACCAATGCCCGCACGTCGTCTTGGTGAATCTTTCCGTTGTCTCCTAGTGCTTCTAGGTAGCGATCTAGGTAACGGGCGAAGGGCTCATAGTGGGTCAGGATTTGATCGCCTCTCCGTGCCAGCAAACGCGCAAGGACGAGCGCATCACTGCTAGTGAGTGGATTGGCAGTCTTAGCGCTCTGACGAAAGCGCACCACGGGTGGCTGCAGGGCCTCGGGCAAATAGAGCTTTCCGTAGATACTATGGGCAAAGCGATAGACCAATGAAGACATTTGCGACAGGGCGGACTGCTCGTAGTGCGCTGCCGTCGTCTTGCTGCCATACGCCTCTTCCATCACCACCCGCCTGATATGGAAGAGGGGACGCGAGTATTGGACGTTTCCAGTGCCGTCGCGCATCAACGGCTCGATCTCGTCAAGTCGCTGTTGCCCGGCTTCCTCAAACCCTCCCTCGAAATGATGGAGGGCGTCCAATTCGAGCGCGGCGACCAAGGTTCTCTTGGCACCGTCGTCGAGGGGATCGACTTCTAGTGCTTGACGTCCGTAGGCAATAGCTTCGGCATTCCGGCTTTGGGTCAACGCCAAGTTGGCCGCACTGAGAAGGAACTTCTTCTCCCTAGGGAATCTGCTAACTGCGGTCTTCAGCACGCCTTTCGCCCGGTCATGCTCGCTGGCCGACAGTAACGCGGTTACGAGCAATTCGTAGGGCCGCAAACGCCCTGGATTATGCTCCATGGCTTGGCTGCATTGCTCGACGATGAACTCCAGTTCCTCCTCGCAAGGCCTCTGGTTAGCCACATTCGTGAACGCGTGCTCGGCCATGGTTTCCCGCACACGTGCTTCTAGTAAGGAAAGATGTGCTGCCTCAGGGTAGAGTTGACGATACGCCGCGAGGAAGCTTTTCCAAAAAGAGTCAATTTGATGCAGCGGTATGTCCGGTGGCGCATCGTGACCGCACCATTTGTTCACATGCGCACGGACGTGGTCATCGCGGAACCGATCAAGGCGTGATTGATCCACCCACTTAGCGAGCAGCTTCTCCATATTCCGGAACGGGACGACTGGATCGGCGAAGAAGAGGTCGGATAATTGTCCTGCTAGACTGAAATCGAATCTCGGGAAGGCTGCGGTGTGGTAAAGGGCTTCATAGGCCTTTACCATCTTGCCCTGCAGCCAGGCGGTTTCGGACAGTGCCAAGGCCTTCTTTAACCAGGGCTCATCTAACCAAAGCGCTAAGAGCTCGGGATCAACAGTTGCAGATTCGTCACCATGAAGACTCCGCAGGAACGTCGCTGCCTTGCCGCATATCCCTTCCGAATCGGCCTTCTCGAAACACTGGCAGGCTCTAGTAGATTCTCCTTCTTCTAACAAAACCCCACAACCTTTGAGCAACCACTTCCAAGAAGCGAAGGGCGATTGCCGGCCGATGCCCCGCAAGGACTCGCTTAGCCCGGGCCGATCACCCTGAACGAGCGCTGCCAAACCAGCATGAATGGCCCGTGCATCGCAGATCAAGCTATCTGCCTCGTCAGCGTCATCTGGCAAGGTAAAGGCCAGTACTGAGGCATCCACCCATTCCACTTTGGGAGCGTCGGCATTCCGCAGGAGCTGCAAGGCTGTCATCGCCACCTGCTGGTACCAAGTTTCCGACCAGGCTTCGGGCGCATTCTTTGGGACAGTTTCTTCCACCTGCCGTAGGGCGAGCAAAGCTGTGGCGATCTCGCCTCGACCGAGCTCATCTTGGATGCAAGCCGCCGACATTTCTAGGTAGGGCTCTACTGCCTTCCTATCGCCTGCCCGAAAGAGGAGCCGGTAGCCTTCGCGTGCGCGCCGGAATTCTCCTGCTGCGCGTTGGGCGTTGGCCAATGCGCGAGTGGTAGCCCGTTGTTTCTGAGGGCTCGATTTCCCTTTACGACGTTTCGCCATACCCATTAGGGAGTTGCACTTATAACCCATTTTCGCAAGCGAGTGAATGAGGTTTTAAAACTCACCGGCCCCAATGGGCTTGTCGGATCGTGACCATCTCAGATCGAAATGGAATTTTAGGCGACAGCCATGAACAATGTTGCCTCCGCAAGTTGGAGGAACGTGATTATGTCTTCGGAGCCCAAGCGTGGAATTATCGGGAGCCGTTCGAATTACTGGAGGAAATACCTCCCATTGTTGCAGAGAAATACGTAAGCGGGATTGTCTTTGTGCGGCATCTCGATCATCGTGGGTGAAGCCTAACCAATTCCAGAGACCATGTTTGATGCCAAGTCCCTCCTCGATTCCCTTGTAAATGGAGTTTCCGAACTCGGAGATAGGCTTCAGAACATCCAGCCAGGTGAGGTTCTTGATAAAGCTCGCGATGCTGCTGGTGATGCGCTCGACCAAGCGACTAGCGGCGTGAAAGAGGTGGCTAGCAAAGCCATCGAAGCCACGGGTGCCGATGAGAAGTTGGATGCAGTCGTCGGCAAGGTGAGCGGTGGCCGCACGAGCGGTGATTTGCTGGAGCAAGCCAAGGATATCCTAGCGGAAAATAAACTGGCTGCGGGTGTCGCCCTAGGAAGCCTCGGCGCTCTCCTGCTCGGCACGAAGAAAGGTCGCAAAGTGTCGAAGAACGCTGCCAAGATTGGGGGCGTTGCTCTGATTGGCGGCCTTGCCTACAAGGCCTTTGAGAATTTCAAAGAAGGCAAACCGTTGCTCTCAGATCGGGACGAACCGGAAGCCGCTCCCGCAGACAGTGCCTTTGCTAGCGATACCCTAACCAATGACCAAGCCCTTCTCTTGGTCCGCTCGATGATCGCTGCCGCCGCAGCAGATTCGCAGATCGACGAAGCCGAGCGCATGCGGATCACCCTCGGCTTGCGCGAAGCTGGCCTCGATTCAACAACCGCCGACTTCCTAGAGAGTGAATTTAAGAACCCAGTCTCCGTCGATGTTCTCGCCGCCGGCGCCGATTCCCCAGAGTTCGCCAGCCAAGTCTACACCGCCGCAAGGCTTACCATCGAGCCCGATACCGAGGCAGAGCAAGCCTTCCTCACCCAATTGGGGAATGCACTCTCATTGGAAGCCAGCATGGTCGAACACCTGGACGCCGCGGCTGCTTCTGCCAAGGCTGCTTCTGCCAAGGCCGCATAGTCTGGCGAGGGCTTTGGAGAAATATCCTTGGTCTTACGTGGACCGACATCAGAATGCTACGATGCAGCGTTGCCTAACCATTCTTCTCGTTCTTTCCACGATCGCCATCGCATGGGCTGAAGGAGACGCCAAACCCTTGAGGCCGGTTCGGTGCGAATTGGTGCCCTTGCCGAATCATCAGCTCTCCTTTCGAATCGACGGTACCGAGAAGACTCGCTGGCACTACGGGCTCGAGTATCCTCGACCCTTCTTCTATCCCTTCAATGGCCCATCGGGTGTGTCGCTGACCCGCATGGGACATCCAGGGGCGAGTGATCATGACCATCACCGGTCGGTTTGGTTTGCCTTTCACAAGGTGAATGACGATCTCAACTTCTGGGCGGACGGCACCGGAACACAGATTCGTCAGAAGCGATGGTTCGCCTATGAAGATGGGGAGGAAGAAGCCATCATGGCGTGCGCGCTCGGCTACTTTGATTCGGAAGGAACGGAGATCATGGAACAAGCGACCGTGGTTGCCATCCGGCCAAGGGATGACGACGGCTACGAACTGGAACTTCAGATCACTCTACAACCGCCCGAGGATCGCGAGAAGGTGGACCTTGGAAGAACCAATTTTGGCCTACTGGCAGTGCGTGTGGCGAAGACCCTATCCGAACACTTTGGCGGCGGCCAGCTGACTAATAGCGAAGGTGACATCGGTGAGCCAAACATCTTCGGTAAGCCTGCTCGGTGGATGGACTACTCCGGATCGGTCGTAGTCGGCACAGGAAAGGAGCGCAAGGTCGTCACTGAAGGCATCATCTACATCGATCACCCTACGAACCTGCGGCACCCGACGAAATGGCATGTCCGCTCCGATGGCTGGATGGGTGCGTCGGTGTGCATGGACGCTGGCTTAACGATCACCCGAGCTAAGTCGCTCGTGCTTCGTTACTTGCTAGTCATTCACAGTGGCGGTTGTGATGCTGCGATCACCAACACTATGGCAAAGGCATTTGCCGCACGGCCGCCCTTTGAGATCGGCAAACGCGGCACGCTGCATCGCCAATGGGAAGTGTGGCGGAAGACGGCACTCCGTTAGGGCCCGGAGGATGACTACTGGATACCGACATTTGATCTAGATCCTGAAAGAACGCTGCCCAACTTCCTGCAGCCGAGTTGTTCGATCAAGTCTTTGAGGACGACTTTAAAGCTGGAGGTCTGCCCCGCTGGACCGGACGTCCACCAAGAGGGTTTCCAGCGCCTCCCTGCGAGCTTCTTAGCGCAGTTCGGAAGCAGTGTGCCTCTCGAAGGTGCCCTCAAAGCCAACGAACGTACCTGGGCAAACTTTGGTGGTGATGGCACTGGCTTTCTCTTCATCAATCGGAGCACCTCTCCAGCAGAAGTAATCTGGTAGTGGAGTCGCTAGAGAAGTCCTGGATTCAAACTGCTAGCGCACAGGGTATTCGGCAGAGACGCGGTCATGTGGTAGAGGATCGCTCAACTACTAAACCAAACAATGCCACCTACCTACCGACGTCTCTGCCAAGGAGACCGTGATATCATCCACAGACTGCGTCAACAAGGGCGCAGCCAAACTGAGATTGCAGAGTTCATTGGGTTCAGCCCCAGCGCG
>CALLLI010000268.1 GCA_938082635.1 uncultured Verrucomicrobiales bacterium
TCAGTTCTTTTAATGCTTTGGAAGTGGGATTGCTCATTTCCCACTTCAACTAGCCACTATAATTAAAAGTACAAGTTATATTTAAAGGTTTCTTTCATGCGTAAGCCCTGGGGATCGAAGGGGCGGAAAGTGATCGGAGAAGAGATTTATGATAGTGCTGAATATAAGAAAGCGGGCGCTGAGCGGAGTGCAGCAGAGTCGCGAATCTTCACGTTAAAGTTCAACCATGGTTACGAGGAAGTGATGAGACGAGGCCATCAAAACGTAAGACATGAGCAATTAAGGAAAGCGTTAGCCTTCAATCTACGGAAACTAGTGTGGCTCCGGGCGGAGAAAGCTCAGGCAGAACGCGACGAGTCGCTGAAGCGGAGGAAGAAGAAGGCTGCCTAAGAGGGATCGCTCCCTTCCATGCCACCTCGAAACGACGGGGAAATGCGCCTTTCGATCAAGAAGTTTGGGCTTCGCGAGCCTAAAATGATCGAACAGGGCTAAAAATGCACTGCGAAGGGTTTTCATTGCGCGAATTCTCTCACTATCACCCCGCAGGCATGCCCCGAACCCTTTTCGGCTAAGGTCTAGGGTGATGGTGGCAAAGACCCCGAGGCCGCCAGCGAGGCCATCGATCAGGTTGACGATGTTGGGTAGAGCGACGGGCCAGACAACAGTCGCGGCAAGAGCAATGGTTTCATGGAGGGCGATGCTTTCTCCAGTAAACCCCGTGAGGAATTCGACGCGCAGGCCCATGAAGTAGGCGACAGTGGCGATCGCAAGTTGTCCGACGAGCTTTGTCTTTGCCCCGAGCGGGCGGAAGTCGTCCTAGAGGCCGAGGAGGAACATACAGCCGATCGTCAGCAAGCAGGGCGACCAGGTTTTGAGAACATCATCGGTCTGATCAAGTAAGCACAGGCCCAGGATAAGGCTCGCAAGGAAGCTAAGGCCAATGGCGGCCCCGCCGATTCTTGGAATAGATTGACCTTCCGGTTTACGGTAGCGCTTTGATGGATTGGCAGGCTGCGCCGGAGTGGCCCGGACCCAACGAAGCACGAGCCAGGAAGCCAACGCAGCCATGAGGCTTGCTGTATTGACCAGAAGTGCCATCAAGCTGTTTGTCATAGGGGGAATTCGGAAATAGAGTTCAACTCACGTGCGCAAGGGCATTTCTTGAAATTAATTATGGATTCTATGAAAGTAATGTCAAAAGCCAATTATATTCGAATTTCAAGAAGCTTTAATCTTTTGGAATTTCGGTGGGTTCCAGTATGCCTTGTCGGTCTGTTTCTTGGGTTTACTTCCCCTTTAGCAGAAGCGCTTTCCGGCGGAAGTGAGGCTGACGTTGCGACGTATCCGTGGATGGCAAGCCTCTTAGACGGAGAGGGCAAAGCGCCGCAGTCCGCTGCTTTCTGCGGCGGCGTCTTGATTCATCCTTCCTGGGTTCTGACCGCAGCTCACTGTGTGTTGGAACGTGACGCGACAGATTTCGAAGTCGCCTTCGGACTCGATGCGCTCGGTGCCTCGGGTGGGGAACGGCGTCGCGTGGTCGAGATGATCGTGCATCCGCGCTACCTCTTCCGAGATCGGCAGCATGATAGTGACCTTGCCTTACTTAGGCTCGCCTCGCCTGTTGATCGCCAACCCCTGCGGTTACTTGAGCGAGAGCCTGATCGCTCGGCGGCTACCCGTGTTGTCGGCTGGGCTGATGGAGGAGACCGGGCTCTTTCCGAGATCTCGATGGATCTGCTAGAGCTGCGAGAAGCCCAGCAAGCGACGGGCGAAGGTTTCTTTCTCGATGCCCTTCCGGTCTACGCTGGTTCGGCAACGGCAGGGATCTGCTATGGTGACAGTGGGGGGCCTCTTCTCGTTCGAGAGGGTGATGATCTTCGCCTCTGTGGGATTGCGAGCTACGTGATCGGTCCCTGTGAGGGCTACGCGGTCTATACGAACCTTCAATACTATCGCCCATGGATTCTTGGGCATGTTTTCCCGGCATTTGACGCGTGGCGCGGTGATTACGGCATCGAATCGATGTGGAGCGATGCAGATAGCGATGGCTATGATAATTTCCTGGAATATGCCCTGCTGGCGGACCCGCTTCGGGCTAGCCAGCCTGATTCCTTGATCTCTCCTCGGATCGAAGAAGAGGGGCGTCCTGTGGTCCGCTTTTCTCATCGCTCGACGGCGGGCTACGCCGTTGAGGTCTCGGAAGACTTGGCGACTTGGACGCCAGTAGGCCCTGCTCAGCTACTTGCGAGTGAAGCTCTTGGAGAAGACGCTATGAATCTTACTGTCGCTAGCCCTTATACTTTATCGGAACACCCCACGCACTTTCTGCGAACTCGTAGTTTCCCTCAGACGAATCCTCAGGTGTTGGGCCGAGCGATGGGACGTGAACTCTACATGAAAGGAGACGCAAGCGGGTTTGTCGATCCAGATACTGGAGTGTTCGAGCAGCGCTACCTCGTGAAAGGGCTCGTTTCGGGAAAGACGCGATTCAACTACGAGGCACCGTTCTTTGCGCCCAAGGTACGCTGGCTAGACCACGCCACGGGGAATTTGGTGGCCGAGTTGAGTTCAGATGGTGGACCTATCCTGGAGGCAGATGTCACGACTGAGGTTGGGAAAGTCTATGAAGTGGTGCTCACCTCTGTGGGACTGAATGCCATGGGACGGTTCACGTTCAACTATCCCTTGCTCCTCAATGTGTTGACCTTTCTCGAGTTGGACCGCCAGCCGGTGCAGAGTCAGCTGGATGACAGCAGTGACTTCGATGGAAACTATCATAGTAAGTCCTACCAGATCCTCGGGACCTTCACCGGCGAGACTATTGGCGTGACACTCACTTCGGATCCTGCTCAAGGTGGGTTCCGTCCGTATCTGGCGGTGGTGAATAGCGATGGCGCGACCGTGGTGGAAACGACTGACGAACCGGAGACGTCGGCCTCGGTCACTTTCGTGGTCGCCACGGGACAAACTTACTACGCGTTTGCCACGACGTTGCTGCAGGAGAAGCAAGGGCTGTTTACGCTATCAGCTACGAGGAATCCTTGATTGCTGCTTGAGCATTGACAAGGCGGGCTAGGCATCACAGTCTCAGAAATTGGGGTGGGTCTGAGTTTCTCTCATTTCGCAAATTGATCCTGAACGGTGGCCAGATCTTTCTCAACCAACCCGCTTCAGCTCAAGCCGCGCACCCCGCGCTCTCAAGAAGGTGAATCGCCTGTTTTGCACGAAGATTTCGAGCCTCGTCTTCGATTCTACATGGACGAAGTGCGCCGGAGTTGGCCCGGTGGTGCTCCTGTTAGTTGGAAGGAGTCAGTTCGATTGCGTCAGTGGCCGAGTGCCTTTCCAGGAGTACACTGGGCTGCCGTGGAGTGTTTGCTAGAGTTGGGGCGTGCCTCAAGAGATGGGTTGAAGGAGATCACGCTGGCCTGGCAAACTTTGGCGTTGGGGGCCGTTCATGTGGTTGTGGATGGAGGCGGACTTCCCTCGGGGATGCCCAGTGCGACCTTGGCAGGTTTATTGAAGAGAGCTGAGGACTGTCTCCCTGCGTTTGGTCAAGTTTACCAAGCGGGTTTTGTTTCGGTGGATGAGATCGTCATGGCTATCAAACGTCTATCGCAGCACCCAGAAGTTCACCCAGATATCTTGCGGGCAGGATTTGTGGGCGTGCTGGCAGATGTGTTAGAGTTTCGGGAGCGCTTGAATGCTCCGGCCGGAACAGATTTGGTTTCAGCGTTCCACTATGTCTTCATTGAGCATCCCAACATACTTAGACTAGCGCTACAGCTATCGGCTTTTGAGTCCCGGCAAGAGCTCCTCGTAAGTCAGTCGTCTGGTGTGCCGCCCAATGAGTCAGATGCTCTTTTACAAAGCTTGCTTCAGGTAGCGGATCAAATGGGACTCGCCGAGGGGCAGGTATCACCCCCTCCTAAAGACAGACTGCGACCAAGGGGTCTGGAAGACCCCTTGGAAAGGCGGAGGCGTGAAGGAGCCCTGTCTAGTCCTTCCGGAGAGAGTGGGTCTATCAGGCATAGTAAACCCATGCCGCGTCTCGTGCCGCGTGCCTCCTCAAGCTCGCGGCGACGCCCCTCGGACCTAAAGACCGAGAGTGCCTGGAGCCAACCTGAGAGCGCTGGATGGAAGCTACCCTTTAGATTCTTGTGGTCCGGTTTGGTCATTGGAGGCACCTGCGTTCTTGGTGTGTTCGTGATCATGGCAGGTCACTGGACCAGTAAGTCCCGAGTGGTTGGTGAAGAGGTAAGCGAGCGGGTGACCAGCTTGCCAAATCCGTTAGATACCGTGGATGCCTTTGCTTATGCGCCGACTGTTGAGGAGAAGATTGCACTGCTCCAAGAGCCCAGTGACGCAGAGGCTGCGCGTGAGCACTTTGCCAACGTCGGGGACAAAGAGTTTAAAGTGGATCACGTGCAATCGCTTGGGAAAGGACGTTCCGGGGGGCTGTCCTTTCACGCCTCCCGTATCCGATTTCAGGACGGAGGCTCACGTTTCGTCGCTGTTCTCACAGATCCAGAGACAGGGCGTCTTTCCATTGACTGGCCTGCCTATGCTAGGACGGCATCCATGCCTTTGCGCCATATCATGCAGGGCGCCGGGGATGGCGCGACGATTCGTGCGTTTGTAAAACGAGGCGACTATTACAACTTCGCGTTTGAGGACGCTCAGCTTTATGCCTGCTACGAGATTATATGGCCAGACACCGAAGAGGTCTTGTATGGCTACGTCGAGCTCCGCACAAAGCGGCACTCATTGATAGAGGCGCTCTTGGTGAAGAGTCGGCGGCAACGGGTGGTACTGCGTCTTCGTGCGCCTACTGCCGAAGCGGAACCAGTCCAGTACGGAATAGAGGAAGTGGTTGCGAACGATTGGGTCGCTGATCCGGCAGGCTCTCTTGAGCATTCTGCATTTGCCTCTGATGTGGGCTTTAATGGCGACTTTTCCACTGGGCCAGTGTGGGGACCTTCAAGATAGATTTGCAAGAATGCGAAATAGCGCAAGTTTCGCGCATATTATTACTGTTTATTGTGTTGGGTATGGCGGGTAATTTATGGTTAATTGATTAGATTGAGTGGAGGAGCCAGAAAGTTGCTGTGCTATAGATATGAAAACTAAAACGCTTAGTATTTTGTCGTTCGGTTGTTCTGGAGCATTTCGCAAATTGATCCTCGCTGGGGGGCTTGGGGTGATGATGTTGACTCAGGCTTCGGTCGTTGTGTTGGCTGGTCCAACTCTAGTTGCTACCAATGGCTCGTGGGTTCAGTTCCGCTGGGCTCTGGGAAATCAGGGAGGTCCTTTCAACGCTATCGAGAATCCATTGACGTTCTCTGTCTCGAGTGGGAATACGGGAATTATGGATGTTACGGATTACGTGTTGCCGGGTGATCGGTTCAAATTAACGGATAGCGTCTCAGGGATGATGTGGGAAACCACGGTGCCCTTTGACTTCAATGCCGATGAGTCTGACCCAGACGTTGCTTTTAGCCGGTCTCAGTGGAGTTCGGGCACCTTCAATCTCGTTCCAGGAAGCTATTCGATTGATATCGAAGTGACGCAGCAGACGACCCAAGCTAACCAGATTCAGAATGGTGCTGGCTTTCTCCGAGTGAATCTCGCCTCTGCTGTGCCTGAGCCAGGTGCGACGCTCTGGTTGCTCGGTGTTGGCCTACTTGGTGGCCTACGCCGTCGCCGCTAGATTTGGATCGTTTCTAATTAAATTCTCAATATTCAAGGTCCGGTAGTCTAGGGTGCCGGACTTTGTGCGTGGAAAGGATCATGGGCTTGGGGCCAAACAGGTTAAGAAATATGAATATTCCATTTAACGAGAATTTGTTGCCCGTATGTCGGGTTCCCGCTTGAAGATGATTGTTTTTTTCGTTAATGATCAACGCGTGTCACTGTCGCTTGATCAGTGGTCGAGTCCCATTATGGCGACTTGACCATGGGCGGCAGCGTACCGGCGAGATCAACTCACTTCACTTCATGCGCATATTCTCTGTTTTAGCCTGTCTAACCATGATGGCGACGTTACTTTTCGGGCAAGGTGCCGCGGAGGAGGATGGCATTCTCCGTTTTGATAACGAGGTCTCCGCCTTCTACGATTCTAATATCCAGGGCAATAGCTTTGGGGACTCAGACATTGAGCTTGCCTACAAGCCGACGCTGAATTTTACGCGACGCTCCGGACTTCTAGGCATTGACGCTCGTCTGGGAGGTGGGTTCGGTTGGTTCTTGGACAACAGCGAGTACGATTATCAGGATTTTTACTCCAGCTTCCTGATCGATTATCCGAATGAGGCGTCGCTTCCCTACAGGCTGACGTTAGGAGGCGGCTACAATAGCACCACGACATTGGATCGATACGTCGGTGATCGGATTTCTAGCGACTCTGCCAATCTGAATGCGGGCTTTCGCTACAATGTGAATGAGCGCTGGGGTTTCAGCCTCAACAGCCGCTGGAGTGAAATCGCTTATGATGACAAAGCTCGATACACCGACCAGACGAGCTGGGGTGCAGGATTTGATTTTGTCTACATCTACTCTGATAAACTCGAAATTTTCGCGGGTTATGGATACTTGGAGACCTCCGCCATCTCGGAATACCAGGATCACACATTTCGGGTGAAAGCAGTGGGTGAACTGACTCCCAAACTCACGGGAACCATGGGGCTTGGTCATCAGATTCGAGAATCTGATGATTTTGGAAACACCGGGGATCCTTACGTGAATCTTAACCTCGCTTGGGCCGTCAACGAGCGTTTGGAGGTTGCGGCCACGGGTGGCATTGGTTTCAGCACGACGGCGACCGGAGCTTCGGGCAAGCAGACCAACTTCGGTCTTGTCGCGGCGATGGCTCTAGGGTCATCCCTCACGGGTTCTCTTGGTGTGAGCTACAATGAGTCTGAATATTCTGACTTTGGGCTGGATCGCTCGGATGAGTATTTAACCTACCAAGCAGCCCTTGCCTGGCAACTCGGGGAGGCCGCCGCGCTTACAGGTTCCCTCACCTTTGAAGATGCGGATTCTACCAGGGATCAGCTCGTCTACGACCGCCTCCGGGCTGGGCTCAGCCTGCAGATGTCCTTCTAGGATGAGCGTGTTTTGGGGAGGAGGCCTTGTGTAGCTGAATTCCTGTGCTTAGTTCTAGAAATCTCGATTCATCAATCCCTCAACCTCTGCTGATGTGCTCATGACTTCTGCCATACGATCCACGATTTTGACGTTCACCCTCCTGCTGGGAGGCGCGTTTGGGCAAGCTGCGCCTGATGCCAGCTACAAAATTTCTCCGAGTGACACGTTGTCAGTGAGTGTCTTTGATGAGCCGGAACTCGCTCTCGACGTGGTCGTGGCGGCAAACGGTACGGTCACGCTGCCAATGATCAATGAGATTCGGGTGGCAGGCAAGTCCGCTCATGAGGCGCAACTAGTGATCGCTCAGTCCTACAAGAGTAAGCAACTCTTACGTAACCCGCAGGTCACGGTGACGGTCTCGGATTTCGTTAAGCTCACGGTTTCTGTTCTTGGGCAGGTCGGCAAGCCTGGGAATATCCTGATAGCCGGAGGGCAACAGCGGATTGACTTGCTCACGGCCATCGCCAACGCGGGTGACTTCAAGAATATCGCCCAGACGAAGAAGGTTAAGATCACACGTAAGGCCAATAAGCGTACGGAAACGCATGATGTGAAGGGTTTGATGAGTAACCGTGGAGACGGGAAGACGATTTATCTCTACCCCGGTGATGTGGTCTTCGTGCCCCAGCGTATCTTCTAGAGTAGGTGTTCTGAGTTTTGGTAAGGTTAGTTAGTTGGATTGATGTTAAGAAATTTCGCCCTCACGGGCAATCTATCGTATGAGTAAGTCTTCAAATGGAAGTCGTCCTGAATCGACGAAAGAGCGCCGCGCTCGCGCCGTCGATAGCCTTCAGAATGGGGAGCAGGTTCCTGCCGCTGCGAGGCCTTCCCTGCCTATGTCTCCTCCGGTAAGCTTGGGGGTGACGGATGGTGGGGCGAGTCTTGATGAGCCCAGGGTGCCGCTCGAGCAAGAGTTGATGACTCTGAAAGTCAGACTTCCGGCTTTGGGGGCCAATGGTGAGTTGGAGGCTCCAAAGACGATGCGGGTGAAGGTGCCGCGTCAGGCAGGTGTGGATGCGAGTGTTGTGGGTGCGGCCGTGGCTCAAAGTCTACAGCAGCTTAATATTAGTCAGAATGCGGCAGCGCCAGTCCAGCGTGCCGGCTCGCCTTCAGACTCATTACCGCATGACGATCGCGGAAGTCGGGGCGGTGGCGGGGATCGCCGTCGACACTCCGGCTCAGAGGGTGACGGCTACTACGAGGAGGAGTTTGTTGCTGATGAGGCACCCTCCATCGGTCGCGAGTTGTCGCTCCGTGACATCTTCTTTATGGTGCGTGAGCGCTGGATGTTAGGCCTTTCCGTGGGCCTGCTCGCAGCGGGAGCTCTCGCTTTCTGGATGATGAGCAAGCCGGCAGTCTATCAGTCGGAAGCTGAGCTGCTCGTGGAGTTGAATGAGGACAAGGTCCTCCCTCAAATGGAGAGCATTGACCAAGAAGGCACATCCACCTTGGAGCAGGCCATGCAGGTCCATGTGAAGAAGTTGCAGAGTGCTGCCTATCGTCAGTTTGTTCTTGAGACCCTGGAAGCCACCACTTTGGCTGCGACGCCAGCGCAGCCCGACCCGAAGCTTATCCTTCAAGCGCCGTATCGGACGTATCAAGCATTCACCAAGGCCTACAATCAAGGTCTAACGAACATGTTGTTGCGTGGGAGAGAGCCGAAACCTGGTGAAGTGCTGCCTAGTCAGGAGGAGATGTTTCAAAACCACTACTATGGGGCGGGGAATGGGAAGGATCAGCTTTCGGTATCGACTGGCAAGAGGTCTCAGTTCATCACGGTGGCGTTCAAGCATCCTGACAAAACCGTTGCCCGGCAAGTCACTCATGCCATGGTCGAATGTTACAATTCTTTCCTCGGAGAGAAAGAGAAGCTGATTCATAAATCAGCCGGGAAGTTCCTGGAGAAACAAACGACTGACCTGGAACAACAGATTCGCTTGGAAGAGGCCAATATTATCCGCTTCAAGCAAGTCAACGGCATCGTCGAGAGCCTTGAGGAGGGTGACAGTCGCGAGGGCGATAAGTTTAATGCACTTGATAGCCAGGCCGCAAGGGCTGGTTTTGACTTAGTGGAGCTTGAGCTACAGCTGAAGCAAGTGGAGGCAAATGGATTTAAAGATCCGATGAGGCTGAGTCAAATGCCGGTCATTTCCGATTATGGGGCAGTGGCCGAAATCAAGGCAAAGATCGACGAGAATCGGGCTGAGCGAAATCTGTTGGATATCAAGTATCTGGCTCTACATCCAAAGATTACCGCCAATAACACGGCCAGAGTGGCACTTCTCGATGACCTCGCCACCAGTGTTTCTCTTAGTGTGCAGGACCTGCGTGACCGGGTCGAGCAGAAGCGACAGGAAGAGGCTAAACTGAAAGGAGCGATCGCCGCCGCTGAGGATCAGGCTCTAGAGAATGATGATCCGATGGTCGAGTATAAGGTTAGGCAGAGCGGTCTCGATATCCTCAAGGGCGACTATAAGATGCTGCGAGAACAGCTTGGCGAGATCCGGATATCCGAGGCTTTAGAGCGCACCAAGGTCGATGTCATGACCCCTGCCTTGATGCCGGAAGATCCTGTCGATCCCGATAAAAGGAAAGTTCTCGCGCTTTCCAGCCTTCTCCTTCTCGGCGGTCTCTTCGGGTTGCCCGTTGGCCTTGGCTTCCTTGACACTCGGTTGAAGTCGTTCAGTGAGGCTGAGGCCTTTCTGGGGATCGAATGCCTGGGCTGTGTTCCAGAGCGTCCGAAGCTCAGCCACATGGAGTTGGGGCAATGTGTGCTTTCGGAGCAGGATGAGCAAATCGTTGAGAGCTTTCGCGTCGTCTATGGCTCGGTTGATCTCCACTCAAAGGTTCCAGCGCCCAAGGTCATCGTCACCACCAGTAGTGGTCCTGGCGAAGGCAAGTCTTTCTGCACCGCAAACCTCGCGGGCACCTTTGCTAGGCACGGTAGTCGTGTCCTTGTCATCGACGGTGATCTTCGCAAGCCATCCCAACACAAGCTGGTCGGCAGCCGCAATGATGCAGGGGTTCTGAAGTGGTTCCGCGCTGGTGGCATTCCTCCAGCAACGGCCAAGGAACTCGTCGAAGACACCGATCTCGGACTCGTACCTCTCTCAGACGAGCATGACATCTTCCTTCTTCGGGCTGGTGGATCGACGCGTAATCCTAGCGAAATCATCACGAGCAAGCCTTTTGAAGCGCTGATTCACAACTTGCGTCACTGGTTCGACATCATCATGATCGACACCCCGCCTGTCGGTCTCTTCCCAGACGCTCTTTTCCTCGCCAACTATGCGGAGGAAGCGATCTTCGTCTGCAGGCACAACAGTCTCAACCGTCACAAGATCAAGTTCGCCCTCAGGAAGCTGGAAGGCGGCAATGCCAACGTGCTAGGCACGATCATGAATCAACTCTCCGCCTCCAAGCGGCATCAGTACGGCTACGGCTACAAGGACTACGGCTACGGCTCCTATTCCTACAACGATTACGCCAAATACTACACCGCTGAAGACGAAGAAGAAGAGGACGCTAGAACCAAGTAGCTAGAGGCTAGGCTGGATGTCGTTTGAAAATCTCGACGTGTGGAAACGCTCGTCGAGATTATCGGCAACGCTCTATCAGAAAACGAAGGGAATCAAAGACTTTGGCTTCCGCGATCAACTGACTCGATCAGGACTCTCAATCCCTTCAAATATCGCCGAAGGCTTTGAGCGCGACAGCAACGCTGAAATGGCGCGATTCCTGACCATCGCCAAAGGATCCGCTGGCGAAGCAAGGACACAGATTTACACGGGATAGAAGTTGACTATCTTGATCGAGCAGAGGCTCAGCAATGGATCCGAGGGCTAAAAGAGATCAGCGCCATGTTAGGAGCCCTGATCCGAAAATATCGTTCTAATTACTAGAGGCGGCCGTCTTCGACGGAGAGGCGAGAGGCTACATTCCATGCCCAACTCTCCCTCCATACCGACCTCGCAACTAGCAACTAGCCACTAGTTTCCTAGCCGTTCCGTCCAAGACGGCCCATTCCATGCCCACCTCGCCGCTAGCGACTAGCAACTCGCCACTCCCTTCCCTCCGGCAAAGCCGAAAGAAATGGTTGGTCACCGGCTGCGCGGGATTCATCGGATCGAACATCCTCGAAACCCTTCTCGCCCATGACCAAGAAGTTGTCGGACTCGACAATTTCATCGCCGGTCACCAAAGCAATCTTGACCAAGTCCAGAACCTCGTCTCGGAATCCCAGTGGCAACGCTTCCGTTTCCACCAAGGCGACATTCAAGACGCCGCACTCTGCCACCGAGCCGTCGATGGCTGTGAGCACGTCATCCATCAGGCCGCACGAGGTTCCGTGCCTGGATCCGTGGCGGACCCAGTGGGGTTTAATGCCGCCAACGTCACCGGCTTCCTCAACATGCTCGTCGCCAGCCGCGACGCCAAGGTCAAGCGCTTCGTCTATGCCTCAAGCAGTTCCGTCTACGGTGATTGCCCAACGAGCCCAGCAGTCGAAGACACCCTGGGTCAGGCGCTCTCCCCATACGCAGTCACCAAACACATCAACGAACTCTACGCGGCGCAGTTCGCGCGACATTACGGGCTCGAATCCCGAGGCCTCCGTTACTTCAACATCTTCGGCGCCCGCCAAGATCCCGAAGGAGCCTACGCCGCCGTCATCCCCCGCTGGATTGCCGCCATGTTAAAGGGGAAAGACGTCAAGATCTTCGGCGACGGCGAAACCACCCGCGACTTCTGCCACGTCGCCAACGTCGTCCAAGCCAACCTCCTAGCAGCCACCCAACCCTGGCCGAATCAAGAAGGTAGGAGTGACCCACACATTCCCCACCAAGTCTACAACGTCGCCAATGGCGGTGCCACCAGCCTCAACGAACTCCACGCCGCCCTCACGACAGAGCTAGCCAAGCGGCTTCCCGATCACCCGATCGCTGCCCCCATCCACGCCGAATTCCAACCTGGCGACGTCCGCCACTCCCTAGCAAGTATCGAAAGAGCGAAAGACGAACTCGGCTACTCGCCCACGCAAACCGTCGCCCAAGGAATCGCAGCCGCCATGGACTACTACCTTACCGCTTCGCGGAGTAATCAGTAATCAGCTGCCAACTCCAGCAAAGCCGGCCCCCTGCGCGAGATCCTAAATCATTCATCCTAAATGTCCTGATGCTATCTGAAATTGATGTTCTTAGAGATATCAGCGCAAAGCTAGATCAGTTAGGGTTTCCTTACATGCTCACAGGATTGATGGCGATGAATTATTACGCAGTTCCTCGAATGACGAGAGATCTGGATATCGTCTTGCCGCCAGCCTTGGCTGGTAAACTTACGCGTTCGTTAGAGAGCGGCTCGGAACAGCAACGGCAGGATATTGAGAACCTACTTCCTGGTAACGAAGACGATGCCTATCTCAAGAAGTGGGCGGCGAAACTCGGTGTTGATAGGTTGCTTCAAACCTTTACCGGCCCCGCTGCATGAACGACACGCCCAAGGAAATCCAGGCAATGGTGAGATCTCTCATGATGAAGCGTACGCCCGCTGAGCGAATTCGAATGGGATCGGACATGTTCGAATCCGCAAGACGCATGGCACTGGCTTCGCTAGATCCGAACGCCACGCAAGAGGAAATCCGAACCTTTCTCTTCAAGCGTATCTACCCAGAACTAGCAACTAGCATTTATCGATACTAGCCACTCCGTCAAAGGCGGCCCACGCACTTTCTGCCCTTTCCGCCCCTAGTCTTTTAGCAACTCCGTCGCAGACGGCCTCCTCTGTGCGAGTCATCCCATCTCCCAACGGCTATTTCCCACTAAAATCTGCATCACCAGCGAAACGTGTGAACCGTTACCGGATCTCTGAATTTGAAACATTGGACCCCGCGAAGCTGGACTTAGAGTTCACTCATGAGCAGTGACGATCTCCTTAAGCGAATCACCCTGTCTCCGGATATTTGCCATGGGAAACCTTGCATTCGTGGGCTGCGTTACCCGTCGGGTTCATTCTTGAGCTTCTCAGTGGAGACAGCACAGAGGACGAGATCCTCTCCGACTATCCGGACCTAGAGTTCGATGACCTGAAGGCGGCTCAGGCCTACGGTGCCCGGCTGGTCAAGCTGAAAAGCTTCTCGCCATTGACCGCTGCGTGAAGTTTCTCATAGACGCACAACTCCCCAGTCTCCTGGCTGTCCGCCTCCGAGAATTGGGCATTCTGCGACACACACGCTTGATCTCCCCGATGGGAATCGCACCAGTGACCGCCAGATTAGCGCTCTAGCGGATGAGGAAAAGGCCGTTGTCATTACCAAAGACTCCGACTTTCTCGATTCTCATCTCCTTCACGACAAGCCGGCTCGCCTGCTTCTCGTGACTACCGGAAATGTTTCCAACCAGCAGCTCCTCGGAACTTTCGAGCTGCACTTGGGCAGCATCCTCTCAGCTCTGTCGGAGTCTAATCTTGTTGAACTCTCCCAAGCGGGACTCACGGTTCATGACTGAGAAGTCAACGCGAAGCGGAATCTGACGTTGAACCGGGAACATTGAAGCCGCGAAGCGGATTGAAGCCAGCTGTCCAAACCTGAGAGTGTATCTTTCGCGTTTCGCACCCCTTTGTGGTTCCCCTTATGCTAACTCTCATTCCCACTCTGTGCCTCCGTGCGAGCCTACCCGCTGCCCGCTGCCCACGGCCCACTCTCCCCTGATTCGCGTTCAATCGCGGTTCCTCCTCTAGTCTCTGAATACCCAGCTGCCACTAGCTTCTAGCCACGGTCTCCTAGCTTCTAGCTTCTAGCCACTCCGTCGAAGACGGTCCAATCCCCATGCCACCTTCCAAACCCAAAAAACTTGCGACCGCTTCTGCCCTCTATTGGAGCGCTCGCGAGTTGAAG
The DNA here is from genome assembly GCA_938082635.1 of uncultured Verrucomicrobiales bacterium. Lineage (GTDB taxonomy): Bacteria > Verrucomicrobiota > Verrucomicrobiia > Verrucomicrobiales > DEV007 > JAACDM01. The sequence goes on from CALLLI010000268.1 coordinate 14,033, forward strand.
AAGCGTGCTTTGAAGCGACGCCATCCAGATTGGGCTGAGGAACAGATCGAAAGAGAGGTCAGGAGAATCTTCCTACTTTCCACCAGCTTAAACCGTTGAGATGAATCTCTTTGCCCTCATTCTCGCGCCGCTTGAATCCGCCGGACTTGACTACATGGTTTCTGGCTCAGTAGCTGCGATGAATTACGGGGAACCCCGCCTGACAAACGACATTGATCTTGTCCTTGCGCTTCCTGCAGCCTCTCTCGGCAAGCTTGAAGCTGCCTTCCCCGAGGACCTCTACTACCGTGCCCCTACCGAAATTCTTGAAACAGAACTGGCACGAGCGCTTCGCGGACATACCAATATCATTCATCATGAGACGGGCTTCCGCGCTGACATCTATTTTCGCGCCAAAGACCCACTCCATCAGTGGGCATGGTCGAGACGGAATCGTTACGAGGTCGACGATGGTCTCGAAGCGTGGTTTGCACCACCTGAGTATGTGATTCTGCGAAAGCTGGAGTACTATCAAGAAGGACGATCAGAGAAACATCTGAGCGATATTCGGGCTATGCTAGATCAGGGTGATCTAGCTTCACTCACACAGAGCCCCCTGATCGCCGACTGGGCAGCGACCCTTGGTGTCGTCGACGTTTGGAATAGGTTCCTCCAATGAATCTTCGGCCACATTTCCACCAAGACTAACATGCGTGCAAATTTCCCAATTCACGGTCTCCTAGCCACTCCGTCGTAGACGGCCCCTATGCAATTCATTGACCTCAAAGCCCAACAAGCCCGCATCCGTCCGGAGCTTGATCGTCGTATTGCTGCTGTGCTAGACCTCGGTCAGTATGTCCATGGACCAGAAGTCCGCGAACTCGAAGAACGCCTCGCCGAGTACGTAGGTGTGAAGCACTGCATCGGTGCCTCTAGCGGCACCGACACCCTTCTCATCGCGCTCATGGCGCTCGGCATTGGTCCGGGCGATGAAGTCATCACGGTCCCTTACACCTGGATTTCCACAGCGGAAATGATCGCGCTCATCGGAGCCAAGCCCGTCTTTGTCGACATCGACGAGAAGTCGTGGAACATAGATCCTACTCTGGTTGAAGCCGCCATTACGGACAAAACCAAAGCAATCATGCCCGTCGGCATCTACGGTCAAACCGCCGACATGACGGCCATCAATGCGATTGCCGCGAAGCACGATCTCCCGGTCATCGAAGACGCTGCCCAATCTTTTGGTGCTACCCACCATGGCAAGAAATCTTGCGCCCTTTCCCAGATCGGCAGCACCTCCTTCTTCCCCTCCAAACCACTCGGCGGATATGGAGACGGCGGGGCCCTCTTCACCGACGATGACAGCCTAGCAGAGCGCATGCGCCACATCCGCGTCCACGGCCAAGCCAAGAAACACCATCACCCCATCCTCGGCATCAATGGCAGGCTCGACACCCTACAAGCCGCCATCGTCCTAGCAAAGCTAGACATCTTCGACGAGGAGGTTACCAAGCGCCAACAAGTCGCCGCCACCTACAACGGCCAACTTGCGAACGACTCGAGCATCACCCTCCCTCCCGTCGCCGAAGGCAACACCTCGGTCTACGCTCAGTACACCATCCTCTCCGAAGACCGCGCTAGCCTCAGCGCCAGCCTCAAAGCATCCGGCATCCCCTCCGTCAGCTACTACGCTGTCCCTCTTCACCTCCAGCCCGTCTTCGAACATCTCGGCCATAGAGCAGGTGACTTCCCCATCACCGAACGCGTCGCTAACCAAGGCCTCAGCCTCCCCATGAATCCCTACCTCACCGACGACGAAATCCACCAAGTCTGTGGCGCCTTTGGCTAGCAGTTGGCAGTTGGCAGTTGGCGGTTGGCAGCGGCTTCCACGCTGTCAGTAAGATGGCCCTTCCAACTCCAGCGAAGCTGGCCCTGCCCCTGTAAACTGCCCACTCCGCCGAAGGCAGCTCCTGCCAACTGCGAACTCCGGCGAAGCCGGCCCTTCCAACTCCCTCCTCCGTGCCTCCGTGCGAGATAACCGCTACGCCGAGTCGTCAGTTTCCAGTTCATTCGAGGTCATTCTCTCCCCTCGATTCGCTGCTTGTTCGTCCGTTCTTAGCATCTCCCACTGCAAACTCCAGCGAAGCTGGCCTCGGCGAAGCCGATCCTGCCAACTGAAAACTGAATCCTACCCACATCGCAAAATCCTCCATCCTCCATCATAAATTTCCCTGTCTCCGTCCGTGAATTTATCGGAAACGGCAGCCCTACGATCGTGCGCAGTCCAGCAGACAAACACAAAATCGAGCTATTCATGGAGCAGTTCGGAAGGAAACTGAAAGGT
>CALLLI010000269.1 GCA_938082635.1 uncultured Verrucomicrobiales bacterium
CGCTGCGTGACAATCCAGAGGAAGTTCACAGGAGAGCTGCGCCCAGCTCTCCTGTTGATGGCAGATCAGAGCGGCTGACGCGATCAAATCGAGTTCCAAGCCACTCAGAATGCGTAGTCTGACATTGTCACTCGCTGGGTACTGAAGCCATTTGGCTTTTCGGCTAAGGTCTAGCTATGAACTTGAGCCAGGGCCATTGGCAGCCAATGAGTTCGAGCCTCGGTATCAAAAGAGGCTCAAACGCGAGAAGGAACTGCGCGCTGCGGCAGAGAACGCCGAGCGCTAACGGTCTCCTGACTGGCGCATGGCACCGGTACCTTTGTGGCCGCTGGTGCGCCCTGATCCACCACCGGAAGAGTCGCCGCGATCTTTGCGCTTCTTGCCGTCACCAGAGGTGACGAGGTCGCCTGACTCGATGAGTGCGGCGATGGCGGGGCGGGCGAGCACTTTGGGTGAAACTTGCCCAGTCTTGCCAGGGCCGAGGAAGAGCTTCTTGCCTCCGGGTAGGGGGACGCTGAGAGGCTTGCCTGACTTATTTGTGATATCCATGATGAGTGTTAGGCGCCTAAGTCCGTCTTGGTAAAGAGCGCTTCGAAGAGGTATCCGGCGCCTTCGATGTTCTCGCGGGCGCCTTCTTCGCGATCGATGGTGCCGATGATCTTGGTAATCGTGGCCCCTTGAGCTTCGATGACTTTGGCGGCTTCGAGGATCTGGCCGCCTGTGGTGCAGACGTCTTCTAACAAAGCGACCTGATCGCCTTCGCCTAAGTTGCCTTCGAGTTGTTTCGCCGTGCCGTAGTCCTTCTTTTGGTTGCGGATGAAGACGCAGGGCAAGCCGCTGGCAAGAGAGGCTACCGTGACTAACGGAATGCCGCCGAGTTCGGCCCCGGCCAGCTTATTAACGCCATCGCCGAGGCGCTCCGCGAAGAGCTTGCCGAGAGCCTCAAGAACGTCTGGCTGGGTGCTGAAGAGGTACTTATCGAGGTAGTAATGGCTCGTGCGGCCGCTACGGAGGGTGAACTCTCCTTTGAGGAGGGAGACTTCGGCAATTCTGGCTGCTAGGTCTTCGCGTGTCATCATCGTGAGGTTGGCCTACGCGATAGGGCTAGATCTGGCAACCGCAATCCTTTCCCAGCTGTCTTTCATGGACGGGCGACATTGAGAATTAACGGCCATTCCACCCGGCGGGGCTCTTCGCCCCAGGGCGTGGATAGCGGCTGACGCAAGTCCTCAACCGGATTGGCTCCGAGCTCGGCTTCATAGCGTTTTACGGCTGACCAGGTGTTTAGGTAATCGAGGCATTGGTTTGCGGTCCAGGTCAGCGCCATTTCGAACGGAGGAGTCTCGATGCGCGTGAATGGTAATGATAGGGTTCTGTGGCCGTTGTCGATATGACTTCGCTTGTCTGGCCAGTAAGGTCCGGCGGTTTCGGAGAAGAAGTTTTCAAGAAGAGCATCGATGTCAGGAGAGATCTGGGTGAGGCCGTAGCACCACAAGGCAAGGATGCCGCCGGGTTTCAAGACGCGTGCGGTTTCGCGATAGAAGGCTTCGAGATCGAACCAATGAGCTGCTTGGGCGTCGGTGATCAAGTCGACGGAGTGGGAGGCGAGTGATGAGGTCTCTGCGGGGGCGGTCTTGTAGGAGACCTTTGGGTGAGGGGTGGCTGCCGCCACCTGAGCGGCACTGGCGTCAGTGCCAATGATGCTCGGAAAGTGTTCTGCTAGAAGAATGGCGGCCTGGCCATTTCCCGTGGCGCAATCCCATGCGAGATGCCGATGGGAACACAGGCTGGCAAGGTAATCGAAGAGAGCCGTTGGATAGGTGGGGCGATGAGCGGCGTAGTCGCCTGCATGGTTCGAGAAATGATCTTCGGAAAAGTTCACCTGTGAATAGACATGCCATTCTCAATCCTGGCCACCTGAAGAGTTGTCCCAAACGAATATTGCGTAATAATGGAGATCATGAGTAGCGGGATCTGTCATTTAGCCTCGATTCCAGTTCGTCGTCTGCCTGATCTCAGCAGAGAGATGATCAATCAGCTCCTCTTTGGAGAGACCTTTGTCGTTCTCAAAGAGCATGATCATTATCGCCTGATACGGTCACACCATGATGGCTACGAAGGTTGGGTGTATGGTCGCCAGACAGAAGGGCTTCCGGAGGGATTGGTATTGGATGTTGCCCCGGTGATTGTGCTAGAATCGTTGATCGTTTCAGGTGTGGGTGCTAGCTCGTCGAAGGTATCTATTTTGAGGGGAAGTACCTTACCAGGCTATGCTGATGGGATCTTTCAGAGTGGAGGGAAGCATTACCGCTTCGAAGGGCCTACGAATCGAGATCACTCGGTGACTCCGGGTGCCATCACTGCTTATGCGGAAACTTATTTGGGCAGCCCTTATCTCTGGGGCGGGCGAAGTCCTTATGGGATTGATTGCTCTGGGTTTGTCCAAGTGGTCTGCCGCGCCTTTGGTTGCACGCTACCCCGCGATGCGAGTGAGCAGATTTCAGTGGGATCTCCAGTAGATTCTTTGGCCGAGACGCAGCCTGGAGATTTAGTCTTCCTCAGTTCAAACTACGATGGCAGTCCACATGTCGGGATGGTCTACGGCGATGGTGAGATCATTCATGCGTCTGTGCAGGTCCGGATCGACACGCTTGATGAGAATGGCGCTTTCAATGAGGAAACTCAGGCCTACTCTCACACCTTCACAGAAGTGCGCCGGGTCTTTCCTCCACACCGAGACCAAGCTGTTTCGTAGGTAGCAAGAGCTTGCCTTCTTCACAGGTGGTTCCGGTGAATGGGTCATTGCTGATGAGAAGGTTGCCATCGAGATCAATCCAATCCACTTGCGGCGCCAGGAAGGAGGCTGCCGTGATGCCGATGGAGGATTCGATCATGCACCCTAGCATGATTTTGAGATCAAGGGCTTGTGCTTTCTCTAACATCGTGGCGGCCGCGGTGGCGCCCCCAGCTTTCATGAGCTTTACATTGATGCCATCATAGATACCCGCGAGTCGATCAATGTCGTCAACGCCACAGACGTCTTCATCGGCAACGAGTGGAAGCGGGGACCGCTCGCGTAGCCAGGCAATGTTGTCCAACTGCCCGGCGGGCATGGGCTGCTCAATCAACTCTACCCCGCGCGATGCGAGCCAGATGATCATGCGCAAGGCCTCTTCACGATCGTGCCAGCCTTCATTGGCGTCGATGCGCAAGGGTTTGTCTGTCGCTTGGCGGACTGCGGAGATGATGTCTTGGTCTTGCTTGGTGCCGAGTTTGATCTTGAGGACCTGGAAGGCGTTAGCTTCGGCTACTTTGGAACGAATCCGATTAGGGGAATCAATGCCGACGGAGAAACTTGTAACGAGTTCTTTGTCCGTAGCCTTGAGGAAGAAGGGATCATTCGCGGCTTGAGTGATCCAGTCCCGACAGGCGATGTCTACGGCGGCACGTGCCGCCGCTTGATCTTGCGGTAGGTTAGGAAGCCATTCTTGCCATGTGTGGATGACTTCGGGAGAAGTTTCCAAGATCGTCTTGGCCTGCTCTAACGCTGTTCTTACGGATTCAGGGGTTTCTCCGTAGCGTGCGTTGTGCGCGGCTTCTCCCCAACCTGTGAAGTCTTCATGCTCCACCTTGAAGTATAGGTATTCTTTCGAGCTGGTTGACCCTCTTGCTAGAGTCCAGGCATGTTTCAGCTCCAGCGTTTTTGAAACGAGCGTGACCTTCATGGTGCACGCTGACGCCTGATGTCGAGATTGCTAGTGCTCGGTGACTTGAATCCTTGCGAACTGACGGTGAATGGCGCTCCAAGGAAGCCGAACGCGTTGAAGCTTAGGCCGATCTTCCTGAAGAGCGTCTCCGGCTTCGTCCCACTGGGTAAGATTGGTGGATAGCTCAATTTGGGTGGTGGCCAAGCGCGCCGGGAGCCTATTTTGATGTAGATCTAAGGACGAGGGGTGGCCGTCTTCTGTTTGAATGGTGGTCGTGAGCCCGAGATTGTGCTCGAACGTCAGTGGGGCGCCGCCGAGGGCATACTCCAGTAGATTTGAATGACCATCGTTGTCGGGATCGGCAGACCATGCAGAGATGGCGTTATCTGCGATCTGGCCCGGAGTGAAGACGGTGGTTTGCCAAGTGGATTTGGTTAGACTGGGAAGCGGCTGGTTGCCGACGTTTGCGGTGCGAAGGTGGGGCTCGCTCATGCTGTTGGGGAGCGTTCCAATGATCGCCTGTGCTACTGTTAGGGTAGTCCATTCGAGAGGGACGCCATTGCTTGAGCTATTCGGCCAGTTCCAGTTAGGAGCAGACATGAGAAACCACTCGTTGCTTTCGGTGCCGTAGCCTCAGATGTAGGCACGCTCTCCTGCCAAGAAGGGGCGCCGTTCCCTTTGATATCGATGCGGCTGGTGAACGCGCGGTTGATTGCATCGTAGCGCACACGATCAGCCGCTTGCCAATTGTTTGCCCATTCACTGACGTTAAACGGAGTGGGGACGAAGGATTCAGTGAAGATGTCGAGTTCGAAGATGTAGTTGTCTAGTGCTTGCCCGGTGCTGCTCTCGTGAGCAGCCCTTGCGCTCTGCCAAATGATCTGCGTGGCTTCCAGTGAGAGGCTGCTCAGCGCGAGAAGTGTGCAGGCAACGAGGAGTCTAGATATCGACGTGAACATGTGTAGGAACGGTTTGGCTTAGCCATTTCGTCGATACGACCTCATCGATGACGATGCCCAGGGCGTCATGGTATTGCAGTGTTAGGAAGGTGCGGCGAGGCGGGATTTGGCGGGGTTTGGTGGGATTTGGTGGGATTTGGTGGGATTCTGTGGCGACTTCACTCGTGGTTGAGAAGAGGGAGAAAGACGGGTTTTTCGATGGTGTGATGAGAGAAGCGAGCGCGCCCCCGCTGGGGAATGCTTCTTAACGAGAGCCCAGCACGAGTCGGAACGGTTTCGAACGAAGCGGTAGTCTTCGGATAGTTCTGGCAAGGTTTCGACGGAGATGCTCTGAGCGACGACGCGCATTTCTGTCGGATCATTGATTTTCTCATCGAGGAATTCTGTGAAGGGAACGGTATTGTGGCCTGTGAACGCTTGCCAATCGAGGGCCAACTGGCCATCTTCTTCGCAAACGAATGCTAGGAACGCCTTCCCGTCGGCGTAGACACCATGGATGAGGTAGGAAACGAGCCCCTCGACTTCATACCATCCCGTTTTGACGATTTGGGTGATATGTAAGGGCTCGAAGGAGTGTTTGATGTAGTGTTCCGATAGAGTTGTAGCTTTGAATCGGCGAGATCGACTCTGGAACGCCCTCACCACATGACGTTTCATCGTAGATCGTGGCGAGAGAGGTGAGAATGTTATTCTCACGGTAGGGAAGGTGCTCGTGAGTGGGAAGTTCTCATGAGTCGGCAGACTGATTTCGTAGTCGGGCAATCTTCCCTTTCGACAACTCGATGCTGAGATCTATCAGCTCGCCTGTGCACTGTTTGAACTTCTTATACTCGGCTGTCTCGGCGCGTAGCTCCTTCACGTGTTCGGGCCAGACATGCTCTGTGCGACTCTTCATCTTGTGCGTGTAACTTAGCTGATAGTAGACGCCTGTCTGATT
>CALLLI010000270.1 GCA_938082635.1 uncultured Verrucomicrobiales bacterium
TTCACAAATCTTGGCGCGTGGCAGTATACTACCGGGAGGCAGCATGAGTGCACGGCGATTCGAGTTTCCGGACACTGCGCGATTCATTCACCGCTGGGGCTGAATGCTGCCGCCTCCTTCTGCGCCTCAGCAATCTGCTTAGGCGTCATTTGATTTTCCAGCTTATTTGCTCGTTCTGATGCGCCTTCGTAGTCCTGTGCTGCCGCTAGGAGAAACCACTTGTAGGCCTCCTTGTCATCCTGTGTGCCCCCCCACGCCCGTGGAGTAAAAGAGACTCAGATTAGTCTGAGCCTTTGCATTGCCTTGCTCAGCAGCCTTCAGATACCACCTAAAGGCCTCCTTGTCGTCCTGGGTGACTCCTCGGCCATCGGCGTAAAACATTCCCAGCGTATGCTGAGCTTCTGCATCGCCCTGCTCAGCCCGACGAGCGACAGCTTGGACATCCCTGTCCAAGCGCGCCCATATGGCTCCTAGTGGCTCCTAGTGGCTCCGAGGCATCCTTGTCCATGCCGATTAAGCCGACATCTTCTGGGCGCCCCCATCCTTCAACAAGTCTTCGAATCTTCGGCTGATCGAAGACACTGCGAGGTCTCCTCTCTTCATCTGGAGCGTCCTAAAGGGCCACATAGAGCATTTCCCAAAGAAAGTCCTGATCGATTGGCTCAATCATCCGGGTTTGCCATCGTGAAGGTATCATCTCTCTGTTGTGTGTTAGAATATGGACATCCGGCACCGGAGATACCATTCCGATTTCAGATTGCCTGCATCGATCTATCAAGAATCAACGATCTCTCCAGTTCGACCGTAAATGCGAGCACCCTGTAGATAGGCTCGGCGAGCACTGTCATATAGACGCCCCAATAGACCCCGTTGACATAGAGATGGTGATACTCGCTTCGCGCATAGGGCTGGCCGAGAGCGCTTTGAGTATCGCGAGAGGCGATGTCGCGTACCAAGGTGTTCTGCTGCACGCCGGGCGGGAATTCTCCAAACCGGGCCCAAGTCCAATTCTGCGAGGTTCGCAGGTTAATGTTATGAAAGGCGTTGGCGCCGAAGTCGCTGAAGAGAGGGTACTCGAGTTTCGACTCTCCGTATTCGCTACGAAAGAGCACGCGGAAGGAGTGTTTTGGATTGGCGGGGTCTCTGCTGATGCCTCCTCGGATACGAATCCCGCAATTGAGCTGGAATCCGTTCCCGCTGGATGAGGGTAAGAGTTCTAGTGAAGCCGGGCGTTCCCAGTCTCGGCCACGCTTGTTTGGATTAACATAAATGCCAGTCTTCGCATCGAAAAGGTTCTCTCGATCAGTAACAAGCGAGAATGATGGAATGTTAATGAGTGCTTCCTTCATCGCCTCGCGACCTATTCGCAGTCACCACTGCAGGGTTCATTCCATAATGCAGTTGCTGGCCATTGACAGAGGCTTCAGGCCAACCCTCTGGTGCTTGACGATCGGCACTTTGGTCGATGATGTCGTGCGGAAAGAGGTAGGTTTGGGTATCGAGATGCCATGGTTCTAAGCCCTGCTTCGAGGCCATCGCGCGAATGACAGTCGTTCGATCGTGATGGGTTCTTTGTAAGTCTGCCCACCAAATAGAGAGGGCACGCTTCCGTCCGTGGTGTAACGGATGGTCGCCCCATCTGTCGCCGAAGTGATTTCGAGCTGAAACGGCTCGGTAAAATGTTCGCGATCGACGCTAAATTTCGTATCAGATACGCACGGGGTAGGCACGTCGCCCTCCAGTTCGGCCTGTGCGACTGGATGGAGTAGGGCCAGGATGGCGAGTACCATGACTGGGGGAATGAGCCGCTGCATTGACGGAGAATGTCAGATTTTTGGGAAAGGAGAAGCTTTTAGTCCGGGCTTCAAGTGGCGATTTCGATATTGCTTGATGGGGTGCTGCTGCGTTCGTCATGATCCTCGTAGCCTTCCGCTCTATGAGGTGACTGTGTTATGATCCGGACTTACTGTCCTACTGACCTTGCCCGAATCAAAGAGATCACAGCGATTTGTTTTGAAGGCGTCTCCATTGATCGCAACATCGAGGAGGCCTTCGGAGTGCTTGGCATAGACTGGCGCTGGCGCAAGTTGCGTCATCTAGACGCTGACACGGCCGAGGCGAATGCCATGGGTGTCTTTGTCTACGAAGAAGGTGAGCAACTCGTCGGCTATATCACTTGCCGATTGGATGCCGAAAGCAAGATTGGCTGGATTCCTAACATGGCCGTAATTCCAGAATACCAAGGTCGTGGGATTGGAAAGCAACTGATGGATTACGCGGTTGGCTATTTTCGAGATGCAGGCATGGAAGTTGCCAAGATTGAAACGCTCGATCAGAACCCTGTTGGCCAAGTCTTCTGCCCGGGCATGGGCTTTGAGGAAGTCGCCCGACAGATTCACTATGCCAAGAAGCTATGAGGCTTGTTGGCAAAGGCGAGCCCACTCCTTTAAGCGGGGGCTCGGGCTAAGTGGCGAACAATTGCCGCATGTCTTTGAATGCCTTGAACTCAAGAGCATTGCCTGAAGGGTCCATGAAAAACATGGTGGCTTGTTCTCCGGCTTCTCCTTTGAAACGAATGTAGGGCTCAATAACAAAGTCGATGCCGTGGTCCTTGAGCTTCGCTGCAAGCGTTTCCCAATGCTCCATTTCCAACACGACTCCGTAGTGCGGGATAGGTACCCCATGCCCGTCGACCGGATTGTAGTGCGATTCCAATTTCCCGTCTTTACCGATGTCAGGGTTGAGATGGCAAACAAACTGATGCCCGTAGAGATTGAAATCTACCCAGGTCTCATCGCTGCGTCCTTCCTCGCACCCAAGCAGGGCGGTATAGAATTGCCGAGTCTCTGAGATATCGCGAACGGGAATGGCGATGTGGAAAGGTGTTAGTTTCATGACGAGTATCTATTTCCGATTCATGAACTGGTTCGAAGGAGATTTACGAGAGGGGCCTTAGCAACTGCTCTAGGCTGGCCTTGTCGAACTTGATGGCCTTCTTGGTGCCGGCGGAGAGGAGGCTTTCCACGAGTTCCTTCTTGTCCTCTTGCATGGCGACGATGCGTTCTTCGATTGAGCCTTTGGTGATAAGCTTGTAGACGAAGACGGGGTTGTCTTGGCCGATGCGGTAGGCGCGGTCGGTGGCTTGGCTTTCGATCGCGGGATTCCACCAGGGATCGTAGTGGATGACGGTATCAGCCTTTGTTAGGTTTAGGCCGACGCCGCCTGCTTTGAGGCTGATGAGGAAGATGGGGATTTTGCCAGTTTGAAATTTCTTAACAAGGGCGCTGCGGTTTCGGGTGCTGCCAGTGAGTTTGACGTAGTCGATGTCTTCCTCGATGATGCGCTTCTCGATCAGCCCTAACATGCTGGTGAACTGAGAGAAGATGAGTATGCGGCGTCCTGCAGCGACCATTTCTGGTAGCATCTCGAAGAGGAGATCCATCTTTGCCGAGGAGTCGACGCTTTGGGCGGCTTCGAGGTCTAATAAGTGGGGGTGACAACAGACCTGACGGAGTTTGAGGAGGGCGTCGAGGATGTAGAGGTGCGCGCGGTCCATCCCTTGTTCGGAAATGACTTCCTGAACGCGCTGTTCCATGCTGGCGCGGATGGTTTCGTAGAGGTCCCGCTGGGGACCCTCGAGTTCGACCGAGCGAATCATCTCGGTCTTGGGTGGGAGGTCTTTGGCGACCTCCGACTTCTTGCGTCGCAGCATGAGCGGGCCCACGCGGCTGGCTAACAAGTCGCGGGCGAACTCGTCATTCTCTTTCTCGATGGGATGTCGGAAGCGCTGGCGGAAGCTATCTTGCTGACCGAGGAAGCCGGGCATGAGAAAGTGAAAGAGCGACCAGAGTTCCTCGAGGTGATTCTCCATCGGGGTGCCACTGACGCAGAGCCGATGCTCTGCATCTAGGGCGCAGCAAGCTTTGGCACAGCGCGATCCTGGGTTCTTGATGTTCTGGGCCTCATCAAGGATGAGGTGAGAGAAGCAGCGGGATTCGAGGTATTCCTGATCTCTATAGACGAGAGAGTAGGAGGTGACGATGATGTCTGCGGCGTCGAAAGGCTGCCGGAGGCGATGCCTGCCCGTGCCGTAGTGAATGTGGACGTTCAGCGCGGGAGCGAACTTGGCGATCTCGTCTTGCCAGTTTCCTAACAAACTTGTGGGTGCAACGATGAGGGCGGGTTTGGTGAGCCTGCCGCTTTCTTTCTCGGCTAGGAGGTGGGCGATGGTTTGGAGCGTCTTGCCGAGGCCCATGTCGTCGGCGAGGATGCCGCCTAGGCCGTAGCGTGTGAGAAACTGGAGCCAGCGGAAGCCTTCTTCTTGATAAGGGCGCAGGGTGGCTTGGAGTCCTTTCGGTTTCTTGGCTGCGGTGACGGCTTCGACGCTGCCTAAGCGGTCTGCGATAGAGCGGAGAGATTCTTGAGCGGAGCCAGCGTCGGTGAACTCGGAGGATTCTTTGAGGAAATCAGCGGCGACTACCTGGTGGACTTGGCCAAGTTCTTCGTCTTCCTGGCCGGCGCGGCGGCCTTCGAGGAGATCTCGCATGATGCGAATGATAGGCTCCAGGCGGCGCACGGGGAAGGCGAGGTAGCGGCCGTCATCAAGGCGAATAGGCACCTTGTCGTCGCTCTCTAGGAACTCGATCTGGCGCTCGATATCGCCGTTGTCTTCGAGATAGGCGATGATGATGGGAATGAGATCGATTCGCTGGCCGTCGCATTCGATGCCTAACTCAAACTCAAACCAGGAGCGATTACGCTGCTCGCGAAGTTCTTGAATCCATTTCTCTGGCTGCACGAAGCGCATGCCGAAGTTGTCCGCGTAGTGCATGTGCCAGCCTTCGCTTTCTAGCTTGGGCACTTGCTCTGTCATGAGCGTCATCCACGCGGTTTGGGAAGCGGTTTCTTCCCAGGCACCGACCCAGCGAAGATTGATGAGATCCTCGGTGATCGCTTCTTCGGGCAAGGTGTCGGAGAAGGGGACGAGGCCTAGTTGATCCAGTTTCTTGGTGATGCGTTGTTCAGCGGCTTCGTTGCGAATGATCTTGAAGCGCTCGTCCTTAAGGGCGTGGCCTTTGCCGCGCTCGGGAATCTCGTGCTCGCCATAGCGGAAGACGAGCGAGACGAGTGGTTTCTCATGAAAGACAGGGCTCCAGATCCCGCGGAAGTTGCTGCGTGGGACTTCGTGATGACTAAAGTGTAAGCACGGGACGGGAATTTCCTCGCTGGCATCGACGACTTCTTGCTTTGGTGGGGCAGGGAATGGCGTGGCGAGACCTTGGTTCCAGAGGCGCACTTGTTCGGCGCTGGGTTGCTGATCTCCTGCGATCCAGGAAACGGCGAGGTTGTTAGGATAGTCTGTTTTCAGTGGCCCAACAAGACGACGACGGGTGTCGATGTAATGTAAGGGAGCGCTCGGGGCAACGGCGGAGACGGGCTCGGCGAGCTCCCAATCTGTTTGAAAGGCATCCGTTTCACTGTCAAAGCACCAATTGGGCTTCGCAGACCGTGCGTCACCCTGATGGAGGACGATGGGGTTCGGACCTCCGCCCCAGTAGAGGATCTGCCATTTCAGCAGCTCATCTAACAGTTCCGTCCAGATTTCGGGATCTGGCTGGAGTTGGAGGACATCTTTACCAGATTCGGAGTCTGGGCAGCATTGTTGCAGCCGCATGAGGAGGGCTCGCATCCAGCGTTGGCCTAACTGATCCGGGAGGTCTGGCCGAAAGAGTTCGCGCCCGGTACATCGCACGTAATTGGGATCATCGATGATCGGGCGTGCTGTGTGCAAGATTTCCAAAGCGAGGCCACGCTCTGTGGGGACGATTTGGCAGGCGAGGTAGCGTGCCTCAATGGGGGAGGCAGTTTGTCTGCTACGCTTGCTTGCGAGGTCGCGTGTGGGTCTTGCTCGAGGTGTTGTGGATCGGGTCGTGGTGATAAACTCCTGCATCACCGCGACGACATGATCACAAAGCTGCGGCTGCTTGCAGGAGCAGTTGGGTGTGACCATGACTTGGCCGCTCGGTTGCCTGGAAAGGAAGACGAGGACGCCCCTAGGGGTCTTTTCTTTGGGATGGCGCACGTTGGCGGTGACCCTCACCTGGCCATGGGCGACGGACGAGGCTTTGTAGCCTTTGACCGCACCTAGAAGTTGCAGCTTGGAGCCGTCTCGCAACGACGTGCCTTCAGCCTGCTTGAGCCAGTCGCTCTCGTGCAGGTGTTGGGCATAGTCGGCGGTAACGACGGACATGAAGAGCGAGCAAACCGCCCTCCAAAGAAGGATGCAAGAGAAAGCCTAACCTATCTTAAGTATAAAAATTTACGGTTGTTGTGTAAAAGTTTGAGAGGGAGGAGCTGAGTCGATTCGAGAACGGTGAATTGGAACCGCAAATGATAGGTTGAGGGGGAAAGTCTGGTGACTTTCGCTGCGGTTATGCTTAGGGTAGCTCGATGGAGAAGCGGACGAAGCGCTCTGTCCAGGGCGCGTCTTTGGTTAGCTGGCGGACACGGTAGCGATTGATCTCGGTGTTGGGGAGGAGGCCTGCGCGGGATGGCAACGTTTCCAATCCTGGGCCGGTGACTTCTGTCCAGACTTTGAGGTCGGCGGATGTTTCGAGCGTGATCTCGATTGCGTTCGCGGTGCTTTTAGAAATCTCGAAGATGGGGAGACCGTCCCCAGAGGAGATGGCTGCGAAGTAGGGGACGGAATCGGCTTTGGTGGGATCACTCCCCATAGCGGTTTCGAGGTCATCAAGGTAGCCATCGGCGTCGGTGTCGTGTTTGGGCTGCGTGGTGGTAGACGTGGCTGGGGAGTCGTCGGGCGTACTGGCGCGCCATCGTCCCACCGGATAGCCTTCGGCTGGTGTGTTGAGATCTGCTAGGACCAAATAGGCACCGTTGCCATCGGCGTCAGCAGGCCAGGGCTCGGCGTCATTGAAGGAGAAGTCTGCTAGGATGGTATCGTTTGCGCGGAGCGTGAGCTGTTCGCCGTCATTCGAGAGGCTTCCTTGGTAATCTCCAAGAATCATGTGGGTAGCTCCGTAGCGCATGATGAAGGCGTCGCCGTTCTTGACGAGGAAGGCTGTGCTGCCTGCTGGTATTTGAGTGTTGGCGACGTTGTCGAAGCTGAAACGGATACCTTCTGCGAGTTCAGCATCGAGGAGACTGACGGGGCTGTCACTGACATTGGTCAATCCGATGAATTCGAAGTCCTTGCGGGAGAAGCCTTCTGCTTTCTCCGTGTCGGAGGCTCCTGATGGGTGGTAGTTGATCTTGGAGATGCGAAGGTTGCTGGCAGAAGCCGGTACGGCACCGATGACGAAGTCTGCTTCGAGGAGCGGTGACCAGTCGGTGGCTCCGAATACACTGCCCTTGTAGAGGCGGACCTTCACTGTTGCGGATTCCGCTAGAATAACGGACTCATTGTAAGCGATGGCGTCAGCGGAGAGTTTGCCTCCTGAAAGCCGTGGGTCGGAGCTGTTTGTGGTATAGAAGATATCTCCTTGGGCGAAGACGGATTTGTTGATTGTGAGAGCGTAGCCGCTATCGAAGTGGCCTCCGTGATCTCCGAAGGTAGGGAAGTCGAGTTCGCCAAACAGGTCGGCATCCTTGAATTGCTTGACGGCAATGTTAGGACGCTTGACGAAGTAGTCATTCATCAGACGATCGCGCTCGGCATCCCAGTCTTCCTTGGTGTAGGGAGTGGATCTAGCGGCGTCCCCCCATCGGGCAGATTCCAGAATCACGGCTCGGCCTATCTCGTCAGTTCTGCGTTTGTAGACACGCTGCAATCCTTCGGTCGACATGACGCCTCCATTGAAGAAGTGCTTGGCGACAGCGTCGGCAAAGTGGATGCGATAGTCTGCGTTGTCGCTCAGACTGTGATGCATTCCAGTGGGGCCAGGGTTGTTGTTGCGATCGGTGAGGTCGTCGTTGAGTCCCTGGAAGACTTTCTCAGCATCCCAGGAATGGAACCGCCATTTCCCATCAACGGGACTCTGACTCACATAGTAGTTCTTGTGTCCCCAGTCGCGATTGGCGAGACCCACGTTGACTAACATGTAGTGAATGAAGTCACTGATGTCCAGTTGCTCTTCAATTTGAGCGTATACGTTAGGATCATCGGCATCGCGCACAAATGTGTTGAAGGCGCGATAGAGGGAAATGGCATCCCCGGACACATCCACGCCACCATTGCTTGGATCGCCGTGACGGGAGACGACCCAATCAGACCGCTTGCCGCCTTGGTAGGACGCATTGAAGGCATCGTCGGGACGTTCATGAAGGTTGTACATGCCCCAGAACGTGCCATTCACGAAAGTGAAGACATAGAGGCCGTGTGGGCTGATACCGCCCATTTCTCGATGGAGGTCGGCAGCTGTTTGATCCCGAAGATACTGAGTCCACTCGCGCTGCTGGGCTGGAATGGATCCGCCGTTGTAGGCCCAGGTGTTGTTGTGTCTGGCATCAACTGTTAGGGTATTGAACTCGTCAACCGCAGTCGGTGCATCGTAGAGTGGGTAGTTCAGTTTGCTCGGGCCAAACTCTGTGTCGAATCGTAGTCGCATGGAGAGCTTCTTGATCTTCCAGCGTTGTGGGCTGGTCTGACCGACGATTCGGAGTGCACAGTCGATTTGAAATCCTTCCTTGCCATCCGGGTGCAATAGCTCGGCTGAAGCGGGTATATCGATACCGTCCTCCCCGATCTTGCCAGGATAGATGCCTTTATTCAGTGAGAAGAACTGCTCGGGCTCGACGGTTATCGAGAGTACAGGCAAGGTCTTGAAATCATCAATGATCGTGTCTCGCCATTGAGGGTCATTGACGATTCGGGGATCCATCTCATAGTCGGCATCTTCGCCAGAGCCCCAATCATCGCCCCATTCTGCGATCAAGTGAGCGCCGTCTTGTCGAATGGCATCGTTGAGGAAGAGATAGGTGTGGGTATCGACGTTCGAAGGCTCGAAACCATCTTTGAGGGCGATGGCTCGTAACGTGGTCGTGTTGCTGATGGTGATAGGGCCTGAGTAGGTTTCGCCGATGGGGCCTGTGAACACGCTGCCCTTAGAGGGGGCTCGCCCGTCTGTGGTGTAGAGAATGGTGGCGCCTTCCGTGGCGGTGGTGATCTCGACTTCGGTGGCTTCTTCGAAGTAGCCACGATCGACGCTGAACTTCGTGTCAGCGACGAAGCCTGACAAACCACTACTGGGATTTGCTTTGCCAAGGCTGGGCGTCTTGAAGTAGGCGAAGCCGCTATTGGCAAGTCCGTAAGAGATGTCGGATCTTTGTGAGGGATAGTTTTTGATGACCGAGGACGTAGAGCCGTCGGTCGTGGAAAGGGCTAAGTAACCGCCTGCCGCATCAAGTTTGAAATTCGTGTGTAACTCTGTGGCCGGATCGGAGAGATCTTGGCCAGAGGCGTAGACGACAAGGAAAGCGCTAGGCGTTAACGTCGTGGATGGAAAGGTCCAGCGCGCGAAATTTTCCGGATCGTCGGAGAGATGGTAACCTGCTAGATTGATCTCGGTATCGCCAGTGTTCTGAATTTCGATCCAGTCCTCACCAGATCCAGAGGCTAGGATCTCAGAAATCACCGGTGTGGCATGGAGACGACCGAAGAAGGCAATGCCGATGAAGGTACAGAGAATGTGGGGTTTCATAAGTTGGAAGGGTTTACGGGAAGTTGGCAGTTCGTGCCGTGTCTGGCAATACCTGAAGGATTGCTTTGGCGTGGTTTGCGCTGATACGATGGGCGATGGGCTTCCGCATTCTCTCGTTTCTGCTCCTTTTCACGTCGTGGCTGTACGCGGCGCCCCGAATTGTTGAGTTTTCGGCGGCTGGCGAATCACACCGATGCTTTCAGTGATTCAGAGCGGTTTATTACTAGTGTTTACGAATGGATCGCTCTGAATGAGAAACATGTCTTCATAGGCCATGCCGAGAGCACTGCCGAGAATCTCGGATGTCTGGATCGGCCCGTA
>CALLLI010000271.1 GCA_938082635.1 uncultured Verrucomicrobiales bacterium
CTCAGGGGATGCTGCAGTATCTCTCCATGACGCGAGACGACCTTGTATGGAAACACTTTGGCACGTGGATACGGACGATTCGTCCCGATGTCTTACCTTCAGAGATGGTGGTGTCGGAAGCCCTGAAGAATACGCTTTCTGCATCATAGGGTCATCGCTATGCCATTGCGAAAATTCATCCTAGACAGAATAGACTTCGCACGAGCCGATGGTAGGCGCTTTGTCGCCTGATTCCCGGAGCGAGAACTACGCTCTCACCAGTTGCTAACGATACTCGATTTAAGGAGAGTGAAGTATTGAATCAGGAATACTCATCATTTTGAATGTGATGCTCTGTTAGTAAAGGCGCCTAAGAGGCCTAGCCGGTTTTCTAAACTTCACAGCTTGATGACTACGCTCAACGGGTGGGCCCCGATGCCGCTGGTGCCGGTGAAATTCGAACTAAGAAATCAAAGCTACTGGGGTCCCTTCGGGCCGTAGATATAGGTAAGGATTTGATTGCAAAACTGGAGGGGCTTTGGCTCATAGGCGTCAGGTTAAGAGAGGTGAGATTTTCGAGTTCAGGACGTTTGCTAGTCTTTTTTGGAGCGGTTTCCGGAAGCGTTTTTCGTGGCGATCGTGATAGTCCAGTTGCTCTCGAAGCCGTTCAAGGAGCGCTTCAATACTGCCGGTCGCAGCAATCTCTAGCGCTAACGCTGACCACTGGGTGATCCGATCAATCAATCTGAACACGCTGTGCTCGATTTGTTCCGCCCGGTTCTCACTCTCCTCTAACATCCGGAACATCCCACTCTGACTCAGCTCGATCATTAGTAGCAGCCAGGCCCATATCAGTATCTGAACGTGATACTTGTTGCTTCGTAGCTTTGTGTGGCTCTTGGCGAGCTTAAACACATTCTCTATCCGCCAACGCATGCGATAGAGTTCATCGAGCTGGTCCGTGCTTGCCTTATCCTCTCCCAGATTCGTCACTAGGAAGGTCCAGTCCTGTAGCCGCCGATGTTTCTCTTTATGTGTGAAACCCTTGCGCTGTCCATCTTTGTTCAACTGGCGCCGTCTATGTTCTGCCACCTCTTCAGGCACGCGTTTCACCACGATCCGGCATTTGAAGCGCTTTGACCCTCCAAGTAAGATCTCCTTTGAGAAACAATCTCCTTTGAGAAACAATCTTCTGCGCGAGGCGCATGCTTGCGTGCGAATGATAGGAGATCAATCTCGCCTCCATCAAGATCCCATATCTTCGTGGGAAGGCTCAAACGGCTTAGAAAATAGGCCGATTTTTCCTGGATCGCGCTGAAAGTGTCGATGGAGTGATATCCAAGATCTCGAATGATGAGGTCTCCTTCCTTCACAATGGTTTTGATGATGTCCATCGCGGCAGCCCTGTCGTTGCGGCGGTAAGGATCTAGCCTACCCTATTCATACTTCATGAATAGGGTAGGTTAGAGAGATGGCTGTGATGTAAGTTTGGAAGGATAACGAAACGCGGCTACTCCGTTAGTGCCACATCGCTTTCGTTTAGGTCGATGAAGTGGCCCCAACTGACGCAGGGAAGGGGGCGTTGGGTGGTGCTGAAGAGGGGGCGCCAGCTTGGGGCTTTGGGCTGTCTGCGAGGGAACATGTGGGCTTGCTCAGGGAGCTTGTTCGCCTTGCGGGTGTTGCAGGGGATGCAAGAGGTGACGACGTTGTCCCAACTGGTGCGTCCCTTTTTGTCGCGGGGGATGACGTGATCGAGATTGAGGTCTTTGGTTTCGAATCGATTCTCGCAGTATTGGCAGCGGTAGGCGTCGCGCCGGTAGATGTTCTCGCGGGTGAATTTGACCTGCTTCTTGGGGAGGCGATCGAAGAGTGAGAGGACGATGATCTCGGGAATGCGGAACTGGTTGGAGACGGACCGTACAATCGTCATCTCTGGATTTGCGAAGGTGGAGCGGTCTATCCACGACTCGACGTCGTGAGTGAAATACTGGTCGTCTTCATCGGTGCCGACGACGTGGGCGTGGCCGAGGAAGAGAAGGGTGATGGCTCGTCGAGCCGAGCACATATTAACCGGTTGCCATAACCGGTTGAGCACAAGCACTTGCCTGTTCAGAGTGGCACTCACGATTCGTCGTGAAACGTGTCTGGCAGCCTCTAGAATGCAACTAAATTCGGGTCATTCCTTGCGTTGGCTTGCCTTATCGCTAAAATTTCTTACGTTTCCTTTCTCATGCTTTCTCTGCCTGTTTCCTCGGTTTCCAGATTCCTCGTGCTCATTCTCGTGGCGGCGACTCTCACCGGGGCTCATGCCCAACGGGAGTTGAAGCCAGGCAATGTCTTTCTTCAGGGCCACATGCTGTTACAGGAGGCGCGGCGTTTTGAGGATGCTTTGAACTATGAAGCGGCGGCGGCCAAATGCCGTGAGGCGAGTGGGATGTATGATTCGATTGCCTTGAAGTGGCCGACTTGGCAGACGGAGATGTTAGACAAGCGACGAAAGAAAGTCCGGACGGACTATGCGCGTTACCAGAACCTGGCTCTTGAGCAACGCGATGAAGGTGGCATGGATCTTCCTCAGCGCGGGCAGGGTGGTCCTGGGCTTGCGGTGAACCCGCGGAGGCGCCCTGGGGCGATTGCGCCACTTTCGCGAGCGGCGACGCCCCGACAGAAGTACCAACAACTTGAGCGCGAGGTGGAGGCTTTGCGCGAGTCTCGGAACAAGCTGATCAAAGAAAGCACGGAGCAACAGTCGCATACGATAGCGGCCAATCGTGCTTTGGGGAAAGAGCGAGGGCGTGTGGCGCAGATCGAGAGACAACTGGCGACAGCCCAAGAGGAGCTAGATCGGATGGAGGGTGTCGGGGTGGTCGCGTTGATGAACCAAGTGGAAGATCTTACGGCACAGTTAGATGCGGCGACTGAGGGACTGACGAAAGCAAACGATCAGAACCGAACGCTTCTAACGGAGTTCGAGAGGATTGAGAATGAGCGGCAGGAGATGAGCCTCCAACTGGAGGAGGTGACGCGTCAGCGTGATGACATGACGGCGATTATTAGGGGGCTCCAGACGGGAGACTCTACCTTGGCGTTGGCAACGGAGAACTCCAAGCTTCGCGAGATGCTCAATGTGGCTCAGCAGCGTGTGGATGAGTTAGAATTTGATAAGCTGGAGAACGAAGCTGAGATCGCCAGTCTGAAAGAGGAGGTGAGTCTGCTCAAGATGGAGTTGGCTTTGCTCAAGAAGGAGAATGCCGATGCAAAGGAGCGTTTGTTGAACATGCAGGCTTTGCTGGATGGGAACGTGCAGCAGTCCACGTTCAACCCGCCTTCAGTTCAAGACGAGGCCGTGAGGCAAGAGAATGAGGTCCTTCGTGAGATCATTGATCGGCAGCTCAAGCAGCAGAAATTTCGGCAGGAGAAGCGAGAGATTGTGATCAATGAGCTAGAAGCCTTGGAAGCGGGGTCGGATGAATTGATTGCGCAGATCGATTCCCTTACGGCAGAGGCACCTCTCACAGATGAAGAGAAGGCGGTGGTGCAACGGGAGGGAGCTACGACGATGGCGGTGGCTCAGTTGGCTGGCCTTTCGTTAGAGATTGGCAACGACGCGGTGGATCGCAAGATTTCTCGCTATGCGGAAGCGGCTGCTTTCAACTTCGAGAAAGAGCGGTTTGAAGAAGCCGATCTTCACTATGCCGAGATCCTCGACTTCGCGCCGAAGCACATGGAAACGATCTACAATCTTGGCGTCACGAAGCTGAAGTTGAATGATGTGAAAGAGGCGCAGCGTCTCTTCGAACGTGGATCCTTGCTCGAACCTACCAATGATCGAGTACATTATATGTTGGGTGTGTGCTGCTATTACATGGATACGGTGGACGACGCGATGATGGCGGTGAGGAAAGCCCAGGAACTCAACCCGAATGCAAGTGATGCCACTGGCTTTCTTGGACTGATCTATTATTTCCGAGGTGATTTGGAGAAGGCCGTGGTGGAGTTGCAGTCAGCTGTGGAGCTTGCGCCGCGCGATCCTCGTTGGCACTACAATCTCTGTCTTGCGCTGGGTCGGCAGGCATCACCTGATCTTGCACGTTCCTTCAAGCACTATGAAGAGGCGAAGAAGTTAGGCCTGCAGCCTGATGACAAGATGGAAGAGACCTTTCGGAAGCGGGGCTTCTCGCCCGCGGGCTAGGGTGCTTTAGATGTTGGATTGCTAGTTTTAAGACGGCAATATTTTCGTTGATTTCTCCGAAATTCAACGCCGAAAGTGAGGCAAGCAAGCGTTAGAGCACCCTTACTTCGATGAGTGGTCGCTACGCGTTGTTCCATCACCGGATGAAACGTCCCGCTATACCGCGCGCTGTCACAAATTTCTATTCGCGGAGATTTGGGGGCGGGCACTTTTAGTGCGAATGGCATAGAAATAGGGTGAATTTATCGACGAAATCGAACCCCATTCCTGTAGAGATCAAAGACAACGGTGTTCACTTTTGTTCACAAATAAGTGGCCATAGCGCGGCGTAGAGCGGGCAGGCTTGTTCGGTAGGAGGCCTGGATTGCTAGGTGGTTGCGCAGCCAGCGGATGAATTGAAAGCAGAACTGCGTCGCGGTTGATCAATCATCGTTGGAACCCTACGCCCTTGGCTGCGTGCTTCTTGCGCTCGTTTCTCTAGCGCTTTCGCATGCTTGATCTCAACCTTCTTGTCCTAGATTCCTTCTTCTTGATTTGCCTTCACTTCCAATAGGAGCATGAGGTTGTGCGCTAGTGCGGTGAATTGGGCCTGCATCCGTTTGGTCGTCTCACTGGTTCCCCGCCCTTTGCTTTCATGGAGACGATTCTCGGTTTCATTAAAGGTCTTCTCGATGGTCCAGCGAACTCGATAGAGGTGGGCGATGATTCTCGGTGGGAGTGTCAGGTCACTGGTTAGGTATTTCCATTCCGTGCCCGTCTCTGAATCGACGTAGGTGACAACACGCATCATGAAGCCTCCTGAGATGCCCACGAGTTCATCTCCGGTGATACCATCGTTGCGTTCGTCTTCTTTGTCCCACTGCCGATCACAACACTTGATTGGTTTCATGTTCTTCTTCATGCGACTAATGAAATAGGGCTCTCCGTCAGATTGGCTTGATGGAAATCATGTGAATCGATGATCCTCGAACGCAATTAGAATCACGCTATCCCCTGGTAGCGAGTCGTATACGCATGCATGAAAGAGTCTGATTTGGGCGGGATTTATGCTACTGAACTTTGGTGCAGGATTGCGCAGGCAATCGGTTAGCCTTGAGATCCGTGGCTGAATCGAAAGAGCCTACCCCGGCAGACTGAAATCAACTTCGGGGACACCAAGCCTTCTGAAGTCGGTTGAACCCGTCCAGCAAACTTGACGGAGGGCCAGAAATAGACGCCATGGGTTTTTGTTGTTATGATAGTATTTGCCGTCGATTTCAGCTTTGTCCCAGATCCAGAGGGCGTCTTTCTTGCCTCCGAGTTGTTCCGAGACTCTTTTGAGCACCTTAATGTCGTGCTGGTCCTTGGTGCCCTCCAGGCCTAGGTCCATGTCCATGTCCATGTAGGCGAGCCAGTAAGTCCGTAGGTTGATTGCGTAGAAGTGTCCGATGGCCACGAAGATCTCGCGCCCATCAAGCTCGGGAATACTGGCAAAGGCATATTTGGCGCTAAGCTTGGGCTCTGAGGTTTGCTTGAGCAACGCGCAGATTTCGCGGAGGAATCCCAAGCGACGCTTGCTCTTGAGAGTCTCAAAGGATTGGGAACGCTCAACGTTTTCAACCTGATGGACTTCAAGGAGGCGTTGTAGGGAGTCCCGCCCGCTTTCTTGGAGCGAGAGTGGGAGCAGGAGGCCAGTGGCGAGAAATTGCCCGTCGGAGAAGTCCGGGCAAGCCCGCGTTTTTGAGCATGCAGGGCTGAGATCACGCGAGATTCGAACGAGCATTGGCTTGTTGGACTTTGGGTGCCGCCACCTTCGCTGCGTGAATTATCGGAAGACACAGGTGCCGTTGGTTAACTTCCTCAAGTTGGATCGCTATCAGAAGAAGACCGTGGAGCTTGAGCAGATTGTCAGTGAGGTCATCACCGATCAGAGCTATCGACGCACGAGCCAGCACTTGAAGATCATTG
>CALLLI010000272.1 GCA_938082635.1 uncultured Verrucomicrobiales bacterium
TTTCGGAGCGACCTTTGTAGCCGCCGCCTCCGCCGCCGCCACTTTCGGAGCGACCTTTGTAGCCGCCGCCTCCGCCACTATCCGAGCGACCTTTGTATCCGCCGCTCCGGCCCTTGTAGCCGCCGCCGCCACCGCCATCACCGCCTGGCTGGCCACTGTCTTCTTTGAAGCGCACGTCCTTCCCTTTCACTTTCACCTCACCCAAGTTTTCTAACGCGGTCGCCAAGAGGTCACGAGGTACGTCGATGATGGAATGCTTCTCGAAGAGCTGGATACGGCCAATGGATCCTTGTGGGAAACCACCGGCGTTGTAAAGCACGCCAGCGAGATCACCGGGAGAGACTCCCATGACCTTACCAATGTTGACGAAGAGACTGGCGCGATCGCCTTCTTGGGCGCGCGGAGCCTGAGAACCACTCTCGGGCTTGTCGAATGGATTGCTAAGCTTCTCGTTGCCGGCCGAGCGCTCGGGACGTTCACGTCGCTCGCGTGGCGCATCTTTGGGACGATCCTCTGGAATCGGTTCAGCCGTCTTGGCGTCGCTCTTGAGCAGGAGGTGCAACGTTGCCGCACTGATATCCGTGGGCGAGAAGCCTTGATCTAGCAAACGATCAATGATGCGAGTATTCTTGGGGAACTCACCACCTGCTAACAGATCACGCAATTGGCTAAAGAAGCGATCGGTGCGTTGCTCCTCGAGCTCGTCCAACGTCGGCACTTTGAAGCGCTCTACCTTCTGCTTGGTGTGCCGTTGGATGGTCTGAAGCTTGTAGATGTCTTTGCCAGCAACGAGCGCAATGGCTTTGCCAGAACGGCCCGCGCGACCGGTCCGTCCGATGCGGTGCACATAGTCCTCGGCATCAAAGGGCAGGTCGTAGTTGATGACTAAGTCGACGTCATCCACGTCGAGCCCGCGAGCGGCCACATCCGTGGCCACCAGCACACTGATAGAGCCATTACGAAATGCGTTCATGACACGAGTGCGCACCATTTGGGTGACATCACCATGAAGGCGATCCGCCCCAAAACCGCGAGCGACTAAACTTTCAGTCACATCGTCGACCGTGCGTTTCGTGTTGCAGAAGACGATGGTCAAGCGGGCCTCATGCGTATCGAGGAGGCGTGCTAGCACTTCCGGCTTGGAACGGAAGCGGGCTTCATAATAAATCTGCTCAATGTCAGGAGCTGACATATGCTCATGAGACACCGTGACAATGGCAGGATCACGCGTGAAGCGCTTCATGAGCTCTCGGATCGCCTTCGGCATCGTGGCCGAGAAGAGGACCGTTTGCCGATCTTCAGGCATTTGCGCAAGCGCGGTCTCAATATCCTCACGGAATCCCATGTCCAACATTTCGTCCGCTTCATCGAGGACGATGGTCTTGGCCTGGTCAAGCTTCAGCGTGCCTCGACGCAGGTGATCCAGCACACGCCCAGGGGTACCAATGACGACTTGAGCACCGCGCTTTATACCTTGGACCTGACGATCAAAAGACGCCCCACCGAAGATGGGAAGTACGTTCAGCTCAGGCATGAAGCTCGCCAACTTGTGGAGTTCGCCCGCGACCTGCACGGCCAATTCTCTCGTAGGGCAGAGAATCATCGCCTGGACAGCACGGAGCTTTGGATCCAAACGCTCGACCAACGGAATGCCGAAAGCGGCCGTCTTGCCAGAACCGGTAGGAGATTGGCCAACAAGATCCCGCCCCTCCAAAAGGGGTGGCAACGCAGCAGATTGGATAGGTGCAGCCAGTTCGTAGCCCAGCGCATCAATCGCCTGCTTCATCTGGTCACTCAGGTCGAAGTCAGTGAAAGGACGTTTTTCCATGGGCTTAATACAGTTTATTCCCAGCACGAGCCGAGCTCGGAGATTCGAGTCGGAACCTGAAAAGGCAAGTGATCTTTAGTTGACTGAGAATGAGCACGTTGAGTCCTCACGTGCCAGGGCTCGCGGGCGCCTTCTCCGGCCAAGGGACACTACGATCAAAGAGTGGGCCAAAGGGCTGGTAACGATGATAGGGCACGGCTTTTGATTTCCAATCGTCGACGGCACGATCATAGAGCTGGCGCATGGCGGGGAGCGCCTCGTCGCCTTGGCTCGTGGATTCTAATTCATGTGGATCCTTGTCTAAATGGTAGAGTTCTTCGGTTGGGGTGTTACCCTTACTGCCATCAGGCCAGAAGACGTATTTCTGAGTCTTCGTGACCACGCCAAAGCTATGTACTTCAGACGGCCCCCAGACATTAATCAGGGGCAGGCTTTCGTGAATGGATGCCGTCGGGTCGTCCAGAAGCGGACGCAGGCTGCGCCCATCGAGGCCCTCAGGAATCGTCACTCCAGCAAAGTCCAACAAGGTTGGAGAGAAGTCGACATTTCCAGTGAGCGCGCCACATCCACGGGCTTGTCCGTGTTTGGGATGGCGAGGATCGACAAGGATCAGAGGTGCCCGCGAGGCTTCTTCATAAGGTAGTACCTTAGAACCATAACCATGAGAACCACAGAGGAAACCATTGTCTGACGTGAAGATGACCACGGTGTTTGCAGCAGCCCCTGAATCCGCGAGCGCTTGGCGAACCATCCCTACGGCAGCGTCCACAGCATAGATCTGCTGAAAGTACTTTGCCATCTCGGCATCGTAGTCATCCGCATAGCCCCAACTGTGGAAGCGCTCATATTGACGACCGCCATGACTCTGTTTAGCAAAGTGGCTCCCCTTCTCGCGACCGTAGTTCGCGGGCTTGGTAAACGTCTTTCCTTTATAGACGTCGTCATCGATCGGATCTGGCTGCACAGGCTTGTGCGGCGCTTTGAAACTGATCGATAGGCAGAAAGGCTGCTCTAACTTGGACGAGTCCATGATAAACTCCCTCGCAAAGGCACCATACGCACGCGTGGCATGTGGGTAGTCCTTGGCAAAGCGTGCCATGGAGGGGTTCTTCGCTGTCTTGTAGTGGGTCTGGCCCGGCCCGGCTCCCCAGGAATCGAAGTCGCCTTGTGGAAGCTTGCCCTTCTCGCCTGGAGCCTCACATACTTCAAAGCCGATCTTGCCAGCAATGGCAGTGCGGTAACCAGCCTTGCGTAAGAGCACGGGATAGGCCTTCTCCCAGTGATCGCGCACAAGAGCGCCGTGCTCGAAATTGCAGCCGTGCCGATACTCGTAGAGTCCCGTCATGATGCTGGCACGGCTGGCCATGCAGATCGCCGTGGTGTCGTAGTGCCGGTCAAAGGTCATGCCTTCACTGGCCAAGCGATCAATGTTCGGCGTCTGGACTTCCTTGTTTCCGTAGCAGCCTAACGAAGAGGTTGTTTGGTCCTCTGTGAGGAGGAAGACTAGGTTTGGACGCTCGGCGGCGACCGCGCTTGCAAGCGTGACGAGCAGGAGGTAGATGGAGGCTTTCATACTTGGGTGCAGGGGTTTGTTATTGTAGGGCGGCCTTCTAGGCCGGGACTCGGGCAAGATGCCCGAGCTACACTACGTGCCTCCAATAATTTCCATGGTGATTCTAACATTACTGATAAAAAGGCATACTTTGGCGATGCTGAACTTTCGAGAAATCACGGCGGCGACGGAGCCCCGCCCTCCGGGATGGGATTGGTTTCGAAGACGTTTTAAGAAAGCGGCTTTAAAGTGTGGGGGCTTTCCAGTCTGGGATTCCCTTCTCGCTCAGCTGCTTTTCATAGCGCACCGTTTGAGGTTGCTGGGGCGACAGCGGCGCGTCTTCGTTCACCATGAGGGGAAGCGTTTCTTCCCACCATTGATCGTAGGCTTTCTGAAACTCAGCGATGACTGAAGGGTACTTCTCGATGACATTCGTCATTTCGTAAGGATCGACTGCGAGATCGTAGAGTTCTGCATTGTTAACGAAACGCCAGCGCTGCGAACGCACGGCGCAGTTCTTAAACTTGCTGAGATTAGGATCCGCCCCTTTCTCCCATCGGCCTTGGTGAGTGTAGAGAAGCCGGTCGCTCCAAGCCGCGTTGGGATCTTCTAACAAGGGTGTCAACGAACGCCCATCGATCTTCTGAATGTCATCAGGGATTTCAGCGCCACACAGTTCGCTGAACGTTTTAAAGAGATCAATGTGCGCTGTGAGTGCCGGAATATCCACGCCCTCACCGAGGACACCTTTCCAACGCCAGAATGCAGGGACATGCGTGCCCCCTTCATAAGGCGAGCCTTTGCCTGTCTTGAAGCCTCCGGAGAAGAGGGGCGTGCGTTTGCCATAACGTTTCCCGCTGCGACCGGCTTGGCCATTGTCTGTCATGAAGATGACGAGGGTATCGTCCCAGGCGCCCCAGTCATCAAGCTTCTCCATGAGCTTGCCGAAGTTGTCATCGATGTTCTCAATCATGCCATAGCGGCCAGCCGTGCTGCCGTCATAACCAAGATCGAGGAAACGCTGTTTGTAACTCTCAGGGGCAATCATAGGGCCATGAGGTGCATTGGTAGAGATGTAGGCGAAGTGCGGCTTCTTCGCTTCGCGTTGGGCTTTGATCCAACTGAGTGCTCCTTGAAAGAACACATCCGTGCAGAACCCTTTGGTCTTCACGATCGTGTCATTCTGTAAGACATGACAATCAAAGTAGCGGTTCTCACGGTTGGGCGGGAAATCCGCACAGCTGCTAGGGTAGGATTGTCCAATGCCACCGGCCCCATGAATGAAGACTTCAGAGAACCCGCGATTGTAAGGCTGATAGGCATCCTCATCTCCGAGGTGCCATTTGCCAAAGATGCCGGTTCCGTAACTCGCCTTCTGCAGAAGCTGCGGGAACGTGGTCGTGCTCAAGGCCATGCGTTCGCGTTCCTTGATGGTGTGGGTAACGCCGTTGCGAAACTCATGGCGACCACTCATCATGGCAGACCGGGTCGGGGCGCACGTGGGGCTAACATGAAACTCGGTAAAGCGAGTCGAGACCTTGTAGAACCGATCCAGATTCGGCGTCTTGAGTAGCGGATTGCCAAGGCAAGAGAGATCACCCATGCCCTGATCGTCCGTCATGAAGAGGATGATGTTGGGCCGCGAACCTTTTAGGTCCTGGGCGACTGCGGCGGGAATGAGCGCGAGTAGGGCTACGACGAGCAGAGACTTCATGGGGGCGACACTAGAGTGACCTCGGGCCGCGATACAAGCTTTGGAAGACGCTGAAACTGCCCTAGACGGCAGCTACCGATCGCTTCTTGCGGAAGGCCGACTTGATCCATCGGCACGCGAGCGTGAATCCACGGCGAAGCCCGATATCGACCACCTCTAATTCGAGGCACTGTCCAACCGTCGTCTCATGGCCACGATACCGCGGCAAAAGATGGAAATAGGTGTCCAGATCACCGTCATCCTCAGACACTTCGACCGTGGCATGGACGATGCCTCTGCCCAACTTCGGTCGAGGGTCTAGCGGAATGACGACAACTGATTCTGGCAGAATCAGCCACGGACGATAAGTGAAACGCCACTGGCCAGGGGCTAGATCAGGACTTAATCGCCCATAGGTTCGCGAAGGAACCTCGGCAAGCTCCTGGTCCAGAAAGACCATGACATGTTCCGGATGCGGCTGAAAGCGCTTGTGCTTGCGGGTGAGAATATCCCACGCAAAGATCACGCTAAAGCGATAGAGTCGAAACGCTTTTCCAGCCAGGCAAAGAGCCACCACGACAATGATAATGGAAAACGCCGCACCAGCATACGGGTGAATGGCGGTTAGCCCAGCCAGCAGGGCCAAGCCCGCTACCTTGATCGACTTGAGGCAGGCATCGACAAGAGAGAACGGCGAGAGCAGGATGAGCGCATTGATGGCATTCGATAGGAGCCAAACAGACGCGAAGACAACGATCGATAGTGGTAACGTCAGGATATGAAGAAGACCTTCAGACCCGGTGGCAGCAAAAATGTATTGTCCACCTCCCCCACCTGCCCATTCGGCGACGGGAACGTGTCGCTCCATCACGGAGTAGAGCTTCTC
This sequence comes from uncultured Verrucomicrobiales bacterium, assembly GCA_938082635.1. Classification (GTDB taxonomy): domain Bacteria; phylum Verrucomicrobiota; class Verrucomicrobiia; order Verrucomicrobiales; family DEV007; genus JAACDM01. Next base: position 5,960 of record CALLLI010000272.1, read on the forward strand.
ATGCAAGTCAGGCACCAGCAGCCCCGCACATAGCGCTCCCAAGCCTTGATTCTGAAAAAACTCTACAGCATCAAGCGGCTTCTTTAAAACACCAGGAACAAAGGTTCCCCCGACATCCTTCAGAAGCACCGCACCCAACAAGACGAGAACGAACCAGATCCATGGCTTGTATTTCTCCACAGACGGATCGCCCGTCACGGCGAGAGAACTCAGGCCGATCACTGGAGAAATCGCCGTTCCCGTCTGCTTGATCAAGGTCTCCGAGAGTTCCTTGAACAGGGCAACCGTTTCCTGGACTGGTGCCTCCGAAGGAGCGTCAGACGTTTGCGGAAGCGTCTCGCGCTCTAATGAGAAACTGCTAACACACGTAGATAGGAGAACAGCCAGAACCAGAGACAGGACTTTCATAGAGACAGGTAGACAAGAACGAAGCAGGCGAAATGCCCGACTGCGCATTGTCACACCTGCTCAATAAAAGTCGAATTCTCTTCGTCTCATCGACTTGCTTTGTGTCTCTGAGAAAGGCCTGTTGAATCATTGAAAGAGGACACCGTGGCGGGTGAAAACTAGGCAGCTTCAGAGGCTTTCCTGGCGTCTTGGTTTGGGTTGGATTTACTGGTTTTTCTAGAGGGGTGTTTGCGGTTCTGATGAGCCATCGGAGCGGAGCGGAGATTGCTCTTCAGAACCGCTGCCGCAGCTCGTTCCTCTTTCGCCGTTTCATCGCTATCTTCGTCCTCCCTCAGCTGCCTGTCGAGGTCCCAGATTTGCTTCAACTTTGACTCGATCCATGCCTTCAGCTCGAAGGGATC
>CALLLI010000273.1 GCA_938082635.1 uncultured Verrucomicrobiales bacterium
CCGTCCCCTTCACCGGGGACCATCCCAAAGCCTATCAACAACAACACAACCAAGTTCAACAAGCCCAGCAACACCTCACGCAAAGTGCCGCCCTCCGCAGTCTCATGCTCCTCAGTGGCCCCAATGGCATCGGCAAGAGCCACCTTCTCGGACACTGGCGTGACCAACTCGAAGCCCGCCTCTACCTCCTGTAAACGCCGGGTGAAAACCATTACGGGAGCAGATGTGGTCACAATACCGGGAAAATGCATGGAATCTCCGGCCTGCCGTATAGACTCAGGATCCGCGATTTCACCCAATTCAGCCTACAGAGATAGGCTCTTTCGATTCAGCCGTGGATCTCAGGGCTAACCGATCTCCTGCGCAGTCTTGCACCAAGGTTCAGTAACCTAGATTCCGCCGAGATTGGATTCTCAGTCGTTTGCATAAAGGACTTGTTATCAACGGATAGCGCGAAACTGACTGCGTTCAAAGATCGTCGATTCACATGATTTCCATCCAGCCAATGTGACGGAGAGCCAAAAGTTTTGAAACGTCTGCTCAAGTCGGCCTGTATCGTCAGGCCGGGACGATCTTATCCACGAAGGACGCCTCGCCGAACCCCTCCGGCAATGCCTTACAAACCGACATACTAACAATAACTTTCCAACTCGTTCTTTAAGTCAATGACATTGCCATCCAACCGGGGGCAGGCAGTACCATCTTCTTCCACACACGCCGGGGCGCGAATCGCGTCACCGCAGGTTGCACGGCCATGACGCGGGACAATTTAGAGGCGCTCATTCGCTAGCTGAGAGTCGACTCCCAGCCTCACTACGTCCTCCTCCCCAAATCTCCCTATCGCGAATTTATCGGGCCCCTGGCGTATGCCGACACTGGTAGCGAAACCGTAGGCGAGAATTCTAGACCTTGCTGTTGGAGTCGACGCAGAAATCCTGTCTGTTATCGGCCGACTCTAATCTTAAATTCGAATTCACATGTCCGTAGCCAAAGTCACTGAAATCATCTCCTGCTCACCCAAAAGCTTCGACGACGCTGTCGATCAAGGCGTTGCCCGCACTTGCAAGACACTCAAGAACGTCCGTTCAGCGTAGGTCCAAGATCAAAACGTCGCCATCAAGAATGGCAACGTCACCGAATACCGCGTGACCTTGAAAGTCACCTTCGTGTTGAAGGACTAATTCAGTTCCTTCGCACTAGGGAAGTATCCCAAAGGGGGCGGCCACAAGCGGGCCCGTTCTTCGCTTCAGATGCAGGCTTAAGCGAACGGCTTGTAGATGCCTAGGTAAGCAGCCCCCATGCCTAACAGAAGCGCCAGAACCCAAACGGCGCAGCAAGGCAGCACTTTCTTCTTTCCAAGAACGGGCAGGGCTCCAAGCGCAAGCCAGATCACCAACTTGAGGATCACCCAAAGGGGAAAGCCATACTTGAGTTTGGCAATCATGCCAAAGCCAGCCACGAGGATAACTAACAGTCCTATCCCATGAAAGAGTCCGCCTTGCTTTCGAAAGGCCGTCTCCGGGAGCAAGCTAATGCCGAGGCCCATGAAGACAGCCATGACGCCAGCAAGGTGCAACAATTTGTATGCAAGAGGATCCATGGTCCAATCATGGATCTCTCACATCACTTGTAAAGAGCGAAGTCCGCGCCGAGATCACTTGAAACCCTCACGAGCCCAAAGCACACCATAGGTGATGGCATTGCCAAAGCGCTCATGAACCTGTGTCGCATTCGTCTTCACACGAGAGCCCTTCGCCACTTTGCCCATGAGTTCACCTGCAGTGCGGAGTTGCAGAAGAGTACTATTAGGAAGCCCACTCACACCCTCGCGCTTATTGGCAAACAAGTTCCGCGATTTTGTGATCAGCTTCTGAGCTTCCGCAATCTTTGCCTTCATCGCATCGTCCGGTGCCGATAGCCCATCCGCCGACATGGCGTCTTCCACTTCCATGAAGAGCTTGCGCCCTTCCATCATGCTATCTGCCGCGTCTTTCAGTAATGGGACGATCCCCTCCTCTTCTAACAGCCATTGAAGATCCGGCGTCTTGATGACCTGACCAATCTTCAACTTCGCCGGATCGCAATCGTTGTGCAATTTCAGCACCCGCCAATAACCAGCACGACCATAGGCTTGAGCAGAGACCTTAGTTAGGCTATCACCACTATCAATCACATGTTCGGGGGTAGCCGACTGTCGACTGCTCACTAAAGTAGGAGCCGTGGAAGTCGCGTTCACTGCGGGATTCGGCTTAGCGCTAGGATCTGCCACGGTTGGTGGCGTCGCCGCAGCTTTGGAAGCACTGGGATCGTCTTTGCCCGGCGGATCGACCAATGGCCTTACAGCCTCGACTGGCGCTTCACTCGGCTTTGTCGGAAAGGCTCCTTGCCCAAGACTAACGTGAGTAAAATAAACAGAGGCGACTAGAATTACGGTGGTTACTTTCATTGTCTAGGTTAGCTTTATTGTCAGACGGCAAGTTGCGCTCACTCAACGGCGAGGAACCGAGGCATCTTTCAACAGAATTCGGGGCACTGGCAAGCACTGGCTTGTATTGCTCTATGACTCGTAAACTCCACCGCTGGTCTTCGAACAAGTTCCCATCAATTAAGTTTATCAAAGACCTCCGGGCTAACTTCCAGCAGTCGGCTCGGCCTCCTTTACCGGCTCTGATGGCACCCGAGACTCAATCGCCTCAATCGCGTTGATAATGCGACTGTCATCAGGTCGCTTGGCCGCGAGCCCTTTAAGAATGGTCTGCGCTTTCCCAAAGGCAGCAACGGCTTCTCCTGCGTTTCCGGCCGCCTCTAGAGCATGGCCATGACTGGAAATCATATTCGCCCGACGAAACTGATAGACATGATCGGGCACTCCTGCCTGAAGCCCGCTGCCATCAATCTCCAGGAAGAGGGCCTCTGCCGCCTTCATCTTGTCCAAGGCATCGCCAGGCTTCCGCACATCTAAGAAAAAATCCCCTTCGCGCACCTTGACCATCGCTAGGTGGAGGGTGATGTCCAAATCTTTCGGCTTCGATTTATGCAGCTCACCTAAGATAGCTAACGACTCTCCCAAAAACCTGTTTGCCTCTTCACGCTCGCCCGCGTCTCTCTTCATTTCAGCCATGTCAGCAAACGCCAACGCAAGGTAAAACTGATAGTCTTGATTCGCCTCATCTTTCGCTAAAAGAAGCTTGAGCAATTCATACATCGAGTTCCGCGCAAGAGCAGCCTCCTCTTGGTCACCCTTCACTTGGAATGACAGTTCGCCCAGATAGTAGAGACACTTGGCCAACTGAAACCGGTACTCCGGCACTTGCGGCTTTTGGCTCATGAGCCGCGAATAGCCTTGGCTAGCCAATTGAAAGGATTCGAACGCCTCGATACCCTTTCCTTCCCACACTCGAATGAGCCCCACTTCAAACTGACAAAGCGCTAAGTAATATTCATCTTCTTCACGCGCATCGCTGCTTTGCGCCAACGTTTCTAGCACTTGCATGGCACTTTGCTGGCTCTTCAACCCCTTGGTCAAGTCGCCTGCCCTTGACAGCTGCTGTCCATATAAAAAGAGACTGCGACCGAACTTTCGTTTCAGGTCCATGTTCTTCCCGTCATTTGTAACCAGCCGGTTGTAGACCTTCACACTTTCTTGAAGGGATTGCAGCGCCCCCGTGAGTATTCCTGCTGCCATCTTTGATTTCCCGGTTTCCAGCAATGCCGCAGCCAAAGTCTCCTGGACCTGATTGAGCTGCTTGAGATTCTCTGGAAGTGTCTGAATTTCTCCTACCAAAGATCCTAACTTGGAGATCACCGCCTCAGGTTGCCCAAGTTGGACCTCGATCCGGGCCAGCCCCAGCTGGGCACGCAGCCTCTCAACGACAAGCGCAGAATCACCTTCCGTCGCTCTTAAAACGCGGTCGTAGTGCTGGCGAGCCGATGCCAGGTAACCGTCGATCGACTGATACCCTGGCGAACTCGGACTCTTCGCGTTGAGCAGAAACTCTAGGAATGCATCCGCCGTTTCTTGGGAGTATGCAAGATTACTCTTGAGCCTATCCGCCTCAAGCTTGACCTTCATGACACTCGCTTGAGCATCTCCGACTTCCTTGGTAATCCGCTCCTTCAAACCACTGATCTCTTGGCGCCGCTTGGAAAGACGCGTCTCTGAAGTCACGTTCAGCAAGAGCGATACGATTAGACACCCTAACAATCCAATCGCCGCTTTGCGAAAGACACCCATTCGCGTGCGCGCCTCCTCAGAAGTCTCGCTGAGCACGCGCTCCCGTTCCTGAGAATCTTTCCGCTCGATGCTGAGTTTCTCGTCGCGATCAATACGCTCGAAGTGATCAAGCACTTCACGCATGTCACTGCACCGATCACCCGGATCGAGCATCAGACATTTCTTAAGGAGACGCTGACGCTGATCTTCAAACCCATTGCGAGTCCCAGGCCATTGGATCTCTGGCTGCTGAGAGCTCACATCCGCAAAGGCCATCGGATGGAAAGCGATCGCCCCCTCGCGCACTTGCGAAATCCAGCGCTGCCCTCGAGGGAACTGCTTGTAAAGCAATCGATAGGCCGTCGCGGCAAAGGCATACACATCCCAGCGCTGGCTCTGCCCTTCAAACATCTCCTGTGGCTTGCGAAGTTGCTCAGGCGACGCATAGAGGAAGCTCTCACTGAAATCAATGTGCGTGATCTCGGCCAGCCACCCCTGCGCATAGTCCGTCAGCTTAATTTCGGAAGTGTCAGAATTCGCCACCATGACGTTCCCTGGATTCACACTGCAATGGACAACCCCATGCTTGTGTAAATGGCCAAGTCCCTCAGCGATCTGACGAATGATGCCCCACGCGAGGTCTGGATCCATCCCGCCACACTGCGATTCTAGGCTGAAACCAGTAGCCTTTCCGTTGGCCTCGTGCGTGTGGAGACTCGTGGCGATATAGAGCGGTCGCCCGTCCATCGCGAAATCATAGACCTGAACCAGGTTCGGATGCTGCGGAAGGCGCTGCAGTCGACTCAGACTGTAGCCGATGAGCTTCCGATTAACCGCCAGACGCTTAAGGACCTTGATGGCCACAGCCTGGCTGCCACGCTTTCCTGCATAGACATGGCCAGTCGCGCCTTCGCCCAGCAGCGCGCCATATTCGTAGTCCTTGATCGGTTCCAAACTCATATGAGGGCGGTTCAAACTGTCTTTGAGAGCAATTCTAAAAAGTCTTTAGCTAATTGCCCCCGGTGCAAATCATTTGTGTTCGAGGACTCTAGCCGCGCACAAAGGGATTGGAGAGCTTCTCCTCGCCAATGGTCGTTGCCGGACCGTGCCCAGAAAGAACCGTTGTTTCGTCATCCAGCACATACAATTTCTCCCGAATCCCCTTTAAAAGCAGCTCGCCATCGCCTCCAGGTAGATCTGACCGCCCAATGCCGCCTTGCATAAGAACGTCCCCGCCAAAGGCAATCGGAGAGTCTTTCGGGAGGAACACGGAGCTATCTGGAGAGTGCCCAGGAATATGGAGGATCTCAAATGTGAGACCTCCAAAGCTCATGAGAACGCCCTCTTCGACCAAATGATCCACTTTGTAGGGCTGCACAGCCATACCCATAGACTCTAGAGTCAGCTCCGGGGTCGGATAAGCAAAGGCATAGGTGGGAATGGACCACCGCTCCTGAATTCGAGAAGCATCGAGCACATGGTCGAAATGCGCGTGGGTCAAAAGAAGCGCTTGAGGAGTGAACCCAGTCGATTCCAGCCACTCGGTGATGCCTTCTGGTGCATCGACAACGAAAGTTATCTCTGCAGCCTTGCACGCATAGCCGTTTGTCGCAGCAACGCCACCTGTGAAATATTCGATCTCTAACATCGGGAATTTAGTCTTGGAAGGAATGGACTTATAGATGTTACTGGAAGAGTCTTTCCGCCAGTGGCAAGCACTTAAAACACCCGCCAACCCTACCGTATGATTACCCCCTGGAAATCCGCTCTAATCCTCACGTTACTAGGAGCTTTCACCTTCTCTTTCCCGACCAGTAGCCGTGCTGAAACGGACTTCGGAGATGTCGCTTTCCGCGTGGCCTTGATGCTACGCAATCGACATTACACACGGACAGAATTTGATGACTCCATGTCGAAGCGAGTCTTCGGCAACTACATGGAATACCTGGACTACAACCGGATGTATTTCATCCAGGAAGACGTCGATGGCTTCCGCGAAAAGTTTGAGACCAGCCTCGATGAAGCAGTCTTCGATGTGAACATTGATCCCGCACATGAAATGTTCGCCCTTCGCTTGAAGCGGGTCGAAGAACGTGTGGCGAAGATCGAGAAGGAACTCAACGAAGGCGAGTTCACTTTCAAGACCGATCGTAAGGTCACTCAGAGTCGCACAGAGTCTCCCTGGCCGAAAGACATGGCTGAGGCAGACCTACTCTGGCACGACGTCCTAGAAGCAGAACTTCTAGCAGAACAACTTCGTCTCGAAGGCATCGAGAAATCAGACGCTGAGAGACTCGCCGAAGGGAAGCCGCTCGTCGTGAAAGAGAAGAAGTCCGATGACAAGGAAGAGGAAACTCCGAAGGAGAAGATCGTCACTCGCTACACGCGTTACCTCGAAAGCGTGAAACAAGAGGACAAAGAAGACATCGCAAACCTCTTCCTCACGGCCCTGGCCACGGCCTACGACCCGCACTCTGAGTATTTCTCGCAGTCGGAACTCGATAGTTTTCAAACGAACATGAAGAAGAAGCTGCAAGGCATTGGCGCCCTTCTCAGCATGAAGGACAATCGTTCGGCAGAGATCCAAGGGATTGTTGTCGGCGGCCCAGCAGACAAGTCAGGCGAGTTAAATGTGGGTGATCGAATCGTGGCTGTTGGCCAAGGCGAAGACGACGAAATGGTCGATATCACTTACATGAAACTTCAGAAGATCGTCGACATGATCCGCGGCGAGATAGGGACGAAAGTCCGTCTCAAAGTGATTCCTGCCGAGGCTGATGATGATTCTCAAACAGAGGTCATTCACATCATTCGTGATGAAGTAAAACTGAAAGACAAGTTGGCCACCGCTGAACTCATTCAGATGAAAAGTGAGGATGGCAATGATCTCCGAGTTGGTTGGATCAATCTCCCATCATTCTATGCGGACATGGAAGGCGGCTCTACTAGCATGACTGCCGATGTCATCAAATTGTTAGACCGTTTAAAGAAGGAAGGCATGGATGGACTTGTCGTCGATGTCCGTGGTAATGGCGGTGGTTCTCTTGAAGAAGCCATCAAGATGACAGGGCTCTTCGTTGACAGTGGCCCAATCGTTCAATCGAAAGATTTCCAAGGTCAAATGGAGCCTCGTTACTCGCGCCGCACAGAGCCAGTCTACGATGGCCCTCTCATGATCCTCCAAGACCGTATTAGCGCGTCCGCTAGTGAAATCCTTTCAGCTGCGCTTCAGGACTACAAGCGTGCACTCATTGTTGGTGGCAACAGCTTCGGCAAAGGCACGGTGCAAACAATCTATCCAGTTTCCAAGCGGCTCCCATTCTTTGCTGACAAGAGCCGTGCTGGCGCAGTCAAAGTCACTATCCAGAAGTTCTACCGCATCTCTGGTGGTTCCACTCAGGAGAAGGGTGTGGCCTCTGACGTCTCGCTGCCATCCATCTACGATGTCCTTGAGCGCGGTGAATCCTCCCTCAAGTTTCCTCTCGAATGGGATGAGGTGAAGAAGCTGCGCTACAAGGAATGGAAAGACAGTGACTTCAAATTGGCCAAATTGAATGAACGCTCAGCCAAGCGAGTCGAAGAAGACCCCGATTTCAAGATTCTGAAAGAGGACATGGCCCGCTTGAAGAAGCAGATCGATGACAATACGATTTCACTCAGTATCGAAGAGCGCCGTGTGGAGAATGAGAAGACTCGCGAGCGGACCAAGGCACGCAACGCCCTTCGCAAGAAAGCGTATGCTCTGATCGAAAGCCAACAGAGTGACGCTCTCAAGCTCTACAAACTCACTCTTGATAACGTCGACGCTGAAGGCCTCACACTCGCCTCCGACTTCTCTGACGAAGACAATACTGGCTTCCGGCTCGGTGATAAGGAAGAAGTAGAGAAGGATGAAGATGCCGCTCCTGAATATCCATTCGGCATGGATCCGATGAAACGCGAGGCGCTACACATCATGGATGACTTTATCACTCTGAAGAAGTCTCCTGCCACGGCAAGCATCGAACGCAAGGACCCGGACGCACCCGTTAAGAACTAAGCTGGCGACAGCACTTATAGACACGTAGGCAAGATGCCTGCGCCCCGCTCCGTGGAACTTCTCTTTCAGAAGCTCACTCTTCCCGACCTCTGGCAGCAAGAAGCCGTCCATGCCTTGCGAGATGGCCAGGATGTCATTGTCGATGCGCCGACCGGAGCCGGCAAGACCATGGTGTTCGAGCTCCTTGTCCAAGATCCCGCTTGGGCAAACTCGAAACGGCAAGCGGTCTTCACCGTCCCCACACGTGCCCTAGCCAATGACAAATGGGCTGAATGGAAGGACAAGGGCTGGGATGTCGGCATCGCCACCGGGGACCTCGCAGTTAACACAAAGGCATCGATCATTGTCGCCACTCTGGAGACCCAACGAGAGCGTTTCCTTCACGGCAAGGGCCCGGCCCTCCTCGTGGTCGATGAGTATCAGATGATTTCCGATCCCGCTCGCGGTGTTCACTACGAACTGATCCTCACACTCACGCCACCCGGCTGCCAGTTACTCTTGCTCAGCGGAAGTGTCGGCAATCCCAAGCGCATTGCCGACTGGCTCCGCTCTCATGGCCGCCAGGTTTCACTTGTCACGACGACGGAGCGCCCCGTCCCCCTGGACGACATCCATCTTCTAGGCCTTCCCTATCAAGCACCCAAATCCATCAAGACCTTCTGGCCGCGACTGGCGATCGAAACACTCTTGGCCGACATGGGACCGCTCTTGATCTTCGTCCCGCATCGGAAAGGCGCCGAGAATGTCGCCCGTCAAATCGCGGACGCACTGCCCTTACAAGATCCGCTAGAGTTAACCACCACCCAGCAACAACTTGCAGGAAAGGAACTTCAGAAGATGTTAGCGCGCCGTGTGTGTTACCACCACAGCGGGCTCCACTACGAACTACGCGCTGGTTTACTTGAGCCCTTGGCTCGTCATGGGCAGCTCCGTGTCATCGTTGCCACCATGGGGCTCGCGGCAGGCATCAATTTCTCCGTGCGATCTGTCTTTGTCGCCGAATCCACCTACAACGACGGCCCTTTCATTCACCAGCTCCAGCCGGACGAACTCCTCCAGATGTTTGGCCGTGCCGGACGTCGCGGGAAAGACACGGCAGGTTTCGTCATCCATGGAGACAAGAATCCTCGTTTAGCGAACGCACGCGCAAGAGACCTGCATCGCGCCAATGAAATCGATTGGCCAACCTTGATCCGTATCATGCATCTCGCAATGGAGAAAGGTGACGCCCCCTTTCCCGCAGCAGAAGCGTTCTGTCAGCGTCTCTTCAGCACCCAACCCGTCTTGTTAGGCACCGAAGCCTCGTATTCTCCCGCGCCCTCCGTTTCAGAGACTGGCTATCAATCTCCCAAAAGTTTCGGCCTAGGGGCCACACGGAGAGAGATCCTCAATAGCGAAGGAGTATGGGAAGCCTATGAGAAGAAGCGCCAGGGTACCACCACGCTTGGCCACGCTCTTGCTTATCACAAGCAGCAATGGTGCCCCGCAAACACCATGTTTGAATTGATCGCCAAACGCACCCAACTAGGACGCACGAAGCGAGCTTCAGACACAGATCATTTGATTAAGGAAATCGTCCTCGCCAGTCGCAAGGACACCGAGAGCCCTTGGAAACTGGCCAAGAGCGTCGCAAGAAACTTACCTAAGCATTTGCGCAATCCCTTCACCGACGCGGAAGCGACCATGCCGAAAATCTTAGAATCTCTAGCCGAACCCTTAGTCGGCGGCCAAGTAAGTAGCACCGCAATCAAAGAGACTCAAATCCTGGCGGAAGCTCATTTTAACGACGTTCTCATTCCAGCCTACCAAGAGCAGTCTGGCGCCTGGCTACTCGAACCACCAGAAAGAGTAAGCGATCTTTCTCAGGCTACCGACATTGTCTCAAACGGTGAACCAACGACGCACGAGCCCCATCAAGATAGCCCCGTACACGCCTGGCGTTCCTTGGGCTTAATCGAGGCTGATGGCACGCCAACTAGGCGTGGCGTCCTCTTCAGCTTCTTTTATCATGGTGAGGGTCTAGCCATCGCGGCAGGCTTGGAATCAGAGCATTACCCGATCGAAGACTTGCTCTGGCACTTGGCAAATCTGAGGAGTGGCCACCGATTCAAATCCCTTGAAGGCACCGATGGCGAGCGCCTCACGATCATTTGCCGACAGACCTATGGCCCTGTTAATCACCCCAGCTATCTCCGTCTCGGCGTCCCCATCCAGTATGGGGAAGGAGCTGCAGAAGTCGTTCGTAGATTCTTTGATGGAAAACGCGCCACTTCCAAAGGCGAAGACGACTTCGGCCGTGGCGACCTCGAGCGCGCGCTTCACGAGTGGATGAGCCTCCTACGCCAAGTCTCCCAAGCACCAGACTACCCGTGGGAACGCTGGCAGGCGTTCCAAAAGACCGCGCAAAGCTTCTTAGAGATGGCTCACGAGAAAGTGCGCCCGTTCACCATGACAAACTCCTCGCTAGCAGGCGCACAAACGCAGCCTTTCACGAAACATGGTCTCCGACCTCACCATCTGAGACGCTGAGGCCTCTCCGGAGGGTTGTATTTCACAAGGATAAGCTGACCCGCCTCATCCCGGTCAGCCCTCAAATGGCCACAATGTTCGATCGAAGCTGGAGGCAAGTTCGACCAGCGCTCCGCTTTCAAACTCGAATAAAAGACCGTGACTCGTCCCGCATTCGGCAAGCAGCCCATCACGGTCAGGTCCTCCTTCACCGCCGTAGCCGAGGACGGGCATTGCGTCGTCATTTCTATCATCATTCCATAGCTCGACCGCAACGGCCTCTGGTGCAGCCAAGCCATTAGACACAACGAAAGCTCCGCCAACACCTGGGCTTCCCGCTCCGGATCGGCACGATCAAAACCAATGAGTTCAATGTCGTCTAGGAACCGATAGATCGGCAGGACCACGTCATTCGCCACCGGTATCTTCAATGGCATGATGCCGTCGATGCGAGTCGTCATGGGCCAGGTCGTGATGTCCTCAAGCAAGAGTGGTTTCACCGGTATGTCATGGTCTAACTCCGCCGTCATGACGTCCGCCACCACACGCATGAACGAACTCGCAGGGAGATCAGCACGAGCGCCAATGAGGAACTCGACGAAGTCTTCCTGACAGAAACGTCCCTCCAGCAGAGACTGCCAGCGCGCCCTCAATTGGGCTAAGCTAAGCTCCGGGGCAGCCATTGATCTTCACCCCACCAAGCTTGCTAACACCTCACGAATCGGCAACGACTGGCGTTTCCGCTCGTGAAAGAAGGAGACTTCCTCGAAGCCTGCATTGAGCAGAATATCGAGAGCCATGTCGAATTGCGCTCCAACTCGTTTCGGCTGATGAGAATCAGACCCTAACACAACCGAAATATGACGCTCCGCCATCAGCTTGAGCATCTCGATACCCGGATTCATCTCCGGTACAGTCTTGTGAATCCCACTCGTATTCAGCTCCATGGCAACGCCCGTTGCTTGAATCCGATCCAGGGCCTCTACAACCGTATCCGCTACTGCAGAGTGACTCCAAGTGTCGGGAAACGCATTCTTAACCAAGTCCGGATGCGAGATAGAATCAAACAAACCGCTCTCTGCCGCTTCCGCGAGATGCCGGAAATAGCCGCGCTGGAACTCCATCGCATCCCCTTTCCAAAAGTCTTCCCGGTATTCAGGTATATGATAGTGTACCGACCCTAGAATGTAATGAAACTCCGCCCGCTGATGAAGGTCCTTCAACCAATCTTCCATTCCTGGATACCAGTCACTCTCCATGCCCAATTTGACTTCGAAGTCCTTGTCTGAGAAAGCCTCCGTCGCTCGTTGCACCAGGCCTACATAATCGTCAAACTGTGACGGTGCCATCCGCACTGCATGGGAAAACGCATGCGGCATAGGGCTGTGACACGTCATGATGATGCCCTTCAGTCCCCTCGCCTTCCCAACTTCAGCATACTCCTCGGGCTCACCAATGGCATGCTTGCAAAGCGGGGTATGCATGTGTGAGTCGTAGAAGATCTGGCCAGGCGCTGTCATCGCCCAAACCATAGGAACGCGCGCGGGAATAGAAACCGGAATTTCCCGTGAAATCGGCGAAATACGGCTTACCTAAATTCATGTCCGACCGCATCGAATCTCGTATCGCCGAACTCAATCTCGCTCTTCCGCCCGTGCCTCCTGCTGCTGGAAGCTACGAACATGCCGTGCTTGATCAGGGAGTTCTCCATATTTCCGGTGGGCTCTCATTCTCCGAAGCCAAGTCTTACAAAGGCAAGCTTGGTGTCGATGTCAGTCTTGAAGAGGGGCAGGAGGCTGCTCGGATCTGCCTTCTCAATCGCCTCGCCGTGATCAAGGACATGATTGGCTCACTCGACAACGTGAAACGCATCATCAGTCTCCAAGGCTACGTCCAGAGTGCTCCAGACTTCGTGGACCAACCTGCGGTCATCAATGGAGCCTCCGAATTGGCCATCGAAATCTTCGGCGATGCCGGTCGTCACGCGAGAGTGGCTCTTGGAGCCGCCGCGCTTCCCCTCAATGCAGCAGTGGAAATCAGCCTGCTCGTCCGCGTTCGCGCCTAAGGCGTATTCGCCAGTTGACCCCATCTCCCCTCTGAAGGATAGCTTGCCATCATGAGTGAAGGACCAGATTTCGACAAGATGCCTCTCATCCCCGTGATCGCCCAAGACACGGCTTCCGGCGATGTGCTGATGTTGGCTTACATGAATGCAGAGGCCTACGAAGAAACCCTCAAGACCGGCCATGTCTGCTATTTCAGCCGCAGTCGTCAGAAGCTTTGGCGCAAAGGCGAAGAGAGCGGCAATGCGCAGAAGCTTCACGGCCTCTACTTTGATTGCGACGCGGATACCATCCTGGTCAAAGTCGATCAGATCGGCGGCGCCGCTTGTCACACAGGCTTCCGCAGCTGCTTCTATCGCAAAGTGGATCCCGAGACTCGTGAAATCGCTGAGCAAGGCGAGCGCGTCTTCGATCCCAAAGTCATTTACGGCAAATAGATCGCTTTCGTTCGGCCAAGAAGTCGTGCTACGCTCTCTGCATGGCATCTGCTTCACAAGCTCCCCAGAAACCGTCTGACCTCATCGTTGTCGCCACCATCCTCGGTCGGCTAGCGATCCTTGGTGCCCTCGGGCTCGCACTCTACCTGGGCATCACCTCATTGATGAATGGGGCCATTGCTGGATGCTCGGAAGGTGGCGGCTGCCACGAAGTTGTCGCCAGCAAATGGGGCTACTTTCTCGGCATTCCCGTTAGTATCCTAGGAGCGGCGACCTATATCGCTCTCCTTATCAGCGATTGGTTCGGCTGCTGCCCACGCATTCACGCGCTCTGCCGCTGGATGATTCTTCTGGCCGTCGGCTGGTTCGTGTGTGTCCAAGCCTTCATCCTCAAGCAGTTCTGCCCCTGGTGCTGCATCACTCACGTGCTTGCCGTTATTGGCGTGGCCTGTCTTTGGAAAAAGAGCCCCATGCCAGCTTCCCAAGCGAAACTCCTCCCACTCGCCGGACTTGCTGGCATCACTGCTCTTGCACTCGTTCAGGCCTTCGGCCCAGCACGCGAGACCACTGCAGGAAGCGCTCTGGCAAAAGGCCAAGAAACCTCAATTAGTGAAGCTACTAGCACCGGTCCACGCCTAGTCTCTCTGCATGGCGGCAAGTTTAAGATTGCCGTCGAGGACTTCCCCAGCATCGGAGACACAAAGACCGCCAAAAACGTGGCGGTAGGCCTCTTCGACTTTACTTGCCCTCATTGCCAGCACCTCCACAAAATGCTTACTGACATCCAATCTGAGTTTGGTGATCAGTTAGCGGTGGTGCAATTACCAGGGTACTTCGCACCTAAAGGGAAAGCCATTCACGAACTCATGCTCGCCCTCTGGAAGGAAGACAAGGATGCCTACACACAAGTCGCCGACATGCTCCACGAAGGTAGCCTGAAAGCAGTCGAACTCGAGGTACGAACAGCCATCGGAGCCACAGTGGATCCTGACAAACATGCGGCATGGTTATCGACTCATAACGGCTGGACCGACGAAGTGCTCGCGATGGGACAAGACATTCGCGAAGCCAACCGCAAGATCCTAAAGACCGGCAAGTTCCCTCAACTCATGATCGGCGACTATGTCGAAGCTGGCTCGAAACCGAACAAAGGTCACTACTACGACCTCCTAAAAGAGAAATTCGGCCTGACGCGGACGAACGCTCCAAGACTCGCCGTGACACCCACTACCGTAGACCTTGGCAAGGTCTACGCAGGCACCACCCACACGTTTGTATTGACCGTCACCAATCCCGGCACACCTCTTCTTACATTATCACCTCCAAAGCTATTACCGGGGATGCGCGTCAAGCCCGGCTACGCCAAGACCCTAGAAAGTGGCGCATCCACAACGATGAACATCAACGCCGTACCCAATGAAGCCGGCGTCATGGCAGCTGATATTCAGATCCTGAGCGATGCCGAACCAGGCAGCGCAAAGGTACATGTCAAAGCAGAGATCTCAGCCCCCTACAAAGTAGAACCTAAGATCATCGACCTCGGCCTCTTCAAAGGTCAACCGCTGACGGCCCAGACCACAATCACCTTTGACAGCCCAGTAAAATTATCGCCACCACGAGCGAGTAATCCTCGTGAGTTTAAAATCGCCATGAAAGAGATCGAGCCCGGGCTACGCTACGAGGTGCAGGTCACTGCCACGCCCAACTCAACTCGAGCAGGCTTTCATCAATCAAGCATCACACTAAACATGCAACCCGTGGACGCTTCCCAGACCTGGCCCAAATCGATTCGACTGAATGCGCGCTGCCGTGTCGCCTCGACAAAAGCCCAGCCCGCTCCAGCTGGCCAACCCCTTCGTATTCCCTTACGCCCCAACTAACGGTTAAGCGAGATGGACTCGGCATAGGCCAGTTCGCCACTTCTACCGTCGTAATACTGAAAGATTACCTGCGGATGTGGGTAGGCAACCAAGCGCTTGTCTCCTAGCTTCTTGGGCATGTTGAAGACATTGTTCACTTGGACGATGCAATAGTGAGGGTAAAGCCGCTCTAAGCGAGGAAGGTCAGGAAGAATGTAAGAGCTCCACCGGATATCACACTCTCTCGGGCCAAATTTCCATCGCCCCGTGGCCGGACGATCACTCTCATCAAGCTTCGGCACATGGTTCACGCTATTATGTGGACCACAACAGAACTCCCAGACATTCTCGGTGACCTTGATGGCAAAGCTATTGTGCAGATCTCCCGTCATGACGAAGACCTTCTTTCCTAAGGTTTCCCACTCGCTGATGAGCTTCTCACGCTCATCAAAGAATCCCGTCCAGGCCTCTTCCTTGTTTGCTTCGTCAGCCTCGAAACCACCGGCACCGCTATGCGGAATCATGAATGGGACAGAGGACGTGAGAAAGAAGAAGTCGGCATCGCTCGCTTTCATCGAACTCAACAACCACTCGCGCTGCTGCGTTCCTAACATCGTTAAACCCGGCTTATCTCTCTGCCGCACATCGTGCATCTCGCGAGCGCCACGGGTATCGAGCAAGTAGAATTCGCAGTTCGCCACCCGGAATTTCCCGTAGCTACTGCGACCGATAGAATAGGAAACCTCGCCCGTAACCTTAGCCGGCATGTGCAGCTCCAACGTGTGCGCATCGATGACCCGATTGATGCCGTAGACATAAGAGTTCTTGTGACCGACATCATTGTCATAACGCATGTCATTCGTGCCAGCCTCTTTCGTACCCCAGTGCACGTGGAGGTTCAACATCATCTCCAGTGGGAGCTTGGTGAAGTCAGCGTCCTTATCCATTAACAACTGACTTTGAGTCTCCATCTGCCCACGACCAAAGTGAACACGTTGGTCATGCTCGACCGGATTCGCCCAACCCAGGTAGTCATACCAGGCACGCGTCCCAATATCCCTAAAGACCGTTCGGCGATGACGCTTGCCTAAAGACCCGGCACCCCAAATATCATTCACCAGCTCGTGATCATCAAAGGTGAAATAGCTAGGCACTTGCCGATGCCAAGTCGCGAGAGCATCACCTCGATCAAGATAGAGCTTATAGTTCTCCCACACGCCCACAATCGACGGCATCACACTAACAGTTCGCGGCACCGAGGCAGCCCCCTGAACCAAACGCCAAGCTTCAGGCGGGTATTCACGCAGTTCCTCGTAGAGCCAATCCCCGTTCATGATATGGAAATGGACCTTGTCCGCCCAATCGTTGTTGAGGTGCTCGTAGGTCGGCAATTGGTGGCCGACACCATGCAACGGATTCTGATTGGCACAGGAACCCACCTCAAACCGAAAATTGAACAGCCCACGAGGATTGTATTCTTCGTGTCGACTTTCTTCGGTACTCGGAAGCGTTCGGAAACTCGCGAGGTGCCCATGAGGCCGCTCATTTACCCAAATTTGGTAGTGATATCGAGTATCGGCAGCTAGCCCAACCAAAGTCACGTCACCCGTATTGTCTCCGCTCAATCGTGTCTCACCCGTCACAACACCATTCATCTTTCCAGGATCCGTGCCAAACCTTACCGAGAACGAACCCGGATCCGAGGTCCGCGCCCATACTCTGACAGAATATGAAGTCACGTGCCCTAGCATGGGCCCATGAGTGAGTCTAATAGGATCTCGCTCCGCTTGAAGACTGGTGATCGAGAGAATGAAGGCAGAGACAAGGACGCGTAGCATGCCCAAGTCTGACAGCACCTCCCGCCCCATGGCAAGGCTCACCCGCCGATCACATTGACAATCCCGCCATTCACTTGCTCAATCTTCCCTCCGTCATTGGTATCCAAACGAAGATCGGCTTCGAGGATCAAGTCATCGAGAATCACCACTGAACTCGAGAGCGTCAACGGTGCCGCTACGGTCATGTTCTCCAGACTAACCAACGAGAAATCACCGAACACGCTGGCATCCTCCAAGCGTCCATTGGTTAAGATCCCGCCCTTGACTCTCCAGGCCTGACCTATAGGCAAAGCACCACCTTCGAGATCGAGCCGCCCAAAGATTACGATCCCACCAGGCTCGCCATCGATTGCCTGAACATCCGCTAGGGTGAACTCACCACCCAGCCGTAGATCAGCGTTGTCCACTCGAACACCAGCACCGTTCCACTCGCCTCTCAAGATCACCGTCCCCGCGTCTTGGACCGTCAGCCCTCCTGAGCCTGGCCTTACCACTGGGTTGCTGAAGTCGATGTTGGCCCCATTGGAAACCTCTATCTTGCCCTAACGCATCACCAGGCCATTGTTCACAAGATCGGCAACGATGAAGTCGTAGTCTCCTCCCTCTCCTAACAAAAACCTAGTTTAGCCTGCGCCATTTGTGATACCACGGTAAACTTCCTGCCCTTGAGCAACCGTAACTCGGAAAGGCGCATCCGCGGTGATCACAAATCCAGGCCCATGCAGCTCATCAAAGTGCGCCTGCCAATCTTTGAAGTCCTGTGAGACCTTGGAAAGCACGATGAAGATCGAACCGCCTCCGCGGGTCTCAAAGAACGTCTGCCCCTCGATGAACAAAGCGCTCGATTGTAGAAATTTCTCAACCAGCGCGGGATCGCTGGTGCCATTCGGCGCGGCGTCAAGAACCTCACGCAGCCCTAAGACACCCGTTTCGAGCATCAAATAGTGAGTCCCGACGTCCTCCACGTATCCCGAAATTTCCTCAACCGTCCGCTCCCAGTCGGAACCTCCCCCATTCTTAAACCTCGTGTACCTGCTTAACCCATCTGCAGCCGCTTTGGCACTGCTCACAGTCGAATCGACAGCCAATCCAAGACCGATCACGTCGAATATGGTGCCGCTGACAGGTTCCGGAGATAGGGCACCGGCTCCGGCCACCGCAAGCGCCGCGGCACCACCTGCGCTCAGCTCGCCATCGTTCGCCACCAAATCAGCCCTGGTGCCCAAGGCAGCACCTATTCCGGATAACGCATTCCCGACTGGCGCCACAGGCACCTCAGGCACGACAATGTCCACGGCTCCCACGACGACACTGAGGTCATTCAATCCCGTGGCGAGCGCGTTCTTCCCGAAGTCACCGATGCTCGGTTTCTTGCTCATCGTGATGTTGGTATCGCGCGTGTTCGTCGAGCCTGAAACGACGAACATGCCGTCTTCTGAAACCGTCGCCGAACCCGTGACCACCCATTCCCCCCGCAGCATGATCGAAGGACGCGATGAACGTCTTGGCCCCAGGACTCAGCCCGTCCGTGTTGGGGACAGTGACAGGTGCTGGGACATCAAAGCTGGTGGCCCCAGGCGCCTAAATCGAGACAGCCGAAGAAAGCTGAAGATTTGATGGCAAGGGGGCGGGAATGCAGTCTGGCGGCACCGGCATGATCGCGGCACTGGAGACCGGATTCCCTTCATAATCTATCGCCGCCCCTAGTGCCACCTCGATACCAATGCCTTCCCACATGATCGAGTCGATTTGAGGAAAGAGATCTACTAACGTTTGCGTTCCCACCTCACCGAGCCCCACGGCCGTCACGGCATCCAAAGACAAGGCTTACACATCAGCGTCGGCCATCGGCGGGAGATAGATATCAAACGGAGTCCCATCCATCTCTAACTGAATCGTTTCTCCAGACGAATGGAAGGGCTTTCCCACCACAGGATAACGCATCCCCGTAGGCACATTCGTCGTCGCAGAACCATCGCCATGCACGAAGAATTCAGGAGCCGACATGCTCTTCAATTCGAATCGCCCGGACGAATCTGTGACCACATTGGCTTCAGGGAACGCATCCACTCGGATGGTGAAACCGACAAGAGGTTCGCCACTAAAGGAATCTCTGATAAAGCCGAAGACATTGGTATTTGGCAAGCGATCCAAGGGCAAGGTGCGAAACCGATACTCGCCCACACCCCCCGGGCAAGTAATCGCCATCTCCATTGATCAGTTGACCATCGTCGTCTCGGATCACATTACCATCCAACGTGATGACCAATTCCGAAGAGGCAGGGAGCGGTTCGGTTGGAACGAAAGTCGCAAACCGCCTGGTGGAAGAGACTCGTAGCGTTCAAGGGATAGGCTCTCCGTTGAGGCTCAAGCCAAAGGAATCTATCGTCACCGTTTCGGGCTGCACTTCACCATCAAAACGTACCACCGAATGGCGGGTCACATTCACCATCCGCGCTCCGGGAGCCGGAGCCAGCTCACGCACAAGACGCGTGGGGTAGCGAAGCCGATAGAATCTCGCCTCTTCATTGAAGCTCCACCAGCCAAGGTCCAATCTTCACCATCACGCACCCAGTCCCCCTTTTGACGACTCCAAACAGGAACAGAAGCACTCAAAGAGGAGGCACGTTCTAACAAATAGTCATCAAACGGTCCCGCAGGGTGCCAGTGCGCGGGCCATCTTGCTCGAAAGTGATCTGACCGGCCACCGGGGAGACCACGGCCACCAGCAGAATGAAATAGAGAAGGGACAAGGGGAACACTGGGGATGGCATAAAGGACTACTACTTAAACGAACGAGGTAAATTACACCATCGCGCTCAGACAGTGAGGATATCAGTTATCTATCCACTCACTGATGGCCACCGAATCGAAAGCTCCCCTCACCCATCACACGAATCTGACGCGAGAGAAATAGCTTCCAAGCAACGCCCAAGGCGAGACTCGTCGCCACCAATAGCACGAGCAGATCTAATACATTCAAACCATGCGTCGCCATCCCTCCTTGATAGTAACGCAGCGGAAACAGGCGAGCGACCATCATGAGTTTCGGTTTCACATGCACAAAGACTTCCAAGAAGAAGCTCACAATGAGAATGATCCCAGCGGCCCCTGCGGCGATATTCCGTGATGGTAGGATGAAACTGAAACATAGCGCCAGCGCTTGAAAGAAACTCATGAGCAGAAAGAGCGAGACGAACGGCAAGACAATGCCAGCAGCCGACACGCCGAGCTCCGTGTAGGGCAAGGCGGCAGACATCCCAATCCACGCAACCAAGACGATCAGACAGGTGGCCACAGCCAAGCTTGCACAACGGGCCAAGAACAGTCGTGTTCGGCTCAATGGGTAGGCCATGAGTAAATCCAGCCGCCCCTGCTCCTCGTCATGCACGAATACCCCGGCTCCCGTGACCACGGCAAAGACGCCGAAACTCACGGGCACGACAAAGAAGTACTTCAAGTGCAGCCAGCCCACCGGGGTGACGAATTGACTAACATCACCTGCCAGCGCTTTCACAATCAGCGGCATGCCTTTCATGATGCGCTCAATCGACTTCTGCTTATCGGCTACGGAGCCATACATGAGCACCACAAAGGTCCCGATAACGGCCAGACTCAGTCCCCAGAAAACGACGGACAGGCGATAACGCCTCAGCATGTAGAAGAATGTGGCACTCATGACGCCATCCTCAGGTAGTGTGACAAGAAGACGTCTTCGAGTGTCGCCGGCACAGGCTCGAAACGCTGCACACCGTGACCTGCCAACGCGCGCATCAGAGCATCGAGTTCACCACGCACTTGCAAGGCGAGGTCACGATCGTTGCGATTCGCCATGACCCAGACGTTAGGCAAATGATCAAAGACCTCCATCGCAATGGCTCGCTCTAAAGTGACGCTCACCCGAACCAACGCATTGCGCATCAACGCAGAGGTCTCTCCACTGACAACCACCTCCCCTGCTCGCACGATGGCCGCACGATCTGCCACCTCTTCTGTTTCGCTAAGTAGATGAGAAGAGAAGAAGACCGAGGCCCCACGCGCTTTCGCTTCTTGAACAAGTGTGAGAACCTCCCGTTGCATCAGTGGATCCAGACCACTCGTCGGTTCGTCCAAGATGAGTAAGCGCGGCTCATGCATCACCGCCTGGATGATGCCAACCTTCTGCTTGTTCCCCTTGGAGAGGTGACGAATAGGCCGGCTTTGATCGAGCTGCAGTCGTTCGGCTAACACATTCACCTTACGAGGGCTCACACTTCCCCCACGCATACGCCGAAACAGTGTCAGGATCTGGCCCACCGTCAGCGCAGTATCCAGGTTCAACTCGCCCGGCAAGTAACCTGTTTCTGCCCGTACTGCCACAGAATCCATCTGAGGGCAGCGACCGAGCACCTGCAGGTTTCCGCCATCAGGACGGATCATATTGAGCAGACACCGAATCAAGGTGGTCTTTCCAGCACCGTTTGGTCCAAGAAACCCGAAGACCTCGCCTTCGGGCACCTCCAAATCGATTCCCCGCAAGGCAAGGTTTGCCCCGTAGGACTTGGTCACACCTTGGCAGGAAATGGCAGCAGAGCTCGACGGCATTGTTGCCAAATCTCGATCGCCCCTCATCAGGCGCAACCTCTTTCAACCATTCTCAAGCATGAGACAAATCGCACCAACCATTCTCATCTGAGCAGATGTAGATTGATTATCATCAATAATTTCCATAATTTTCAGACATGCAAGCTCTGAGACTTCTCCTCCTATTGGCCTTCGCCGCCACCCCTCTTCGGGCGTCCGATTCCCAGCCATCGGCAAATCACGTCCTCGCGACCAGTCTCGTGAACCTCTACTTCAGCGCGCCGCTCATCCACGACCAGATGCGAGACTCAAAGAGTTGGGACAAGCACACCGGCCTTCAGGCCAGCGACACGAATCGCCTCCTCCCCAAGATCTGGCAATCTTACCGCAAGAGCCAACGTAAAGCCACCCGGACAGCCTACTACAATCGCGAGATCGTCATCGGAGATGATCGGATGCCTTTCACCATCAAACAACTAGGGGCCCACTCGAAAGGCAAGCCACAGGCTCTCACCATCTCTCTGCATGGCGGCGGCGACATGCCCAAGGCGGAGAACGACAAACGGTGGAAAGCACAACAGAAGCGTTACCCAAATGCCCCCGGCCTCTACGTCTGCCCACGCGCACCTCGGGACACATGGAACCAATGGCACGGATATCATGTCTACCCACTGATCGAAGAACTCATCGCCACACTGCTCGTTCAAGAAAATATCGATCCTAACCAAATCTACCTCATGGGCTACTCCGCAGGCGGTTATGGAGCCTTCAATCTTGGCAATGCTATGCCTGATCGCTTTGCCGCCGTCGCAGCCTCAGCAGCGGCCCCCTCACCAAACCAAACACCAGCCGAGCACTGGAACAACCTCGCCCTGCGTTTTGAAATCGGGGAAGACGACAAAGCCTACAATCGCGTGAAGCTCTGCCGGAACTACGCCCAGTCACTCGATGGCGTTCGTCGTCAGGACAAAGCCGCCTTCGCCTATGCGTTTGTCGAACACGAGAATCGTGGTCATCAAATCTCCGATCAAGCTTGTGCGTCTTGGTTAGGGAAACACACACGAATCCATCGTCCTGAGAGCCTTGTTTGGAAACCAACCACAGCGCGCGTCCGCCAGTTCTATTGGCTCGCAAACGAAGAGGTCCTACCCGGCCAGGAAATCAGCGCAAAGATCGACGGCAATCAGATCGACCTAAAAACCAGCAACGTCCAGAACCTGACGATTCGCTTGGATGATGCGTTAGTGGACCTCGATCAACCCGTTACCATCATGGCCAACGACATGATGATCTTCCAGGGGCTCGTGAAACGCAAACTTCGCAGCCTGGTCAAGACCCTCGAAGAGCGTGGTGATCCGCAGCACGCTTATTGCGCAGAACTCGCCATCTACATCCCATAGACAGCCTTGTAATTGCGAACGACAACACGCAGTCTTACCTGCGTGTCAGCTCGTCTCCTTGCGCTCATCGCCCTCACCGCTCTGCTTTGCCAGTGCCGGGAACAATCGAGCACAGGTGAATCGAAGCAGCCTGAAAGAGAGACGGAATTGATCCCCTTGAAAGCCACGAAAGCTCTCGGCTCAGGAACGACCGTTCAAATTGGCAAGGCTGGTGGCACAGAGATCTCACTCTCCCAGGAAGAGATCCAGACCAAGGATTGGGCAACAGAAGAGTGGAGCAGCGAGATGGCTCGCTTCCTCAAGAAGATCCTATCAGAACCGAAGTCGTCACCCGCTATCACGATCGGAGAACTCGCGCCCGCCCGTATCGAAGCCTCCTATCAGGACGAGCGCACAACGGTTCTCCGCTGGGCTCCCAAATCCCCTCTCCCGCAGATCTCACTATCAAAAGCCTTGTCCAACTTGACTGGACGCTTCAAAGAACCACCCCGAACATCCATCAAACCGATTTCGATCGAGACACAGCCTGATCTCATCTCCCAGGTAATGATCGAGTTGGCCGGTATCGCTGATAACGACGCCCAACGTGAAATCCACGCGACTTGGACGTGCTCCTGGAAACGAAATGCATCCTTGGAACTCAAGAATATCACCTTGGAGGCATACGAAGAGACCACCTCCACCACGGCACCGTGGTTCTCAGAGATCACCGAAGCCACCCTTGCCCCTGTCCCTGACGCCAAGATACTGACACTCACAGATATCGAGTATTGGACCCAACGCATCACGCGCTATGGCGATCTGTTTCAGACGGGTCATCACGGACTCGCCGTCGGCGATGTCAATGGCGATGGAAGAGACGATCTCTATGTCTGCGATGGTGGAAGCCTTCCAAATCGCCTCTACATCCAACAAGTAGACAGAACCGTGCGCGACACCTCGGCTAAGGCAGGCGTGGATTTCTTGGAAGACTCTCGTGGTGCCCTGTTAGTCGATCTTGACAACGATGGTGACCAAGATCTTGTCGTCGCGACCGTGGCCATCGTGATCATTGCCGAGAATGACGGCCAAGGCAATTTCACCCTCCGAGGTGGGCACCCAGGCGTTGCCTATTCCGGCTCTCTCAGTGCCGCTGACCCAGACCTGGACGGCGACCTCGATCTCTACGCCTGCGTCTACGAAGGCAGCACCCTCGAGCGCTCCGGGCGTGGTTTTCAAAGCAACACGCCTACGCCCTTTCACGACGCCTCGAATGGTGGACGCAATGTTCTGCTAGAGAATCTCGGCAACTTCGAGTTCGCAGATGCCACGGCTCGATTCGGTCTCGATGAGAACAATTCACGCTGGAGTTTCTCAGCCGCCTGGGAAGACCTCGATCGCGACGGCGATCCCGATCTCTACGTTGCAAATGACTTTGGGAGAAACAACCTATATCGGAATGACAACGGACACTTCGTCGACATTGCCAAGGAAGCCGGGGCCGAAGACATGGCTGCCGGAATGTCAGCCGCCTGGGGCGATTTCAATCGAGATACCAAGCCAGATCTCTACATCGGCAACATGTTCTCGTCGGCAGGCCGCCGTATCAGCAGGCAGCAAGCATTCGCAGGAGAACGCGACGCCAAGACGCTGAACGGCACCCAACGAATGGCGAAAGGAAACACACTCTTCGCAGCTAACCCGACAGGAACGGCGTTTAACGACGCGAGCGACACAGCAGGCGTCACCATGGGTCGGTGGGCATGGAGTTCTGCCTTTGCAGATCTGAACAACGATGGCTGGGAAGATCTCCTAATAGCCAATGGCTACCTAACAAACCAACGAGAGGATGATTTGTGAAGTTTCTTCTGGCGACAGGTCGTGTCGCCCGGATCTAGCAAAGCCCCTACCGCGTCTTATGCGAATGGCTGGGAACAGATCATGCATCAAGTGACGCACGGCCACTCCTGGAGCGGCCAAGAGAGAAATGTCTGTTACCTCAACAAAGGAGACGGGACGTTTGCAAACACGTCCTTTGTCAGCGGGCTCGACCATCAAGACGACGGCCGCGCAATCGGACTCGTCGATTGGGATCGCGACGGCGACCTCGACGTCTGGCTGCGCAATCGCACCGCCCCACGCCTAAGACTCATGCGCAACGATCAGGCCCAAGTCGCGTCGTGGATCAGCTTCACTTTGGAGGGCGTCCAGTGTAATCGCGATGCCATTGGAGCTGTTGTGCAGGCCTCCCACACACTTACAAAATCGCTACGCGCAGGTGAATTCTTCATGTCTCAAGGCAGCAAGTCCATACACTTCGGATTGGGCCAGAATCCAAGCATTGAACCGATTCGAGTACTCTGGCCAGGAGGAGACTGGGAAACGTTCCCCAACGTGAAGCCCAACCAACGCTATCACTTACGTCAGGGAACCGGCAAAGCAACTCCTCAGAATGCGCTCGAAAGCCCAGTAGTCCCTACCGCACCGCTCGAACCCGTCACTTTTGGTAGCCAGGCAACAATCATTCTGCCAGTCAAACTCCCCCTCTTCCCCTCCTTCCGCTATCGCGATCAAGCCCTCCAACTAAAGACTCTCCAGCCGTCCACCAAGGGACGTCTAGTGGTGCTCTGGTCAAGCACTTGCCTCACCTGCCAAAAGGAACTGCAGAAGCTCTCACTGGATCTCGACCAATACACTCAAGCCGGCATAAAGGTGCTCACACTCGCCACAGATCCGCTGGAGAGTTCTGCCGACAGCTATACGCTCATGGACAAACTTGCATGGCCGTTACCGTGGGGCTTCGTCGACCAAACGACCTTGGCAAAATTCGAGAAATGGCAACAGACGCTCTTCGACCGCGCCCCTACCCTAACTGTGCCCTTAACCCTGGTCCTCGATGCAGAGAACAAGGTCCTTGCCCTGCACCGTGGCCCTCTAGCGAACCCCGTTGACGTTACCGCTCTCGCAAATCTCACAGCGGCAGAACGGCACGCAGCCAGTCCACCGTTCGCAGGGCGGTGGTTCACAAATCCCGTGCCCCCAGCCTATGTCTACGAGGACTTTGCTCGTCAATTTGAAGCCCACGCTCCCGATGACACGCTCTTCTATCTCGAGCACGCCGCCATGGCGGCCACACCAGAGAAACGAGCCAGCCTACATTCCGAACTCGCCACCAAGCACGAACAGTTCGCAAAGGCCCATGCTGAATCCCAGCGCATCAACGAGGCTACGAAGTCGTTCGAGAAAGCCCTCTCATTCGCACCCAACTCAGCCCAGCTCTATCACAATTACGGCATCTTTCTCGCCGAACTCGGCCAATTAGAGACCGCGCAGCAATTGCTCACCCGCGCCCAGCAATTGGCCCCGCAATCAGCCGCCACCACGCAGGCACTCGACCTGGTGCAGGCTCAACTAGCGAAACCGTAGGTTTAAACGAAATCGGTTCGGCGTTAGGGGATCGAATGTGGAAGACCTTCTTCCAGCGCTATCAGAATAGGCGAGGCATCAATCTCGCTCACGATCCCGCTGACCTCCCTATCAACGAGTGCGCCCTGAGCCCCCGAAGACGCGCTACACACCGTCGCGCCAACTCCGTAAATTTCAAGTTCGCCGATAGTGAAGTTCCCCTGATTTGTTGGACACGGTTGGACAGGTCGGACACAACCAAATTCAAGACATGTTAAAGAAAACAAGAAAGACTTAGACGAAGGAGTTCCGAAAAGGGGTTGTGGACCTTTTGAGGGCCAGTGACCAGCCGCTCTCCCAAGTGGCACGAGAGCTAGGCGTCAGCGTCGCTAGCCTGCGCACAAGGAACTCTAGGACGAGAACCAGAAACTGAAGTGCGAGAACACTTACCTCAGAAGGCAGCGTGAGATCCTAAAAAGGGCCGCCAACATCCTAGCGGAGGACCCGTAGCTAGACCTTAGCCGAAAAGGGTTCGGGGCATGCCTGCGGGGTGATAGTGAGAGAATTCGCGCAATGAAAACCCTTCGCAGTGCATTTTTAGCCCTGTTCGATCATTTCAGACTCGCGAAGCCCAAACTTCTTGATCGAAAGACGCATTTCTCCGTCGTTTCGAGGTGGCATGGAAGGGATCGATCCCTCTTAGGCAGCCTTCTTCTTCCTCCGCTTCAGCGACTCGTCGCGTTCTGCCCGAGCTTTCTCCGCCCGGAGCCACACTAGTTTCCGTAGATTGAA
>CALLLI010000274.1 GCA_938082635.1 uncultured Verrucomicrobiales bacterium
TCGGCCGATCAACCCTTCATTGGTAACAGCGTCCAAAAGCCGGTCCCGAAGAACTTCGGCGATGCCCCGGCCGGAAATAGTGACCTCCGTCGCCAAGCGGGAAACTGATCTCGCCGCGCTCAAGTCCGACAGACTGCTAGGCACCATTTCCGACGTCGTAGAGAGCCAAGGACCAGAGGCAAGCGCGGCTTGGCTAGCGACACTGCCTTACGAGGCGATTGATCGCACCTTGGCTGACCTCATTTCCAATCCTCCCCAAATCGACCGTTTGAGACCTTTTCAAGAGGCATAGGAAGGCTTGCCGGGCAGTCCGGGCATGACGCATATCTTGGAATTCATCGAACAACGGGTAGAACGGGAGAATCGCAGTAGCCGTTCTAATTTCCTGCTGGCCAGAAGCTTAATTGATATGAATATAATTAATATTATAATATTAACGGTTTTTAAGAATGTCCGAATAATACTGATGAGGTATGCGAATCGCGGCCTGCGCACTCACGAATCTTCTCGTTTCGACACTGTTCCTCAAAGCTGACCTCTTGTCGGTCGACTTGGAAAGGGCTCCTCTTGACGACTACACCGAGACCGACCTTCTCACCGACTGGGCGGGAGCAAACGTCTTCCAAGGCGTGGATGAAGGATCTGGCGGTGGACGCGTGTCGATCGTAGCCGATCCCATAGGAGGGTCAAACAAGGTGCTTGAGGTCCGCTATCCCAGCGGAGCCAGCGCGTCTGCCGATTCAGGCGCCAGTTGGGTCTAAAGCTTTCCGACGCAGACTGAGGTCTGGGCTCAGTACGATATCTTTATCCCCAACGGCACCGAATTCGTACGGGGAGGCAAGCTACCGGGGCTTGCAGGCGACATGCGCGATACCAACCCCGGTTTCAGCAACCGGATGATGTGGCGTTCGCAGTCCGCTGCTGGAGAATCGAGCGGCGAGGCCACGGCACCCGTTGGTTCTGCAAATCTGGTGTCGTACACCCACCATCCGGGCCTCAATTCCGGAGCTCAGGATAACTTCAAATGGACCGATGTCGTCAACTCAGGCGCTTGGCTACAACCGACCACAGGCACGTGGCATACGGTCACGCATCAGGTGGTGCTCGACACGCCCGGGAGCGATGACGGAGTGATCCGAGGCTACTGGGATGGGACACTCATGTCAGAAGAAACGCTTGGACTGACCGATGACAGCTATGGGATCGACCAGTTCTATTTCAGCACCTTCTATGGAGGCAACACAAGCAATTGGGCACCAGATACCAACCACCGATTCTATTTCGACAATGTCGAGATCTCAACGACGCCGCTCGTTTCCGTCGCCGTCCCAGAGCCTTCGGGAGCGGTCTGCGGAGGCATCGCCCTGATGCTAGTCATGGCGCGTTCTCGCCGTCGACCGCGCAGAAGGCACGCATATGGCCCACAGATGATCACATGCGTAAACTCAGTCAATTCCCCTTATAAAGAACCTTGAGCAGCTGAGACGCTCGAGGTTTGTCAGGTTGATCCCCAGGTTAATGAGCAGCCAAGACGCTCGAATGGTTTCAGGGCGTTTCGGCCCTAGGCGACGCTTTCTAATTTGAATGACTAGCCTGAGCAAGGGAGCCGCCTCCGATACCCTACCACCAATGGAATAGACCTTTGCCAGTCTCTCCATGGCACGTAACGTCTTCGCATGACTCTCTCCGTACGCCTGCTTTTTATCCTTCAAAGCCTTTAGGGCAAGTGGCAAAGCGCGTTCAGAATCTTTGAGCGAGATCAATGCCGTGAGAAGGCCATGGGCGCATTGAATGGAATACCAGTGATCCTCTCCCAAGCCGCGTTTGCACGACTCGAACGTACGCGCGTAGATCTCCAACGCTTCTTCATAGTTTAACGCGATGGACTCGAGCGATGCGACTCGGCACCACGAATACAGGGTGTCTGGATGCTCCACACCTATCACCTCCCCTCTAGCTTACACAACACGCTCAGCTTAAGATAGACCTCCATGTTGAGCTGATCTTCTCCTTTCACCCTTGGCCACAGTGACTCTCTGGCGCTTCTCAGCTGGGCACGATCGCTACGATGTTCATTAGACTTCGTGATAGCACTTGCTTCACTAGCGTCCACCGATTTCCAGCGAGACTCAACAAGACCGGCAACTGTCGCGATGGTGTCCGGGTGCTCTTCCCCTAACACCCGCTCCTGCTTTTCCAGAACTTCCGCATAGACGTTAGCCGCATCCTCAAAGTTCCTCTTCAAATAGTGCAACAGAGCCAGTTTAGAGACGGCGACCAACGTATCCGGATGCTCGGGGCCCAACTGTTTCTCGAGCGCATTCGCCGCATGCTTCAGCAACGGCTCAGCCCCGCCAACGTCCTGCTGACAACAATACACACATGCCCCAAGGAAACCGCTACTTTCAATGTTAGCAAATCCTCGGCGCCTAATCCCCTATCAACATAGCCATAGGCTCGCTGCTGCAGACTAGCCGCTTGCTCGAGCTGTCCTTCTTTGAATAGCACTCCTGCTAAATCATAGGCGGCCATTGACCAATCAAGTTGCCTCGTCTCTGGGTCATACCGGCGAAGAGCTTCCTCATAATATCGAATCACCTCATCGATGTGCCCGGCTCCCGGCAAGGCTGCGTGTCGTGCTAGGCAGGCATCTCCCAAACCGCGAAGCGCTTCAATGGAAAGCAAGTCTAACGATGACTTAAAGTTAGCAGCGGCTTCATAAGCTCCGGAAACGAAAGCGGCTCCAATACGCAAATCAATAGGCGCAACGTTAGAATGCGCGATCCGCGGAATCCTACGATCGAGGAGAAAGGCCACGTCCTTCTCATTCAGTAGCAGCTCCTTCTGAAGCCTTTCTCTCACCATCCGATCCACAATCGCGTTGGGCAGCGCATTTCGTCGAGACGGGTCCAAGCGGATTTCACGGAACCTCTCTTGAGATACGCTTGTATCACTTCTGGAGCGAATGCAACGATCGCTTGCTGCTGCTGCCGAACGCTGGTCCATGCCAAGGCTCCCAAGATGAACAACACCCCAGCAGCCACACTCATGGATATTAGCGGAAAGGTCCCCACTCTTCTGTCGACATCGTTCTTTGGAATCATCTCAAGCACGAGGCGGACTCTAACGCACTCTTATTTCCTCAAGACAAGGCAAGATTAACGAAGAATGCCACCTCCGCTCCTCGAGCAGACCAGGTATAAAATTCATAAACCGAAAGGTTCAGGAGCTGTTCCAGGCCGACCTCTGCCAACAGTTAGGTGAGCAATTCAGCCCATGAGGCCACCTAAATCCCCTCCAGGGTCGATTGTAGGGCATCCCAAGGGCTGACTTTCGGAAGAAGACGCATTTGTCCCATTGCCAAACGGGATATTTGCACTAGCGATACCCGCTCTAAAATTCGGTGGGGCCACAAGGTGCCGCACCGCTAAAGAAGACGACAAACGACACCCATGACTGACCTATCCCGTTACAGAAACATCGGCATCTTCGCCCACGTCGATGCTGGTAAGACCACCACGACCGAGCGCATTCTAAAGCTCACCGGTAAGATTCACAAGATCGGTGAGGTACATGATGGTGCGGCCACGACCGATTTCATGGATCAGGAGCAGGAGCGCGGGATCACCATTCAGTCCGCTGCGACGACTTGTTTCTGGGATGACCACCGCTTCAACATCATCGACACACCGGGTCACGTGGACTTCACGATTGAAGTCTACCGTTCCTTGAAAGTGCTTGACGGCGGTGTCGGCGTCTTCTGTGGTTCTGGTGGTGTTGAGCCTCAGTCCGAGACAAACTGGCGCTACGCCAACGACTCCAAGGTCGCTCGTGTCATTTATGTGAACAAGCTCGACCGCTTAGGCGCTGATTTCTACCGCGTGGTGGATCAGGTGAGGACCGTGCTCGCCGCCGTGCCTCTCGTGATGACCTTGCCGATCGGCATCGAAGACAACTTCGTCGGTGCGGTGGATCTCCTCACGCGCAAAGCCTGGATCTGGGACGACTCTGGGGATCCTACGAGTTACACGATCACGGACGTGCCCGAAGACATGAAGGAGAAGGTTGAGAAGTTCCGGACGGAGCTGCTCGAGACGGCTGTGGAACAAGACGATGCCGCGATGGAGAAGTACCTCGATGGCGAAGAGCCTGACATGGACACCATCAAGGCCTGCATCCGCAAAGGCACCATTGCCAATGACTTCTTCCCGACCTACTGCGGTTCTTCCTTTAAGAACAAGTGTGTGCAGCTCGTTCTCAATGCGGTGGTCGATTACCTGCCGTCTCCCACAGAAGTGCCACCTCAGCCTGAAGTGAATCTGGAAGGTGAGCCTACCGGTGAGTTAGCGATCGTTGATGAGAATGCGCCACTCCGCGCCTTGGCCTTCAAGATCATGGATGACAAGTACGGTGCCCTGACATTCACCCGCATTTATTCGGGATCGATTGAGAAAGGCACGAGTATCATGAATACCTTCACAGGTAAGACAGAGCGCGTTGGTCGTATCGTGGAAATGCACGCTGACTCCCGCGAAGACGTTAATAGAGCAGTCGCAGGTGACATCATCGCCCTCGTGGGACTCAAGAATGTCCAGACCGGGCACACCCTCTGTGATCCTAACAAGCCTGCGACATTGGAGCCCATGGTCTTTCCGGATCCGGTCATTTCCATCGCCGTGTCACCAAAGGACAAGACCGCTTCTGAGAAGCTCGGTGTGGCCATTGGTAAGATGGTTCGTGAAGATCCTTCTTTCCGCGTCGAAACCGATTTGGACAGTGGCGAAACCATCCTCAAAGGCATGGGTGAGCTTCACCTAGACATTAAGGTAGATATCCTCAAACGCACACACGGCGTCGAAGTCGACGTGGGCGCGCCGCAGGTCGCTTATCGTGAGACGATCACGGAGCGCATCGAAGACAGCTACACGCACAAGAAGCAGTCCGGTGGTTCAGGTCAGTACGGTAAGATTGACTACATCATCGAACCGCTCGAAGCTGGCAGCGACTTCGAATTCGAATCCAAAGTCGTCGGTGGCAACGTTCCTAAAGAGTTCTGGCCTGCGATTGAGAAGGGCTTCCGCACCTCAATCGATAAAGGTGTCGTCGCTGGTTACCCTTGCCTCGGTTTCAAGGTGACCTTGGTCGATGGGGCGTCTCACGCAGTGGACTCCTCAGCAGTTGCCTTCGAACTCGCCGCACGTGCTGGCTACCGTCAGTCCGTGCCTAAGGCTAAACCTCAGATCCTTGAGCCGATCATGAAACTGGACGTCTTCGCCCCCGAAGTAAACGTGGGAGACGTCATTGGCGATCTCAACCGCCGTCGCGGCATGATTAGCGCGCAGGACACCAACCCTACCGGTATTCGCGTGAAAGCTGAAGCGCCTCTCTCAGAGATGTTTGGTTACATTGGCGACCTTCGCACGATGACTTCCGGTCGTGGTCAGTTCTCCATGGAGTTCTCTCACTACGCCGCTTGCCCACGGAACATCTCCGAGCAGGTCGTCGAAGAAGCCGCCAAGCGGAAAGCTGAGAAAGAGAAGAAATAAGCTTCTTCATTCACTCAGTCTGACAAAGACTTCAGAGCGCCACGTTGGGTTTCCAGCGTGGCGTTCTTGCGTTGGAAGGACAACCGATTTCCAAAGTCGCCACGCGGCATGGGCTAACGAGATGAAGAAGCCGGCCCGTAAAGATGCAATCCCCGCCGAGCTGCCTGAATCGCCTCTTCCGTATCTTGAGCGACACCCGGATCGCCTTGGTTGCTTAGCCAGCGGTCCAACTCGGCACTAAGTCGCGCCTTGATCTCAGCAACAGCCTCGTCGTCAGCAAGGTTCGTCATCTCGTAGGGGTCTTTCGCAGTGTGATAGAGTTGCTCAGATGGGCGTTGCTGGTAACGCTTCACCAGATCGTACGTCGCTGGACTCTGCCATGACTCGCTCACCCAGGTAGCCCAGTAGGGATTGTTTAACTTCCCCTTTCCGGTCCATCCCATGAGATGTTTCTCAATATACAGTTCATCTGGCAGAAGATTCCGAATGTAGCGGTACTCGCCATCGGAGACCGTCCGAACCGGATACGCTGGCCCTTCAGGAATATTGTTATGAATGCCGTAGGCATACTGTCGCGTGCTCTTGTCAGACTTCCCTCGGAGAAGCGGGAGGAAACTTCTTCCGTCAAACGGATGCGCAGACACCTCGCCGCCCGCGGCTTCGATCAGAGTCGGTGCGATATCCGCATACTGAACGAGAGCATCTGTCCGTTTGTCAGGACTGATCTTTCCAGGCCAGCGCGCTATCAAAGCCGAGTGCACGCCGGTGTCCCAATTCGTCCATTTGCATCCTGGAAACTGAGAGCCTTGCTCAGAGGTGAACAAGACAAGCGTGTCCTTCGCTTGTCCGGATTTCTCAAGCGACGCTAAGACATCGCCGACCTGGCCGTCCATGTAAGTGATCTCAGCAAGATACCGTGAGAACGCTTCCCTCGTCGTCTCCGTGTCCGCAATGTTCGGAGGAAGCTCCAGCTTCTTAGGCGGATACTGGGAGGCGTCACCCATGACCCAAGGGACATGAGGTTCAACTAAAGCAACAACAAGACAGAAAGGAGCAGCCTCGTCTCGTTTCATGAAGGCATCCATCCCTGCGGTCTCATGGGGACGTGTGGGGTCCCTCACACAGTTTGAATCGAAACCACCAACCTTCTCAAAAGGAAAGGCTTTAGCCGGCTTCACATGCACCTTGCCTGCGAGTCCCACACGATAGCCCAACGTACCAAGATGATGCGGCAGACTCTTTACCCCAGGGCGGCTCGCCGAGTGATTCCAGGCACAGCCATTGCGCATGGGATACTGGCCAGTGAAGAGTTCCGCCCGAGACGGCTGACACATGGCTTCGCTCAAATAGGCGCAACTGAAAGTCAAGCCTTCCCGAGCAAATCGATCGATGTTAGGAGTGCGTGCATTCTTTCCCCCGTAAAGCGGCAGATCATTGTAAGTGCAATCATCTGCCATGATAATGAGCACATTGGGCGAAGCCGCCCGCGCTACGAAGGCCGTGGCAAGAAGAATCAAAACAAGCGAGACTTTCATCCTGCCACCTTAGTCACAGCGCCCGATCAAATCCCAGAAGTTTCCATAGAGATGCGGTGCTCAAGAAAGTGATCCTGATGAGCTTGAAACTAAACCTAACTGTTTCGAGGGGCGTTCACCACTTTCGTCCCGGCCACCAGATCGTGGAGACAGCGCCGATCCTTCCGGAAGATGAGCAGCGTCTCCACGACGCTAGCGGCTATGCCTACAAACGGGATAACTGGGAGTAGCAGCAATATCGGATAGCGCCGGGTGACAAAGTCCCAGAAACTAAACGATACACCACTTGAATGGCCAACAGTTTCTTGCCGATGGTCTGCCCTTTCTCCGCAATCAGCCTAGCATTCAATCGCACAAAGATCAGTCCTGCGAAGACCGTCAGGATCCCGTCTTCTACAAAACCTATTTCTCCATCTAGGAACGTATCGAAAGTTCCAGTCGCGGCTACATAGACCAGCGCAAGAACAAGGGCGATCCCATCAATGATCGACGCAATAAACCTAGAAAGACGACTAGCGAGCGCGCCCTCACCATTCAAAGGCTCCCTGTTCTGCGGCAGCACAGCCGTCACATCGAGAGCTGAAGGAGGGGTCTGATAGGGATTGAAGTCGGACATGCGTTGGGCTTGCGAGATTCCCAACAGAACTAACAGACAACTCAGTTCCACCGAAACAAATCAAGCAAAGTCGCACAGACAGTCTTGTCTAGAAGACACCTTGGCCAGCAACCGAATCCGGATCCCATGAATCGACCGAAATTCTCTTGGCTCTGCTTGCCGCAGCCTGTTTCTCCGGCGTAAGCTGCCCTACGAGA
This sequence comes from uncultured Verrucomicrobiales bacterium, assembly GCA_938082635.1. GTDB lineage: Bacteria > Verrucomicrobiota > Verrucomicrobiia > Verrucomicrobiales > DEV007 > JAACDM01. The sequence continues at coordinate 7,895 of CALLLI010000274.1, forward strand.
GAAACTTCTGAAATCCTTGGAATAGATCCTCTCCTACCTCCTCTAGTCTTATGGGCAATCCCGCCGAATTCGAACGTATTGTGAATGACTTCTACCAGGACCTCTATCGCTTTGCGTATAGCCTAGCGAAGAATCAGGCCGACGCGACAGACCTGACCCAGCAAACCTTCTATCGTTTCGCGACGAAAGGAGACACCATTCGTGATAAATCAAAAACCAAGAGCTGGCTGTTCCGAACTCTGAAGAATGACTTCCTGAGCCAAGCCCGGCGCTCGCAGAAATTTCAACACATCCCACTCGAAGATGCCGGCCCCGAACTCCCCGACGAACAATCCGAAGACCCGTCGCGCTCCGTCGATAGTCACCTCGTCGTCGAAGCGCTCCAGAAAGTTGATGAGACCTATCGCATCGCTCTCTCACTGTTCTACATGAAAGGCCTCTCCTACAAAGAGATCGCCCATACATTGGAAATCCCCATCGGCACCGTCATGTCACGCCTCTCACGCGGAAAGGCCCAACTAAAATCCGCGCTGTCTGCGGTCGCCTAGCTCCCACACTTTCCCCCGATGACTTTAGAAGAAGCCAAAGAAATCCTTTCAGTCTACCGAGACGACCTCCCACTCGACGAACTTCCGGAAGTGAGCTTAGCGCTCACCATGCCGGAAACAAACGACGCCTTGCAAGAGTGGTTTAAAGAAGAGCAGAAATTTGACCAAGAAATCTCTGCCGCCTTCAGCGAGATCGAAGTTCCAAAAGATCTTGCCGCCAGGGTCCTAGCCGAAGCCCCAACCGATACCGAAGACCAAAAACCGACGGAATCCAAGATCGTCCCCTTTCCCACACGGCGTCTCTGGATAGCCGCAGCGGCTGCAGTCGTCCTCACCGCAGCAGGGTTGGTCAATTACTTCGCCTTCCCTCCCCCTGTCCAGTTTCCTGGGACAGAATTCTCCTCAGTCTCGAAATTCCGTAACGACATGGCCTTCTACGCCAACAGCCGCTTTGTCCTGGCCCACATGACCGAGGACTTCGCAGAAGCACGCGACTGGTTAAGAGATCACCAGGCTCCTTCCTACGAAGAGACCCCTGGCGCTATCGTGTCCTACGAAGGCATGGGCTGCCAGACTTTCCCTTGGGGCGAGCATCAAGTAAGCCTCATCTGCTTCAGGAATGGCAATGATGATATCGTGCATCTCTTTGTGGCTAACAAAGACGCCTTTAAAGAACTCATGCCTGCAAGCGAACTCCAGGCCTTGCAGGTTGAACGGAAGCTGGAGACCGGCGGCTGGATAACCGAGGATAAAGTTTACCTCTTCGTCGGGTCCGATTCTGACGTGAAGATTGGTTCCTTGCTTGCCAGTATAAGCGGAGTCTAGCGCTCGAGTGATCGCATCGCTTTCAATAGAAGGCTGCTTTACACACCCAGAACTCCACGGGATGTTTCCACATGGCCCTCCCTGGAAGTTCTGAAGATCTAGTCAGCGCGGCATTCGATCCTGAACAGTTCCGCAAGTTTGGGCACGCACTTGTTGATCAGTTAGGGAATTATCTGGAGACCGTTCGGAATGGCCCCGGGCCAGTATCCCCCTCACAGACTCCGGAGGAAACTCAACACTACTGGCAAACGAGACTGAGCGAACCGAACGGGGATCCCAACACGCTGGTTGCCCAGATTCTGGAGCGAACCTTTCGCAGCCACCACCCTCGCAATCTCGGCCATCAAGTAGGCCCAGTGCTCCCACAGGCTGCGCTGTTCGAAGTCGTCAGCACTCTGCTAGACACAGGAAACGGCACTTTCGAAGTCGGCAACCCTGGCACTCCCATGGAGCGCGTGGTTCTCATGGACCTTGCCCGGCGGCTAGGCTTGCCATCGTCGGCTGATGGCATCCTAACCTCAGGAGGCTCGCTAGGAAACCTCACCGCGTTATTGGCCATGCGAGAGTGCCGAACGCAGTCTTGGGAAACCGGCACTCAAGAGAAGCGATACGCCGTCCTCGTGTCAGAAGAAGCCCACTACTGTATCGATCGCGCCGTCAAGATCATGGGCTGGGGCGAGGACGGAGTCGTGCAAGTGCCCGTCGATGACAACTACCGTATGCGAACGCCGGCCATGGAAGAGGCTCTATTACAGTGCCAGTCAAATGGCATCGACGTGCTAGGCATTATCGGCAGCGCAGGATCCACCGCCACGGGACGAATCGACCCGTTAAACGAAGTGGCCGATTTCTGTCAAAAGCACGATCTCTGGTTTCACGTCGATGCGGCGCACGCAGGAGCCTTCATCTTCTCTCGAGCCGCGAAGGGACTTATCGCCGGCATCGAACGCGCTGATTCCCTCATCTTAGACTTTCACAAGATGCTCCTCAGCCCGAGCTTGCTCACAGCGGTGCTCTTCCGGCGATCTAAGGACTCGTATCAGACCTTCGCCCAACAGGCCAACTACCTCTGGCGAGCTGATCATTCCGAAGAGTGGTGGAATGCAGCCAAGCGCACAATGGAATGCACGCGGCCGATGTTAGGCCTCCGCGCTTATGCGCTCCTCAAGCATGGCGGCCCAGATCTCTTTGAAGCCTACATTGATCAAGCACTCGCCGCGACACGGACATTTACAGAACTCCTGGCAGAATCCCAGGATTTCGAAATTCTTACAGCGCCGGAATCGAATATCATCTGCTATCGCCACACTCCCGCCACCGTGGCGGCCGAGAACCTCGATGCCCTCAACGATCACATCCGAAAGGAACTCGTAGCGGAAGGCAAATTCTTCATTGTTCAGGTCAAGAAGCGCGGCCGCACCTACTTGCGGAGCGCCCTCATGAATCCTCACATCACCCGCGAAATCTTAGTGGACTTGATGGCGGAGATCCGCACACTGGCTTTGGGCTTTCCCATTGCACCATGACCCGATTCGCCTTCTTCCTCGCTCTCCTCTGCACCGTTCATGCAGAAACGCCAACCGGCCTTCTCGCCGTCAAATCCGCCGCTGAGAAGCTGGGGCAACGTCCTGGTATGAAATCTGCCCGTGTCGGCGTTGCTTTGCTCCGGCTCGGAGCAAATTCAGACGTGGTGGTCGATGTCGACGGCAAGAAGAGCTTCATTCCTGCGTCGACCACGAAGGTCCTCACTTCGGTAACTGCCCTTGATGCGCTCGGGCCAGACTTCACTTTCGCCACGACCTTAGGCCACACAGGCACCATCGCCGATGGCACGCTAACAGGCAACTTAGTGATTAAGGGAAGCGGCGACCCGACTTTAGCCGAGTATGGCTGGGATGACCTCTTCGAGAAATGGACAGCCATCGTCAAGGCGGCCTCAATCATGAAAGTCGAAGGACAGGTGATCGGTGACAGCTCTTTCTACGGCGGGCAACCGCGACCAGGCAATTGGTCCTGGAAGGATCTTGGAAACTACTATGCTAGTGGCGCCCAAGGCCTCAACTTCTTCAACAACACTTTCCGCGTCCGCTTCCTTCCGGGCAAGGTCGGCGGACCGGCGAAACTCCTCGGTACCAACCCAGAGCTCCCTGGCGTGACCCTGCACAATGAGATACTCACCGGCAGCGCAAGCTCCGGCGACCAAGGCTATGTTTATGCCGCCCCTTACACAAATGAAGTGCGTTTGCGAGGCAGTATCCCTAGCGGAAGCACCTTCACCATCAAAGGTGCCCTGCCCGAGCCTGCACTCACCTGCGCCCAACTCTTTCATCAATACCTCACGAAGGCTGGGGTGCCTGTGTCTCAGGAAGCCAGCACCACCCGCAGCGCAGGAGAAACGACACCCCCTATCACCACACTCACAACAGAGACATCCGCGCCAATCAGCAATCTCTTGCAGCGCATGAATCACAAGAGCATCAACCTCTTTGCAGAGACGATTCTCAACCGGACCGGCAAGACGCACGGCGGCAACGGCAGCACTGCAAGTGGTGTCACTGCAGTGAAAGCCTATTTCGAGAAGCACGGCATCATAGCAAGCGGCTTCGACATGCACGACGGCTCGGGTCTGTCTTCGCTCAACACCATCACACCTCGCCAGATGGTCTATTTCCTCAAAGCCGCTGATAGCGACACACATGCCGCCATCCTAAGACGATCTCTCCCTATCGCTGGCAGGACCGGCACCCTCAAGAGTGTGGCCGTAGGCACTGCTGCCGCTGGCCGCGTACGAGCGAAGAGCGGGACCCTGAGCAGAGCCAAATGCTATGCTGGCTATGTCGATGCTAGTTCAGGTCAACGCTATGCCTTTGCCATCATGGTGAATGGTTACACCAAAAAATACAGCGATGTGAAACCCGGCATTGAAGCCGTGATGGCCCGGATGGCCGAACTCTGATCTCCCGGTGACCTCCGATATTTCATTGATCCTCTGGTCAATATTCCCCATCATGATCTGAAGAGGGCTCCATCGCTCGCTTGCACTCATCGCGCTCTCCGGAGCCCTCTTCAGCTCTGTCTCTTGCGTGACCTCGCCGCCCATCTATGCAGACGTGGAAGCCTTGGAACGCCAAGCTCCTGTTTCCGACCTTCCTGAGACTGGAGACCGCGACTAACACACTCCAATCACCATGACTCTATCAAACATCATAAAGTCGTTCTCACTCATCGCTGTCGCCAGCCTCTTCACCAACTGCGCCTCCGTTCAGAGCGCGGACCAAGTGGCTGACTACAATCGCGATGGCCTCGTTTCAGATGCCGAGTACAAGCAGTACATGAAGCAGAAGAATATCGAAGACCGTAATGTCTACTCGGAGAGCACCAAGCGCCGCAACGTGACCAACAGCGTGCCCGACGTCACCGACACCGTGGGCGCAGCCCACTCAGCCAGCTGGATGCTTCGCAACTGGTAGTATCTTCGAGCTGCTAACTTTGGGAAAAGCGGCAGAAACTCTGCGGCTTTTCCGTGTACGCCCCGCTTGTTTTCAAGAACGCGGTGTGCTAGATAGCCGGGCTAATGAATCCCTGGGAGACACATTACTCGTCGAACCAGCCCCTCTTCCGAGTGGGGAACGTCAACGTTGATGTAACGACCCTCTTTGTCGCCATTGAGGCCATCGTAATGATTGCCCTTGCCGTCCTCGGTGGGGCCTCTTCGCTTGTTGCTTCCCTCGTATACAGCAAGCTGGGCGTTCTCGAGCATGGACAGCTTTGGACACTCTTTACCTACGTCTTCGTCAATCCAATCACCTTCTGGAATGCACTTGGCTTAGTCTTCTTCTACATGTTCGGTCGGAAGGTCGAGCTGCAGATTGGTTCTCGAAAGTTCCTTAAACTGCTTCTCTGCCTTATCTTGATTCCGACGATCACGCTCACAATCTTTGGGCTCCTTTTCTCTAATATTTACAGCTTTCTTCCCTACGCCTCATCAGCGAATCTGCATCTCGCCGTCCTGATTGCCTTCGTCTGGCTCAACTCTGAGGCCATCTTCTGGCCAGGCGTCGCCGCGAAATGGTTCGGCGTATTCTTTGTCGCCGTGCACGTTCTTCAACTACTCTCAGCCAGACTCTGGCCCTTCTTCTGGATGGCTTGGGTCTCGCTTCTCATCGCATACGTTATTCTTCGCAGAGATGGCATGCCAATGAAGTTTGCTTCAGTTGAACCGTCCCTTCTCAACCTAATTCCAAAGCGAAGAGCCAAAGGCTATCGCTCGTCCAAACGAAAGCTCAAAGTCGTCAAGGAGCGGAAAGGCGGCCGCAAGGTGGCCTACGAATCCAAGCTCGCTCCTAAGGTGGACGCTATGAGTTCGAGTGCGCCCGTCGCTTCGATTGATCATCTGCTAGAGAAGATCTCCAAAGAGGGCATCAGCAGCCTTTCCGACAAAGAACGCAAGCAGCTCGAAAGTGCGAGCAGCGAATTGTCTGACGACGACAAGCCCAAATCCTAGCATGGGCCTACCGATTCCGGACAATCCCGATCCGATCATTCGCCTCCGTAAGATCGTGCATTGTCTCCGCGCCCCAGGTGGATGCCCTTGGGACATCGAGCAGACGCACGAATCTCTTATCGCCAATCTGCTAGAAGAAGCCTACGAGGTCGCGGCGGCCATTAAAAGTCAGGACACCGAGCACATGATCGAGGAGCTTGGCGATCTCCTCCTGCAGGTCGTCATGCACGCCGAGATTGCTTCAGAAACAGATCGCTTTGTCTTGGAAGACATTGCCCGAGGCGTTGGAGACAAACTTATCCGACGACATCCCCATGTCTTTGGAGACAGCGATGCTGACGACACAGAAGCTGTCCTCAGACAGTGGGAAGCCATTAAGTGCCAAGAGAAGGGCAACAAGCCCCGCCCCTACCTGAAGGATGTGGGCGAGGGCCTCCCAGCGCTCATGACCGCGACGAAGCTCCAGAAGAAGGCCGCCAAAGTCGGCTTTGATTGGGACAAGCCGGAAGAGGTCTTCGCCAAAGTGACCGAAGAAGTGGGCGAACTAGAGGCCGCCCTTAAGGAAGAGAACCCCGACCACATCGCCGAGGAGTTTGGCGACCTCTTCTTCAGCCTCGTCAATCTCGCTCGCAAGCATGGGCTCGATAGCGAATCCATCCTAACAGATGCCAACGAGAAATTCCGCCGCCGATTCCATTCAGTGGAAGATCAGCTACGGCTCAAAGGACAAACGCTAGAGGATGCCAGCCTCTCAGAGATGGACGCCGCCTGGGATCAGGCTAAGGTGTCCGAGTAAAGACTCTCCTCGGCTCGATCGTTACCCTACTCGCGCTCGCCTTCACCCTCGTCGGCGAACCTGCTCCCAAGAAGGCCTTCGGCGCACGCCTCGCCGAGATCGCTCTCGCCCGCACAAAGATCGAGATCACCTACGATCCCGCTTACGTCTCGTTAGACTACCCAAGCGGCGATGTACCGGCGGATCACGGTGTCTGCACTGATGTCCATCATCCGCTCCTATCGGGGCTCGGCATCGATCTCCAACGCCTCGTCCACGAGGACATGAAGGCGAATTTCAAGAAGTGTCCCAAGATATGGAAACTGAAAAGCCCTGACGATCATCGCCGTGTGCCTAACTTGCAAACCTTCTTCACCCGCTTCGGCAAGAGCCTGCCCAAGAGCACGAACTCTACAGACTATGCCATCGGCGACATTGTTGCCTGAAACCTAAACGGCAAGAGCATCACCCCCATCGGCATCGTCGTCGAACCACTAAACAAGCCCGGGGAGCGCTGGATCGTCCATAACATTGACTGAGGCCCACAGCTACAAGACGTCCTCTTCAGCTGGAAGATCATCGGCCACTACCGCTTCGCGTTAGCCAAGTAACAGAAAGCAAAGCTTTCCGTGGTTAGGCTCCCTTTCTTCGCCACGGCCCCATAAATGCAAGAAGCCCCCACCCAGCAAGGGTGGAGGCTTCTTAGAAATCTCGCTAGGGCAACAAATGCCCTTGTTTGATTAGAGACGGATTAACCGTTCTCTTCAATGTAGCGTGTGACGTCACCAACGGCGAGGAGCTTCTCAGCCTCCTCGTCTGGGACTTGCACGTCGAATTCGTCCTCGAATGCCATGACTAGCTCGACCGTGTCGAGAGAGTCAGCACCGAGGTCTTCGATGAATTTAGCTTCAGAGGTTACCTGCTCAGGGGTTACCCCCAACTCTTTAACAATGATGTCAGTAACGCGTTCTTCGATTGATTTGTCGCTCATAGAGGCTCAGTGGGTTGTCAGAATGCTATTTCTTTAGCCAGCTCTCACTATCTCTGCAACCATTAAAAACTCCTTTTCAGAACCGACTAACTACCAGTGAGTTAGACAGTTCCAGAATCTTCCGATTCAGAGGATTCAGAGGATTCAGAGGATTCTTCTGCAGGGGCCTCTGTAGAGACACGTTCCACGAGCTCTCCTTCGAAATTAGATAGAAGCCGATCGAGAATCTTGGCTGCTCCGTCAAACTTCAAATCGTCGATCACGGACCGCCGTTCCTTCTCATTCTCGTCTCGGTAGTGCACGTAGGCGAGGCCCTTGTTATCCCACTTTCGCTTATCGACCCGGTGGGCGCTTGAGAAGAGGACACGCTCTCCTTTCGGTGACGTGAAACTGAGCCCATCAGCGCGCAGAACCTTCCCACGGTTGAGCATCATCGTTCCCAAGATGGCGAGGCCAATGCCACAGCACAGCGCGCCGAAGAAAAACTGGTCTGTCGTCGAATACCGCTTCTCTGGCGGCTCCTCGTCCCAGCCATTGTCCGCAGCGTAGTCGATCCACTCGTCCTGCTTCGGATAACCCTTCTCAGCGACGACTTTCGCCCAGTCAGAAGAAGTGTTGCCTTTCTCAAGGAGCGCCGCTTTCTCCTCCTGAATCTTCATGAACTTCACGTGCTTATCGTAGATCGCATTCTTCTTGGGGTAGCCAATGAAGCCATCATAGAGGAAATACAGCCCAAAGCTGACGAGCATCAGCGTCATTAAAGACATCCGCTTGGTGTACCAAGGGGTGATCGGGCAAGAGATGGGGTCGGCCATGACGAGGCGACTATGACTGGCGCTAAGCCCGTTTGTCAAACGAGGGCACTTCGCCTCATCAGTCTCCCTGCTCGCCTGGAGCACTGACGACAATCATCTGAGGGAGATCCCGAAAACCTCCCCGGCCAAGCAGCCCCGAATCTTCTCCGTCTCATCGTAGTGCGATGCCACCGCCGCCAGAGTCTCATCGATCTGCTCATTCTCTCCCCTAGCAGCGTGGACGAGCAGTTTCACCAGCAGAACCGTGAAGGTGGGCCTCGCATTCTTCGGAGGCGCTTTCTCTAAGATATTCACCAGTAGCATGTCGGCACGGCGCATCGCATCGTCCAGTTCTCCCTGATGAACGAGCCCTCTAAGTATAGGTTACTGGCACGCAATGAAACTGCGATAGGTCTTCTCGCCAGTAAATTGGCGCTTGTCTCGATCAAAGCCAGGAGGAAACAGCCTCTGAAACACATCTTGCGGCAAATTTCGTAATTTCGCTAGATTGGCAGAGTCGCCCCGCAGGGAAAATTCGCCCAAGTAGATGCTCCACGCTCGGAGATTCTCAGGATACTATTCGATCACATTCAACGTCAACGTACCCTCATCTCGCCACGTGTGTTATCTCGCAGCAGAGGTGACAATGTAACGAGCAGACAACGCAGCAAAGGCAGCTGGACGAACCACCGGAGGCAAGCTCCGCTTGAGTTCACACAGACGAGTGATACCTAACGCTAGGAGTAAGCCAATCCATGGCATGGACGGATACATGCGATACTCGACCATGAGTTCATCCACAGAGTAACCAAAGCGAAGATACAAGTGAAAGAGCACGAGCCCACAAAGCACCGCAAACCACGAGCGGTGCCGGCAGGCGAAATTCAGAACGATCAAGGTACTTGCGATGACGAGCGCCAAACCCACTAGAGCAGGCCCATAACTCCAAGACTTCGCCCAGACGATATGATGATCACTACACAAGTCCGAAGGCACCAGGACGCGCCAGAAGTAGCCACCAATTACCCGCGACTGTGTCAGAGCATAATGAAAGGTGCGTTCCGTATCGCTCAAACGAACATAAGCCAATAAAACCCAGCCTCCAATGAAGATCACTCCCACCCCTCCTCCTCCAATGAGACTGGCTAACCGGAAGCGCTTGTTCTCTTTCCACTTCTCTCTCAGACCAGCAAAGGGAACGCCCAAGATACTCAAAAGGATCAATGGGATCAACGCATGAAAGATTCCAGGCTCCTTCGCATGAGAAGCTAACCATATCGCCAATACCATCAAACCAAGGCTCGCCGGACGCTTCGTCTCATGCCATCGCAGCAAGTGATAGGTGGCCAAGGTCGCAAAGAACATCATGAGCAGCATCGATGCCTGCGCCGCGTAATTCACCGGTTCAGAAACTAACGGATGCACCGCGAAGAGTAGAGTTCCCCAGAAAGCGACCGTTTCTTGCGTCGACTCCTTGAAACTAGCATTCAAACGCATGAAGCGCCGCGCCACGGGCAAAAATAGCAAGGCCACGCCAAGGTGCCGTATGAGATTAACGCTATGGAAGGCCACAGAATTGTCCCCAAAAACAAGGTGCAGCCCACGCCACAATCCGAACGTAAGATGCCGGCTCCGAAACACGTTCGTTGGCGCATCGAGCCCCTCCTGAATCCGTTCGCTGGTCAAGATGTGCGCCTTGTCATCCATGTAGAAATCCGCGCGCAAGGCGAGCCCGTGCGCAAAGATCACGGCAACGGCGATGAACAGGTAGGGAAGCCAGGGTTTCGAATCAGTAGAAGGAGCAGATTCCACATTCATAGAAGGCCGCTAGCCTAGCCTTTAATTATTATAAATATAATAATTATGACCTAAGGATTATCTGTTCCTTCTCTCAGCATGGACAAGGGCTGCCAGGAGCCTAAGATCGAGGCTTCTATGGCTGATTCCCCCGACTCCCTGCCCTCCGATGATGTCGATGCCATCGACGCGTTGCGAACCACCTTCGATCAGCTCCGAGGCGAGCTCCACAAAGTCATCGTCGGGCAGGATGATGTCATCGAGCAGCTCATGCTCTGCCTGCTGGCCCGGGGGCACGGCCTTCTCATGGGCGTCCCCGGTCTCGCCAAGACCCTTCTCATCAGCTCTCTCGCCGAAACGCTGCATCTAAACTTCAGCCGCATCCAGTTTACGCCCGACCTCATGCCAGCCGACATCACCGGCACGGATATCCTCCAGGAAACGGATCAACCGGGGCGACGTTCCTTCGAATTCATTCGAGGGCCCATCTTCGCCAACATCGTTCTCGCCGATGAGATAAACCGCGCTCCGGCCAAAACCCAATCGGCCCTACTGGAAGCGATGCAGGAACACAAAGTCACCGCGCTAGGCAAGAGCTTCAAACTAGACGAACCCTTCTTCGTCCTCGCCACACAGAACCCGGTTGAGCAAGAAGGCACCTACCCGCTGCCTGAAGCACAGCTCGACCGCTTCATGTTCCTCATCAATGTCGACTACCCTTCGCACGCAGAAGAGCTCGCCATCGCCAAAGCGACCACCGGCAGTCGTGCCGATCCGTTAGAAACCGTTCTCGATGCCGAGGGTGTTCTCCGATTCCAGTCATTGGTTAGGCGCATGCCCGTGCCAGATCATCTCTACGAACTGGCCGTCACGTTAGTTAGGCGAACGCGTCCTAACGAAGACGGCACGCCTGAGTGGCTCAAACGCGTCGTCGCCTGGGGAGCTGGACCCCGCGCAGTACAGTACCTCATTCTAGGAGCCAAAGCCCGCGCAGCCCTCCACGGCAGTTTCCTCGTGCGTGAGGAAGACCTCGAGGCCGTGGCCGCTCCAGTGCTCAACCATCGTATTCTAACCAACTTCGCCGCACAGAGTGAAGGCCTCAGCACACGCGCCATCGTCAAACGACTCTACAAGGAAGTCAGCGATTCGGTTCACCGTTAGTCTAGCATGGACAGCCTGGTCGATCCCCAAGTGGTCATGCGATTGGCAAACACGCCGCTCGCGGCGCGCCAAGCCATGCTCGGGCATATGTCAGGACGACATCAAAGCCCGCACCGAGGCTCCAGCGTCGAGTTTGCCGAGTATCGGAAATATGTTCCCGGGGATGACACCCGTCGAATCGATTGGCGCGTCTATGGCCGCACTGACCGCTTCTACATCAAGGAGTTCGAAGCCGATACGAATCTACGCCTCTGCCTCGTGCTCGACACCAGTGGCTCCATGGCTTTTGGTTCTGGCAATATTACCAAATGGAACTACGCCAAGCGACTCGCCGCCACGCTCGCGCATCTCGCCATCAGTCAAGGCGATGCCGCCGGCCTCTATGCGGGCGGCCCCAAGTTGCACTGCGCCATCCCACCGAGTCGCCGCCCGACGCACTACATGGCCCTGAACACCGCGTTGCAAGGTATGGAACCCGTGGCGGAAACAGGCCTCACCGATCATCTCCATCAGCTAGCCGAGGAAATCCCTCAACGCGCCCTCGTCGTGCTCATCTCGGATTTGCTCGATGATACTGACAAGATCCTTGACTGCTGGCAGCACCTCCGGTTTCGCAAACACGACCTCGCCGTCTTCCAAATCTCCGATCCCGAAGAGCGCACACTTGATCTCAGCCAGCCCATGCGCTTCGTCGACCTCGAAGGCGATGAGGCCATCGTGGCTGAACCCGAACTGATTCAGGAACGCTATCGCGCCGCCGTAGCACGCCATTCCGCCGCGCTTCAGGTAGGCGTGGCGCAATGTCAGATCGACTTCCATGAAGTCACGACCGATGAAGACTACGAGCAGGTTCTCATCCGCTTCCTCACCCAACGGTTAGGCATCCAAGGATAGTTAGGCGCGCATGGCATTCCTCCAACCAGCTCTTCTCTTCGCCCTGCCTGCGGTTCTCATCCCGCTGATCATTCACCTGCTGCACCGCAGGCGCTTCCAGGAGAAGTCCTGGGGCGCCATGCGCTTTCTGCGCGAGGCCCTACAAGAGAAACGCGGGCGCCGCAAAGTGCGGCATTGGCTCGTCCTCGCCATGCGCATGCTCGCCGTGGCCATGCTTGTCTTCGCCATGAGCCGCCCACTCATCGGCGGCTGGCTGGCTGGCTGGGTCGGCAACGGAGATCGCTCGATCACCATCATCATGGACCGCTCGGCGAGCATGGAACGAAAGCTCCCCGGCGACCTGACCAAGCGCGAACTCGCCCTTCAAACACTCAGCGAGACAGTCTCCCAAGTAAATCCATCGGAAATCTGGCTACTCGATCTACCGCTCAACGACCCTAACAATCTCGCAGAGCAGTTTGGTCCCACTGATGCGAAAGCAGATCTTCCCGCCATGCTCATGAAAGCGTTCCAACACTGGACACGCACCCAACAGACACGCGGCGAACTCTGGATCGCCTCGGACCTCCAAGCCACCAGCTGGCGTGCAAATGACAAGGCTGCTTGGGCCGATGTCGAAGCGGCCTACAGCAAACTTGATCCTGCGCCGGCCTTGCGCTTGCTCTCCTTCCCAGGCGGCGAGCCTAACCGATCCATCCGCTGCGAAACGCATCAACGCCAACTCCTAGTCACCATTCAGCAAGAGACGGCGGAAACACTGACCATTCCCCTCACCCTCAAGCAAGGTGACCAGACTACCCGCAGAGACATCACTCTGTCAGGGGAAACCACCACGCTCACTTTAGACATACCGAGCGAAGGCGTTGTCCTCGGAGAAGTATCACTGCCAGAGGATGGCAATGCCCGCGACAACACCGCTCACTACGTCTTAGCAAACGAGACTCGCCCCTCCGCCGCCATCGTTTGCGAGAATCCTCAGATCGAAGCCATTCTTTCTCTAGCTGTTTCCCCAACAGGCGCTGTCGACATCACCAAAGAAGCCACCTGGCAAGACGAAGCACTCATCGTTTGGCAAGGCCAAGCCCCTGATAGCAACGAAATGGAAGCTTATCTCGCCGAGGGGGGGCAACTCCTGGTTCTACCTGACGAACAGACGATCACCGAAGCGTCAGAAACAGGGCTTCCCATCACGCAATGGACCCACGATGAAGGCCCTCTGCGCGACACCCGCTCTGGAGAGTCCCTCCCTCTTCACAGTCTCCGCACATTCCGCCACACCACCATCGCGGGAGACACCCTGGCCTCGCTCACCACAGCTCCCTGGCTCAGCAAAAAGAATGACACCTACTTCCTCGCCACGCTCCCCCTGACATCTTGGTCAAACTTAGGAGAAGGGCCTGTCCTACTCCCGCTCGCGCAACGCCTCCTCACAGAAGGACAGAAACGTTTCTCCCAAGTCCACGTGAGCGAAATCGACCAATCCCCTTGGCAAGCAGGCATCTGGCCAAACGCGAACGGCTGGGACATCACCGTGCGTCCGCTAGAAGAAGACAACCTTCAAGAAACCACCACCACGTCTCTTGGCAATCTCCCTTTCCAAGAGTTCGCCATGAACGCCGAATCACAAAGCGACAACGCTCTCAATGAATGGTGGCGCACCTTCCTCTTCCTCGGGCTCCTCTTCCTTCTAGCAGAAGGTTTACTAACTCGCATGCCCGCCAAACGTTCAGTCACCTCTGCCACATGAATTCGGAAATGAGGTGGTCCTATGACAATGCCTGGTTCTGGAGCGCCACGGCACTGCTCATTGCCTTGTTAGTTATCTGCCTTTGGAATGCCTCCAGACATGCCTGGGCTTGGCGTCACGTTGCCATCGAAGCCCTTCGCTTTCTACTCGCCGTCACGATATGCCTCCTTCTGGCCAAGCCCGAGTCCTGGCAAAGCCACCTACCAGACGACCCCGCACGCATCCTCGTGCTCACAGATGCTTCTACCAGCATGGACACTGCGGACATGGATGGCGAAACACGGCGAAGCTGGGTCGAGAAGAACTGGCAACCCGAAGTCTCCCAAGAGATCATCCTCGAACGCATGGCGTTCGAGTCGGCCGATAGCGGCGTGACTGACCTCCACGCAGCCCTCGTCAGAGCAAGCGAACGCCACACGAACCTCGCCGGCATCGTAATTCTCTCCGATGGTGATTGGAACGCCGGCCCGCCACCACAAGAGGCAGCGCTTCAACTACGCGCTCAGGGCATCCCCCTCATTGCCGTGCCGGTCGGAAGCGAAACACCGCTCCCTGATATTGCCCTAGCCTGGCAGCCCATGCCCAAAACGCTCATCGTCGATGAACCCACTCGTCTCCCCTTCCAGCTGGAGAACCGATTCACCCGTGATGCGGAAACCACCGTCACCTTCACGATCGACGACCACGAGGTCGACAGCAAGATCTTCACGCTCGGACCTGGGGAAGTCCTCAACGAAGCCTTCCTTTGGAAGCCCACAGAAGAAGGCGACATCACGCTATCACTCAACACCCCTATCCTGCCCGCCGAAACTCGTGAGGACAACAACGCCTCCCAAGAGACTGTCCGCGTCCAGCACGAACGTTTGCAAGTCTTGTTAGTAGACTCCGCGCCACGCTGGGAGTTCCGCTACCTCCGCAATGCCCTCATGCGCGACCAAGGCGTCGATGTCTCCTGCGTTCTCTTTCACCCCGACGCCGAGGTCGGTCTCGGCCAAGGTCCAGGCTATCTCAACGGCTTCCCAGAAACAACGGATGCTCTCACAGCCTATGACGTCGTCTTCCTTGGCGATGTCGGCATCGGCCAGAACCAACTCACAGAAACCGAAGCCGAATGGCTGCGCGGCCTCGTCGAACGCCAAGCCAGTGGACTCGTCTTTCTCCCCGGGCGACGCGGCCACCAGAAACGCTTGTTAGACTCCCCACTTGGCGAACTCCTCCCCGTTGTAATCGAAGGGAACGGCATCAGCGCCGCAGAACCCGCCAGTCTCGAACTCACCGCAGCAGGCCGCGACAATGTCCTCACCTTATTAGGCGATATACCAGCAGAGAACGCCGCCATCTGGCGATCCCTTCCCGGCTTCACTTGGCATGCTCCGGTCTCACGTCCCAAATCTGGAGCCACGGTCCTTGCTGTCCATGAATCCTCCCGCAACAACTACGGCCGACTCCCCCTACTCGTCACCCGCCCCTTCGGCAGCGGGAAAGTCCTCTATCTCGCCACCGACGGCGCCTGGCGCTGGCGCCGCGGCGTCGAAGATCTCTATCACTACCGTTTCTGGAGTCAGGTCGCCCGATGGATGGCCTACCAACGCAACCTCGCCGAAAGCGATCGCGGTCGCATCATCCACTATCCCGAAGCGCCCAGCGCTGGCCAGAACGTCACCTTCCACGCCACGCTGCTAAGCAAAGAACGCGGCCCCATGACCGAAGCCAAACCCACCCTCGCTTGGCAACAGACAGAAACCAACCAACAAGGCACGCTCCCCCTCACTGAAATCGAAGGCGGCTGGGGTGTCTACCGAGGTTCCTGGACACCACCCAGCGGCGGCCCTTACAATGTCCACATCCAGCTCCCGGACGAAGACCCTGAAGTCGCCACCACCATCCATATCGCCACGCCTCCCAAAGAAGCCACCAGTGCCCCTGCTCGCCCAGACGTCCTCCGCCGTCTAGCAGAAGCGACCAAGGGGCAACTCATCTCGCCCAAAAAGATCGGCAACCTAGCAAACTCTCTGCATACTCTCGCAAAGCAAGAACCCATCATTCAACGCAAAGAATGGTGGCACCACCCCACTGCACTAGCAGGCCTACTCACCGGCCTCGCCATCTTCTGGATCGCCCGCAAGCGCCTAAGCCTTCTCTAACTAATGTAGCTCAAGCATCTTGCCCGAGTCGCCGCCTAGAAGGCCGCGCTACCATAAGCAACGCCCGTGAACGGAAACCGCCTCATTTTTCAAGGTCGACCAGAATCATCTGCCTCTGAATACGCGATCCGTTGCCCATCTCTCTATCGGACACTTCAAAGTAATCTTCGCTCTCAATATCGATGCCATTCGCTCCGTGGTAGATCGCCGTGAATCGACTGATCAATCGCCCTGACACTTGAATCTCCTCAAGATTCCTCAGGTAAGTGTCAATACCAACCTCAACGTTTCCATTGGAGTCCGTTGAAACCTCTCTCAGCTCTCCCCTTCGAATAAAGAGAACTAAGTTGAACCATGGGATACTCCAAAACTGCCGATCCGTTTCGCGGAATCTCATGACGCACGCGGCTACCGCCTTTCAATCCACACGATCTAACACGGTAATGCTAGCCATCACGGACGTCGAGTGCCACTTCGAGATGATCCACCACCCACAGAGCAAGCATGCAACCATCAACAGCACCAACAGGATCGTTCTTCGACCTTTCACGCAGACAACAGATCGAGCGCAGCAGTCAAGACAAGCGCATTGCTAAACACACTCACCGAATCGGGAAATCGAAGTAGATCTTGGGAAACGGCTCGTTTGCTTGGGAGAGACACTCCCACCATTCTCTCCAAATTCTTAATTCTCTGTTACCTCCGCTCTCTCCTGTAAAAAACCATTCTCCTTCCGAGGTTAAATCCACCACCCCCAGAGCTTCGAGTCATCAAGTGACTTCCATCCTTCTCAATTCTCTGCGCCTCTGCGCAAGATTCCTCCCAAAGTGCTAGTTTGTTAGAGCACCCGCTGTAGGAGACGGCTCAAGGAGACGCCTGAGCCACGGATTGACAGAAAACTCGATCACTAAACGCGTTCGTAACGTTCACAGTGAGACTGTCAACAGCCTTGGCGACGACCACCCTTGAACCCAAGCAGGAGGTCAAGATTGCCATTCCCAGCCACCGTAAAAACGTTGCCATTCGCGGGCCGGGCACCGGAATCGAGACCGTCCCAATTCAGGTATCACCGAACTTAGAAGATCTTTGTAAGCAGCGTATCGAGCGGGCGGTTAATGAAGGAGTCAGGCGAAGATCTCGGTCACAACGCGCGCGTCGTTTGGTCCTGTGAGGCGATGCTTGCGTCCCTGATGTTGGTAAGTCAGCTTGTGGT
>CALLLI010000275.1 GCA_938082635.1 uncultured Verrucomicrobiales bacterium
GAAGTGATGAAGACCAAAGTGCGTCTGCATCTGTCGGTGGCGCTAGAAGCCACGCACCATATCATCTGGGAGCGCTGCGCTGAGCTAGGCCAGCAGTGAGACCGTAGAGAGTCGGCGGAGCCCCACGCCGCAGATCACCAGGGCTGGGTCCCCTTGGTGTGCCCAGACAGCGCGAGTAGCGGCGTTTCAGGCCTCGACGGGGCGAAATCCGGCCCCCGATGCACGACTAACAAGCAGCCATCTACTCAAGGGGGTTCTTACATTGAGACATCGTGAATAGGATAGGTTAGGGCGGGTAGTCGTCGAGAAGGAGTTCTTGATAAAAAAGTGCAAGGAGCTGGGGATCGAATCATGAGAAAAGCCATGGTGGAAGCAGATCATCCTCAGCTCAGCATTCGTAGACAATGTGAGCTTCTCGGGGTGAACCGCAATCGGTTAGAGCCCAAGCGTCAGATCGATTGGCAACCTAGAGCAGTGCATGAAGAGATGCTGGCGCTGATCCCAATGGTCCACGCCAAGGATCCTACCATGGGAACTCGCCAACTCAAGGTAGTGTTAGCCCGTAACGGTTATCATGCGACCCGATGGACGATCGGAAAGATGATGAAACACCTCGGAATCAAGGCGATCTACTGCAAACCTTGCACAAGTAAAGCGGCGCCAGAACATCCTAAATACCCTTACCTACTGCGGGGCCGAGAGATCGCAGTAGCCGATGAGGTCTGGGCGATCGACATTACTTACATCCCCTGGAGCAGAGGACACGTGTATCTGGCGACGATGATTGATTGGAAGACGCGAGCAGTGCTAGCCTGGCGTGTGTCCAACACGATGGACGTAGACTTCTGCTTAGCCGTCCTCTGCGAAGCAGTGGGCGTTGCCGGGACGTCCCCGGTGATCATCAACACGGATCAAGGCAGCCAATTCATGGGAGTGGAATGGCTCGGTGCGGTGGAAAGCCTCGGAGTGCAAGTAAGCATGGACGGGCGAGGTCGCTGGATGGACAACGTGCTGGATGGACAACGTGCTGGATGGACAACGTGCTGCTTGAACAACGTGCTGCTTGAACAACGTGCTGCTTGAACAACGTGCTGCTTGAACAACGTGCTGCTTGAACGACTGTGGCGGAGCGTGAAACACGAGTGGGTGTTGTTGCACGAATACAACACGACACCCGAATTGGAGGCATTGTTGAACGAGTGGATCGAGCGCTACAATACATGGAGACCGCACATCGTAAATGACGGGCAAACACCCTGGCAAGCCTACCGAGGACTTCTCCCTGAGCTGGAGCGAGAAGATAAAGAGCGGAGGGGTGTGGTAGCGTAATCGTTAGAATTTCGGCCTCGGTCTCAATACTAACAATTACGCATCCAGCCTAAAAGAAACTTCATCCATTGACAAATCACATACATTGAACTAACAAGAATTTATGCCTGAGATCCTAATTAAGTCTCGGCTTCGCTTGGCTCCGCTAGCTCAGCCACCTCATTCGTCGAAGCCTAGTTCTTTCAAATACAGAAACGAATCGGCATCTTCTCATGAAGACAACTAGGGTAGGGACGGGCATGGGGCTCTAAAGACTACGTTGAGATACAGGGCTTCTATCGTGAAAACTTACGGTCAAAGAAGGTTCTGTCCTAACGGATACTACCTGCCCCGTCGACGCGTTCTTCAGCCGGTGTCTTTCTTCTCTCGCTAACCGGAGCCGGCTCCGCTGTGCATGCTGAGCTCTATCGGTGTATCCGCGTTAGATTCCACTCAGTCCGAAACTAATCGATGTTCCGGAGAACCAGATCTCTTCGATGATTCAGTGCGCAGCAACGCCTTTGGCGAGTCCCAGAATATCGCACCTCCAACGAGTAAGTGTGATTGCGGCCTGGCTTGCCACCGCGGGTGAACCGCGTCGGGGTGGCGCAGCTCAGATGACCTAACAAACATCCGGTGCTTGACCTTGGTCGGAAGCATTCCATAGCCTTAGTAGTTATGAAACATCTCTTCACCATCCTCGCGTGTCTTCTCCTCTCGTCCGTGATGTCAAACGCCGCGCCCAAGCGGTACCTTTACATGAGCACGCCCGATGGCGCCCAGAAGGAAGGTGTTTCAGGGAATGGGATCATGGTCTTCGATATCGACAACGGCCATCAGTTTGTAAAACGGATAGAGATTCCGATCTTTAAGGAGGGCTTACGCGGCTTCACTGGGAGTGCGGCTACCGGATGTGTGTATTATTCTACGACCAGCCAGCGGTTAGGCTGTTTCAACGTGGAGACGGAGAAAGTCGTCTGGGAAAAGACTTACGAACGCGGCTGCGATCGCACCTGCATCACCATGGATGGGAAACGCCTCTATGTTCCGACCGGGTGGTGGTGGACCGGCGCAGATTCTGGCTTCCTTGTCATCGACGCAGCGACCGGCGAGCAGATCGATCAGATCGATCAGATTGCCGTGGGAAAGAAGGCCCACAATAGCATCGCCACATTAGACGGGAAACATGTCTTTCTCGGCACGGAAACGAAACTCACCATGTTGGAGGCGAGCACGGGGAAAGTGTTAAAGTCCTATGAGCCTGTGGGAGAATCTGGCGTCTTCCCCTACACCGTTGATAGCCGGAACAAGTTCGCCTACGTGTGCCTGGGCCAGCACGTGGGATTTGATGTCGTGAACCTAGAAACGGGTGAAGTGCCGCATCGCGTCTTTGCCGGTGAAGAACCCATCAAGCACCGTACGCATGGCGCAGGCATGACTCCGGACGAGAAGGAACTCTGGATAAGTGATCAAGACGGAAAGAAGCTCTTCATCTTCGATCTCACCGTAAACCCACCCGCACCCAAAGGGCATGTCGAGTTGAGCATGGGCGGTCACGGTTGGGTCTGTTTCAGCCTCGACGGCAAGTATGCCTGGAGTCACACGCCCGATGTCTTTGATGCCGTGACGAAGGAGAAAGTGGCCACTTTGAGAGACGAGAATGGGAAGCCCTTCGGCAGTTCCAAGTTCATCGAGGTCCATCTCGATGAGGGCAAGGTCGTCGGCATGAGCAACGAGTTCGGGCTAGGCCGAGCCCCGCATAAGTAGCAGCGAGACGCCCCGACGATGCCAGGGTCAGTTCACCCAAGGCCGGGCCTGTTTGATGATCAGTTGATCTTCTTTCGTGATCTTGAACTCGATCTCCATGGCGAAGCTGGAATTCGCATCATAGAGTCGGCGGAAGTGTTTAACAATTCCGTTCAAATACTGCGCAACATCTTTGCCCTGATCATCCGTTAAGACGACCTCGCCAAGTGCCACCTGATTGGATGCAAAGAGGCGAATCGGGTTCGGGTTGATTCCTCGCAGGGTCTCTGTTTCAAAACTCAACAGCAGTTCTTCCGGGCGAGAGCTAAGATCTGGATTGGTGATCAAATTCTCCCCCACTTGCACATTGGCGTAGTATCGGTGATTCCCCACTTCCCCAAATTCATGCCGTGATACAGCGACTCCGTTGGCTGTCTCTTCTTCATAATTGGGATGCAATAGAACGCCCATAGCCGCTTGAAAGTGATCCACGCGATAGAACTTACGATGCTCAAATGCTAGGAATCTCCACAGACTGGCAAACACCTGTTTGACGGACTTTGCAAGATGCCCTTCATCTGGATGATGAGTGTAGGAGTCATACAAACCAGCTCCATTGAAGCCTGGTAAGTCTTCATTGTTCGTGCTTGAACGGCAGCGTATCCCTTGCCCAACTGGGAATGCATTCTGCACCTCTGCGAGATCCGTGAGCATCCACGCTGGCATTTCCGCATCCCGAATGGACTCGCGGAAATCCTGGAGGGCGTCACGACGCTCTCCAGGATTCATGGTGAAGTCGGTCGCCTCCATCATGCGTCTAGCAGACCGATAAAGATCATTGTGCTGCATGAAGGCGTCGTAATAGTAGAATGGGATCGCAAAGCCCATCTCAGGAAAGACCTCTGGCACTATCCCAGAGATTGAGCTCGTCATGAGCTCCGCCACGTTCGCTGCTTTGGCGCCAATCGATGTTGACGATACAAAGCCTAACTGATCCAGGGGAAGAATCTTGCGAGCCTCAAGATCACGTAGTGGCAACTGAGATTCCTTCGGCCGCAAGTTCTCGAGCTGTGCCTCCACTTCCTCTTGGGTGACTTCCTCGATCTCGAAACCTTCGGGACGCACCGTGTAGCGCACATACTTGCCGATGAGTGGAGCGATTTCTGGATGCGTGGAGGCACCACGGATGTAGGCGTTTGGATTGTGGTTCTGAATGGCTCGGAGGTTGACGTGTGATAGGGGCGTTTGGGGCGTTTCCGTGATGATTCCTCGGAGTAACGGAACATCGTTAGGCAATTGACGATACAGCGCGACATCGAGAATTGAGGGACGCGCATCAGGATCGAAGACCTGCAATAAACCGTAGGCTTCCCCTTCGTTCAGTGGGATGTATTCATTGAAACCTGGTCGCTCTTCGTCGAGCCAGATAGGGATCCCCTCAGTATCATATAGGTGCTGGTCTCTCCTATAGGCGATGACATTTGAATCGATCGGCCGGTAGGCCAGATTGCCATTGATGAAAGGCATGTTCGCCGTAAGCAGGTGGTAGGTGAGCCGAATGTGTTCAAAGCTACGGGCATTGCCAGGCTGAAGATTGAAGACATACCAATCGCGGTCCTTGTCATCTTTCACCAAAGCCATTTCGCCACGTAGCTCTCCCGTGTTTGGGATCTCGTATGTGCTGGTCATGACGTTAAGGAAATCGCCATGAACATTATGCCGAACGGTGTTCATGAAAATCACTGCGGGCCCCTCTTTGTGTAGCGGAAGACCAACAAACTTGAGAAACGCTCGGCCTGTGAGTTCGTCTGTGATGGCTCTCGCACCCGCAGGCACCGAGAACTTTTCCCACAACTCCTCTGTGAGGAGATAGCTTCCATCACGAGTCTTCAAACTATCGATTGGATTGAGGGGATTCCCATTCGACCTGTCTGGAAAAAACAGGGACGGCCTCATTTCTCGGTAATCGAGCTTACCATCGCCATCCGTATCCTCAGAGTCGACATTGGCGACTTCCTGAACGCGGTAGAACACTTGAGCCGGGAGCGTGTGCAGTCGATCTTTGAGAGTCATCGGCCCCGCGTGACCTAACATCATCGCAATAGGGGCACCGGCTTCCGCGAGATCAAGACTACGATAGAGAATGTAATGATGATCCTCCTTGCCGTGGAAATGAACCTCCATGGTGTCCAGGAGCGTGGCGGAAACGTCAGGCTTGGGTTCGTCCTTACCGGAGAGAATGCAAGCTCCCATCAGCCATACGAGAGCCATCAAGCGAAGGGGGAAACTCATCCAGCAGATTAACGAATTTCTCGTGGAGAGGTCAACCGTCGGAAATCGCTCACCTGACCACCGTGTTGAATCATAAAAGAGGACACCGTGGGGAAAAGTGAGATCGGCAGGAATGAGGCCCGTTGCCTCATAAAAGAGGAAGAGGACACCATGGCGCATGGCCAAATCCATGAGTCAGTCTACCCGAAACGAATACTTAGAA
>CALLLI010000276.1 GCA_938082635.1 uncultured Verrucomicrobiales bacterium
CGAACTGGCAGCTTCGCTTCAACTGACCAACTCCGCGACCGAATCATGGCCTTCATCGATTACTACAATGCGACCATGGCGAAACCATTCAAATGGATGTTCAAAGGCTTTCCCGCCTAAACGGACTTCCGCCGATCTGTAATAGAGAAGGTAAAAGGACTTCGAAAAGAGGGCAAGCATGAGGAAGCCATGAAGTTGAATGAGAAGATGATAGACATAAATTCGGGTGTTGAGGGGCCTGCTATTGATGCCATGAAAGGTCTGCTAGCTGACCTCGGGGAATCCATGGAGTCCCCGAAGTTACTTCAGCGCGAGGCAGATGCGGCCCTGGCGAACTTTGATATGGCGACTGAAGAGTCAGCATTAGAGAAGCTGTTTGGGGAGAGCCCTGAGGATCCTGATATCAAACGGAGGCTCTCTCAGATTCCAAAGTAATTCACTCCAAATTGGGAACATGTGGAAGAGCAGATGAGGCATTGGAATCCAGAGAAGAAGGAGTGGCATATCACCATGCATCGTGACGCCACCGGGCTTGAGATCGATATTAGCGGACATGATAGTGTCTATTGGATAGATGGTCTTGCTGATCTCCCGATTGATCGATTGGATCTCCGGCATACGAAAGTGTAGACGGTAGGTGCCGTTTCTGGCATGGGTCTTAAGGCGTTGTGGTGCGATCACACAGACTTAGCGAATATCGTGGGTCTTGAGAACGAACCGCTAGAGGTTCTGGGGCTGACGCGAACCGGGGTGATAGACTACTCTTCATTGGAAGAGTTTGCTTTTCTCAGAACGTTGCGTGTGGATTCAAAGGCAGGCGTCCCAACGAAGTTGGAGATGCCCTATGTCGGGCAGGCATGGGAGAATAGTTTCGGGCAACGATTTCTGCCGCTCAACGGAAGTGGGTTCTTAGTCGAGAATCGAGAGATCACTGAGTTCGATTACGCTCACTTTATTCTATCGGAAAGGGCGGACGAACTCGTTGTGAATGCAGGGATGGAGCTGGAGAAGAATGCGACGCTCATGCCTATGCAGGTAACGCTAACAGACGCTCAGGAGTTTTGTCAGTAGATGACGGCTCGTGAGCAAGAAGCTGGGTATATACCCAATGGCGCAATCTATCGCCTGTCAGGTATGCGCGAGATTGAACGCCTACAGACGCAGGTCCGTGGGGTGGCCGCAGAAGATGGTGCTCAGACTGCGCTTGGAGGCAAGATTCAAGCGGTCGCTGAGGGCCCGTGTCTGCGTGGGTTCTTTGATATTCATGACAACGCTGTGGAATGGACGCTCGACTTCAAAGAAAAACAGCTCTTCAGACTCCGCGGGGATTACCCGAAAGGTATAGATGCTAACACTCGCCGTGGAATTAGGCTGGTGCTCGACCTCCGAGACGCTCGCTATGAAAAGCAGACGGTGACTGAGATTGCTTCTGAGGAATCTGAAGAAGAGAAGAGCAATTAGGCTTTTGTAAACGCCGGAGCAAAATCGGAGTTGAGGTACATCTAAGATCCTAGTTTTTCGGAAGAGTCCCGTTCAGGATCTCTCCCGAGTCTACTCGCTTTTCGGAAATGGATGCTCTTTGAGAAGTTCTTCAGGCTTATAGAAGAACTTTCGGTCGCTTGTTGCTGCCCGGACAGCTTTGACGTCGGCAGGTTCGATGGGTTCAGCTTCGTTGCCCCAGCTGTTTCGCGCATAGGTCAGAACGGCGGCGACTTGTTTATCGTCAAACATAGCGCCTACTGCGGTCATCGGAGGAACGCCCTTGCTGGGATCGTAAGTCTTGCCGTTCACGGTGATTTCTCCCCAGAGGCCATGAAGGGTGAGCTTGATGAGGCGCTCCTTGTTTCCTGTGACCCACTGGCTCTTTGCGATCGGGGGGTAGATATTCTCTAAGCCCTCTCCCGTTTCTTGATGGCAGGTCGTGCATGAGCCTTCCTTGTGGAAGATCGTGCGCCCTAACTGATAGGTGTCACGGAACGCCTTGTCCTTCTTAGCCCGCCTCTTACTGGACTTCGTGATGTAGTCCTTGCGCACCTCCGCTCCGGGGAGCTTGCTTGCAAAGAGAAGCTCTACAAAGGGGATACCCGATCGATCGAGCTTCTTAGCTTTGATCACGGCTTCGACATCCTTTCTTAGTAGTAAGATGGCACTATTGAGAGCATTCCTTGTCCACTTGTCAGTCTCCTGAGAAGCAACGGTGATGAGGACTTCGGCGCCGGGTCGGCCGCCTAACCAGGTTGCTGCCGATAAGGCTTCCAAACGAACGCGCTGATTCGGATCCTTCGCGGCTCTGCGCAGAAACTGCTCAGGCCTTTCCAATAGGTGTAGGCTGTGCCGCACGGCCCTGACAGCGGCAGATCGTACTCGATGATCGCTCGTTGCCAGTGCTTTCTCGATGAGTGTTGGTGAGGGCTGCTGGTGACCCCAAGTCGCCCAGAGTGCTTCCAAGACCAATCGATCATTGGTAGCGTTCGCTGAGGCGAAGGCATGAGCCTTTGCGACGACTTCCTCGGCATCGCGACCGCGTAGTTCGCGGTGCGACCGCTTGCGTGCTTGCAGCTCTGGGAGCTTCAGATTCTCGAATAACGTCTCTAGGCTAGCACCCGCAATCTGGGGCGGGTCGACCAATGGACGTGAAGGGTAGGTGATCCTGTAGATTCGGCCATACTTGGAGTTTCTATAAGGGTCTCTAGCGTTGTGCTGCATGTGGCCGATGAGCGTATTGTGCCAGTCGACAAAGTAGAGGCTGCCATCAGGAGCCATTTCGAGATCGCAGGGCCGGAAATTTCCGTCGCTGCCTACGATCAGGTCTTGGCGGTGTTCTCCTTTGATCTCAGCACCGTCTTCGAGCACTTTATACTGTTTGATTCCAAGGAATCCAATGGAGTTGCAATAGATGTAGTCTCCTTGGACCTCGTCTGGAAAGTGGCGTGAATGAATAAACTCACTTCCAGAGGTGGGCCGGGCATGATGTTCATAGTTGAACTTCGCTACCTTCGAGATCTCGTGCGCGTGCGGGACCTTAACAGAGTAGCCGAGTATCCAATACTGCGCTCCATCGGAAGCGTCATTCAAGAAGTTCTGGCCAAACTCATCATGGGTTACTCCCCACGGATTGTTCACGTCTGTCTGGACGACTCGCTCGACTTTCCATGACTTAGGATCAAAGCGCCAAGCGCCACCATCAGCCATTCGCTGGGTCCCCCAAGGTGTCTCTACCTGCGAGTGAAGGAAACGCCCCTCACACATGAAGATGCCACCGCCGTTGTCGACATCGAATGCTGATATCGCATGGTGTGTGTCATGGGGATCAAAACCGTCCAGGATGTATTCCTTGGTGTCTGCGCGGTCGTCGCCATCGGTGTCTTTGTGAATAGTTAGGTAAGGTTCTTCAGAAATGTAGACACCTTCGGGTGCGAGCTCGAAACCGATGGGAACGTGAAGGCCATCAGCAAAGACAGTCTCTTTGTCCGCTCTCCCATTGCCATCGGTATCTTCATAGATGAGGAGCTTATCGTTAGGACGCTCGCCGCCCGGCTTGTAGTGTGGGTAACTCGGCACGGTGGATACCCAGAGACGACCGCGATTGTCGAAGCGCATTTGAACGGGATTTCCTAAGTTTGGAAACTCTTTCTCCGTAGCAAAGACAGACACTGCATACCCTTCTGGGAGGGTGAATTTCTTCAGCGCCTCAGCTTCTTCAAGGTAGGTCGTGCTGCCATTTTTCTTGCTAGGCTTGTAATTGGTTTCGATCTTGGTCAGTGGGCGCGTGTTGGAGTCATCAACCTCGATCGAGGTGGCCTTGCCCTGAGCGATGTTCCAGATGTTCTGATCACGGAGGACGGTCATTTGTCGAATCTTCTCGATTTCTTCAGGGTAATTCTCGTTCCCGTAAGGGGCCCACCGTTGGCCATAGGCGTGGACGCCATTGAGCATGCGATAGTCATTTCTCCAGAACCATGACTTGTCGAGAATCGCTTTGGTGAGGAGAGGATTGGAGCCTTCGCTAGAGGCTTCGCCGAAGAGGGCGTTTATGAGAGCCGGAGCCAAAGCTTGGTAGCCTTGATCGTTCAGATGGACGCCATTGATAGTGTGAGGAGAGCCGAGACCATCGAACATGGCGAAGGTGGGCTGAAAGAGGTCGACTAAACCGACCGATTTCATCGATGCGATTTCTTTGATCGCGGTAGCATACCGATTGAGGTCGGTGTTCCGAAGGTGTGCTGAGGGCAAGTGATAGTCGGGGTGCTGCTCCATGGCAATGGGCGTGACCAGAACTAAACGTGGAGCCTTCTTGCCGTTGTAGGCACTGCGTTGGGTGTGATCGATAAAGGCTGCCAATTCGCTACGGAAACGGGCGAGGCCATCAGGACCGTGAAATGACTCATTGAATCCAAAGAAGGCTACAAGGGTGTCCGCTTCGATGATTGTTAGCCATTCATCTGGAGTCGGGTAGTGCCCCTTACCGTGGTGCGCGTTGATTTCTGGATGAAACTGCTCTGCCTCAGGAAACGCCCAGGGGTTCGGTTGTCCCGCCTCGGGGCGGAATCCTGGCGTATGACCTGGGAATCCCATGTTGCGAAACGTGATCTCGCTCGTCGGGAAACGCTGATGCAACAGGGTTTCGAAATGGCCAAAGTGTTGCATGCGCTCGGCCAAGCCATTGCCGATGAACACGAGGCGCTCCCCTTTCGCTGGAGCGAGCGGTAAGGTTATCGCAGTGATCGGCTGACTACTGACATCCGTTGGCTGGCGAAACTCCGGCCGTTTCTTGTCCTGCTGCTGTTCTTCGACCGATGTCACGGTCGAGTTGATCTTGGGTCCTGGAAGGCTGGTGATCGCTTCGTCTGCAAATGCTATGCCTGCCAGCAGCAGCGCGATGGAGGTGAGGAGATAGTTCATAAATCTAGAACCCTACTCAAAGTGCTCTCGCCCAAAGCTCAACCTCCGTATCGAGTCCCGGAAATGGATCCGATGTCCGATTTCATGATAAATCGGCAGCCGACTGACAATCTCTATACTAAATCCTGCCTTCGTAGATCTGGAGGACGAGCTCTGTGGCAAGGCGACCAGAGGAGGCTGGCACTGCCGGTTGCCTGCCCGTTTCCACGGCCTCGATGAAGTCTGTTAGGATCGCTTCATGCCCGGAAGTGTTTTCGACAGCGGCTGTTCCAGCTCCGCTATGGACTTCAAAGTCGGCTTGCTGTTTCGGGCGCTCCACGCCTTCGACGTGCCAGGCGGTGATCTCATCATTCTCCATGACAAGGCTACCGCGTTCTCCATGGATCTCTAAAACCGGGGCGAAACCTGGTTTCGTTGCGGTGGAAGCGGTGATCGAGCCGATCATGCCGTTGGCATAGCGCAGCAGGGCCACACCGTGGTCTTCAACTTCGATCTCGTGGGTAAAGGTGTCTAACATGCTCACGACCTTGCTGGGCATGCCAAAGAACCAGGTGAAGATGTCTACGTTGTGGGCGGCCTGTTGAATGAACGGGCCGCCACCGTCGATGGCATAACCACCACGATAGTCGCCAGAGTTGTAGTAGTCCATGTCGCGGTAGAACTTCACCCGCATGTCTGCCGCGAAAACGCGACCCAAGGCTCCAGCATCCAGGAGCGCTTTGACCGCGACATTGTCAGGGCTCATGCGCCGCTGAAAGGTCACGGCAAGAGTCACTCCGGCGTCATCGCATGCCTGCGTCATCCGATCCATGTTCTCGCGAGTGATATCGAGAACCTTCTCGGTGAGGACGTGTTTCCCGAGTGCTGCGGCTTCTTCAGCCTGAAGGTGGTGCGTTCCGTTTGGAGTGCACAGAATAGCGCCGTTGTAGAGTGCCTGGATTTCTCCTAATGAACCGGCGACTTCGGCATCTTCCGGTAGCCAAGCCGGACGGCGCCCGCTGCGAGACACAAGACCTCCCAGCGAAGCGCCGTCGATATTGGCAAGGGCACGGGCATAGGTCGACCCGATATTCCCCGAGCCGACGATGATAAACGTGAATGGTGAAGCCACGTCTTACTCCTTCACACGATAGTAGCCGGAACCCTTCGCTGTGCGCGCGGCTTCGGTGTCTTGGTAAGGGCCTACGGTTACCCCAGTTGCGATGACGTCCCACGAAACGAGGTCTTCAGAATATTCGACGTCATAAGTGTCGGCGTTGCCAAGCCCGGAGTTGATACTCACGCCGGATTCTGATTTCGAGACGCTTGTTAGGCTCGTGCGGAATGGCGAGTCAGGCTCTGGGGCTGGCGTGTCACCGCCGCCTAATTTCTGACCTGGAGTTGCATTGAGCTCGGCCACTTCGGCGTCTGATAGAACGCGTCCGTAGATTTGCATGTCATCTATCAGGCCGTTGTAGCCAAACATCCCGTTCACGGCGCCCAGTTGGAAGGCGGCGCGATCATCTGTGAATTCGGTGCCGTCCTCTTTCGTCTCGATGAGGACGCCATCGATGTAGACCTTCACGGTGCCAGTGCCATCATCATTGGGATCATGAGTTACGGTGACGTGCTGGGCTTGGTCAGCTGTCACGCTTCCTGTGCCGGCGATATCTTGGCTTCCGCCTCCGAACCACGTTAATTTGCTGCTGGCCACGGCCAAGGCATAGGGATCGCCAAGCGTCGGATCGGCAGTCCCATCACTTTTGGCGAACAGGCCAGCAACGTCGGCGAGATCCGCTGTGGGCTGATGCCAGAGGCTGATGGAGAATCCTCCCTCGAAGCCTGGCAAATTAGCCACTTCGGCATAGGCGGCCTCGGCACCAGGTGTGAAGCTCACTGCCGTTCCTCCGGCCAGGCTTGCTTGGCCCAGCGCGATGGCACCGTCACCGGCGACGTAGGTGCCGTGATTGCCGTTTCCTGAGGAGTCATTGAGGCGTGTCCCGTCCGTCTCGTCCATCTTATACCAAGCGACGAGCTTGTTTCGATCAGGGATGTTCGCGTTGAGGTCGAGGCTGCGTGTCGATTGATTCTCGTCGTTGCTGCCAAATTCTAACGAAGCAATGAAACCGCCGTCACTGCCTTGTGGATCGAAGGTCACCGTGAAGTCTTGGCTAGCTCCTGGCGCCAGTGTCAGTGGAGTCACGAGGGCGCTCGTATAGTTGGCCGCATTTGTGCCATCCAAGGCAGCGGTCGTAATGGTGAGGTCTTGGCTAGATCCCGAATTCTTTAGCGTCACTGTTCTCGTTTGCACGCCAGGGCTGTCGCCTAACAAGCCAAACGGCGTGCGGAAAGGGACTGAGAGATGTGGGTCTCCAAGAATCAATGGCACGAAGGCAGAACCATCTGGCTGGGTGGGATTGTCTGGGATGATTGCATCCACGCGGAGCGTGTAGGCAGAACCATCAGAACCATCCGTACGGTTGTCGTCTAGTCCAACTGGTGTTAACGCGAGGTCAATGAAGTCACCGGGATTCACATTTGTATAGAACGTGCGGGTTTCACCTTCGGCATCGTTGCCAGCGATCGTGAGGGTGTCCTGGAGTTCACCATTGATGTGGAGTTGAACGCTCGTGCCGGTGCCATTGGTGTTGGTGGCGTGTAGATGATAGACAAGGGCAAGCGGCGTCGGATCTGACAATTCATCAGCTACCCAGCGACGAATGGCCCATTCTTCTATGCCGCCACTATTGGTTCCATTGGGATGCGCTCCTTCGGTGCCGATAGCAGTCCACGGAATGTTTCCGTCGCCCCAATCCCATTGGGTACCGCTCCAAACCCAGCCGTCTGCTTCATCAAACGCGACAAAGTCGGCTTCGGGATCGTAGTCGACGGGGGCTTCCTCAGGGGCATCACCGAGGTCACGAAAACCGTTGTACCAGCCATTCTCGCCTTGCGTCCCGGAGAATTCAGAGACGGACTCCGCAATGAGCCCGGCAAATGGGTTCTTGCTGGCATCGTTAGGATCGAATCCTTGAGCGAGTTCCTCAGGATCCGAGAATCCATCACCGTCGGAGTCGGCCTTGCTTGGATTGGTTGCAGGATCGCCATTGGCCTCGGCACTATCCGAGATCCCATCGCCATCAGTGTCTGCTTTGAGCGGACTAGAGCCCGCCTTCGAAGCGTCGACGAATTCGCCGTCGTTGCGTTCAGCTCCATCTGGGAGACCATCGCCGTCGGTGTCAGCGACCATGGGATTGGAGGTGAGGGCAAACTCGTCCTCGTCTAGTAAGCCGTCGCTATCATTGTCCCCCCCTGTGGCCAATGCTGCGAGATTGTCAGGGAAGTATTGCTGCTCCCACGCATCGGGAAGTCCATCCCCATCAGAATCATCACCGGTGGAGGGGACGAAGAGAGAGCCATCTGATTGACGCGCGTTCTCTGGGATGTGCGCGCTAACAATCATCCAGGAGAAAGAGCCGTCGGACCCGTCTGATCGCCCGTCGGTGGGCCCTTCCGGTGTGAGTCCTAGATCGATAGTGTCCCCTGGGACAGCATTGATATAGTAGATACCAGTCGCCCCAACTTCATCACCGCCAGGCACCGTGGCCTTCGCCACCTGTTTACCGTTCACGTTGAGCGATCCAGAAATGCCACCACCATCAACGTTCTCTTCTCTTACATTCCAATAAACGGATAGCGGCGTTGGTTCAGTGAGTTCACTGGCGACCCAACGGCGAATGGCCCATTGTTCCGTCGAGTTGTTAACGCCGTTTGGATGCACATTCTCAGCGGCAATGGTTGTCCACGGAACGTTTCCGTCGGCCCAGTCCCATTGGTCGCCAGCCCACGTCCATCCACCATCGTCGCTGAACGCTTCGAATTCTGTGTCTGCATTGTAGTCCTCGCCACCGCCATCGGCTGTGTAATCGCGGAATCCGTTGAACCAAGCGGGGCCTTGGTCTTCGGCAAAGTCTTCGATGGAGTCACCGATCTTTGCGGCGACGATGTCATCGATGGCGAGTTCTTGGGCATCGGTGAGTCCATTGCTATCGCTATCTGCGTTGCGCGGATTCGTTCCCCCGGCAATTTCGGCGCCATCACTCAGGCCATCTTGATCGGAATCTGCGTTCGTCGGATCCGTGCCCGCCTCGAACTCTTGAGCCTCGGTGAGTTCGTCACTGTCGAAGTCCGCACTCCCGGCTAGGGTGGTTAGGTCATCGGCGTAGATCATTTCCCATGCATCGGCCAATCCATCGGAATCCGAATCATCTCCTGACACAGGAGCGAACGGCGATCCGTCTGGTTGGACTGGGTTGGCCGGGATAGTGTCATCGATGACGGCAGACCAGGAGGAACCATCTGCGCCGTCTAACCGGGCGTCAGTGGGTCCCTTTGGGGTGAGGCTGATGTCAATGTGATCGCCGGGATTCACATTGACGTAGACGGTTTGGTCGATCCCGTCGCCATCGGTTCCTTCGACAGCGCCCGTGTCGACTTGAACACCGTTTAGATTGATTGAAACCGACGTTCCATCACCGCCGTTGATATTGTCTTTGTGTAAGTGCCAGCTGACAGCCAAGGGTTTTGGTCCGACGGTTGCGGTCCAGCGACGAACCGCCCATTGTTCTCCGGCGTCGCCGCTATTGGTTCCGTTAGGGTGTCCGCCAGTGGCGTTGATCACGGTCCAGGGGCGTTGTCCGTCGCCCCAGTCCCATGCCGCACCGTTCCAAATCCAGCCGTCTGCTTCATCAAAAGCGACAAAGTCGATTTCAGGGTCATAGGTGTTCAGGTCATCGGCATCTTGGTCGACGGTTCTATATCCATAAGTCCAGCCGTTCACGCCTTGGTCTTTGGTCGTTGGAAAGTCTGCGACGGAATCGGCAACAACTTCGGCGTGCGCTGAGCTGAATGCCATGGCGGAGAAGGCCAGGAGAATGCGGAAGGGTTTCATAGAGTGGGTGAAGGTTTGGGGTGTGGGGGTGATCAATTTTAGAGAGTGACGATTGCTGTGTAAAGCAGAACCACGCTAGCAGATTTGGAAGGGATCGACGTCTAAGATGACGATCACTTCTTCAGGAAACGTCATGCCTTTCATGACGCCCTTGATGTAGCGTGTCATGGCCGCTGCTTGGGTGCAGCGGAACATGGCTTGATAGCGGAAGAGGGTTTGGGCGCGGTCGAGAGGTGAGGGGTTTGGCTGGCTCAATAGAATGCCCTTGGGCAGGTCCTTGCGGAGGCGTTGGCAAAGATTCTCGATGGTGAATTCTGCGAGCCGCTCGTTCTTCGACCGGACATGAAGGAGAATGGCGTGGGTGTAGGGCGGGAGCGAGAATTGCTGTCGCGCTTCGAATTCTTGCTCTGCATACCCATCGTAGTCGTGGTGACGGGCAAACTGAATGCACGGACTCTGAGGGGTGAACGTTTGGACCACGACCTCGCCTTCGAGGTGGCCACGGCCGGCTCGTCCTGCGACTTGAGTGAGGAGTTGGAAACAGCGCTCGCCGGCTCGAAAGTCTGGTAGGTGAAGTCCGAGGTCGGCATTGAGAATACCTACCAAGGTCACATTGGGAAAGTGCAAGCCTTTGGCGATCATCTGCGTGCCGACGAGCATATCGAGCTTGTGCGTTTTGAATAAACGCAGCGTGTCCCGTAGTCGATTCTTACGTTGCATGATGTCGGCATCGATGCGAGCCATGCGGACCTGAGGAAAGACTTTCCTTAGGACTTCTTCGGCGCGTTCGGTGCCGAATCCTCCGTAGACGACGGCGGTGGATTTGCACTTGGGGCAGCGACGCGGGGCGATCTGTTTGTAGCCGCAGATGTGGCAGATGAGACGTTGTTCTGCTAGATGATAGGTGAGTGAGGTGCTGCAATGCGGGCAGCCGCAAGCATGGCCGCAGTCGAGGCACTGCATGGAGTTGGAGTAGCCTCGTCGATTGAGGAAGAGCATGATCTGTTCTTTCCTTTCCAAACGGATCTCGATTTCTTGGCGTAGGCGTTCGGAGAGAATGGCTGGTCCCTTGTGCTTGCGGCTCTCTTGGCGCATGTCGATGATGCGTATGAGGGGAAGGGATCTATCGTCGACTCGTTGGGTGAGTTCAAGGAGTTCGTATTTGTCTCGCTTGACGTTATGATAGGATTCGAGGGAGGGTGTCGCGCTACCTAACAAGATGGCGCATTTCTCGATGCGCGAACGGACGACAGCCACATCGCGACCATGATAGCGTGGTTGGCTGTCTTGTTTGTAGGAGCTTTCGTGTTCTTCATCCACGATGATGAGTCCGAGATTGTCTAACGGCGCAAAGATCGCGCTTCGCGCGCCGATGACGATCTTGGCTTCGCCTCGGTGGATCTTGTGCCACTCATCGAAACGTTCTCCTTTAGAAAGGTGGCTGTGGAGCACGGCGACTTCGCGTTGGCGATCCGCGAAGCGTGATTTGAAGCGCTCTACTGTCTGGGGCGTGAGCGAGATTTCCGGCACGAGGACGATGACGGTCTGGCCCTGTTCTAACGCTTTGGCAGTGGCTTGGAGGTAGACCTCGGTCTTGCCGCTGCCAGTGACGCCATGAAGCAGCATGGGCTGGCGATCCGGCTCGGCCATGGCGAGGAGGACGGAATCTAGCACGGTGGCTTGCTCCGCCATGAGCTCAAGTGGTTCAGAGGCGATGAACTCATCTTCGGCGTGAGGATCCCGTTCAACACGTTGCTCCTCGATCCGAGCCCAGCCCTTGGCAACGAGTGCCTTGGCGGCGGCGAGGTTTCCGACTTTGGTTAGGAGCAGGGGTTCCTCGATGGCTTGGATCTGTTCGAGGATCTCCGCTTGGCGAGGGGCTCGCCGGCGTAGGGTGGCAACTTCTTCTTTGGATGGCGCGGCGATGATCCTGATGGCTTTGCGCACGCGGAAGGGCGGCTCTTCGGCCCGTACTGACTCGGGGAGCATGGCGCGCAAGACGGTCTCTCGGGAGGTGCAGTAGTAGTTTGCCATCCAGTTGGCTAACTGGATCAGGGAGGGTGTCAGGATGGGACGGTCATGAATGAGGGTGTCGATATCGCGCAGCCCTCTGGGTGGCTCAGTGTGGTCGATGAGATCGAGCACGGTGCCTTTGGCCTTGCGTAGGCGGAGAGGAACGGTGACTCGAGACCCGATGGCGACGGCTTCCCGAAGCTCTGCGGGAATGTGATAGTCAAACTCCAGGTCCGAGGAGCCATCAATGGCGACGCGGGCACATGGGGTCACGACTGCGCCGCGCGTTCAGCTTCAGCCGCACGGACGTACTGTTTGAAGAGGCTCACGGTGACAAATGTCATCTCGTTGGCGAGGTCGATTTCGTTAGTGGCCACTTCGGTAGAAAGAATTTCTGAGTAGCCGTCGTACCCTTCTAGTTCCTTTCCTGTGACAAGATGAAACCCCATTTGCCAGTCTTTGAAGTTTCGCTCCTCGGTCTCTTGATCGTAGATCTTTGTCATGGTGTGATGCCGAGGATCCGCCTGAATCTTCTCGAACAGTGCACGGACAGATTCTCTATCGCCTTCTAGTGCTTGGAGAAAGTAACCAGATTGATAGAGGAGTAGGCCGGTGATCCCCTTGGTCTTATTCCTATCACGGGCTCGGTTCAGCAGTTCCTGTAGATCATCGCTACTCATCGCGCGATCGGCGTGGCTGAAGTAGATGAGGTTGATCATGCTTTTGGCTCCGAGGAGTCCTGAGCAACTTCTGCACTTGGTTTGCGGCTGAGGTCAATCCATAAGCTGGCCAGGGCGCCGGTAATGATGATGACCACTAGGGGAATGATGCCTATTTTGAGATCTTCGCCGACCCAAGGTGCTTTCTCAGCTAAAGACGCCCCTTTGTCGGTGACCTTGTTGTAGAGCTGGTATCCAAAGACCCATCCTGCGTGCAGACCGATTGGCAGCCAGAGTGACTTCGTGCGGAGTCGAGCCATCGCTAGGACGATTCCTAGGACAAGGAGGGTGAGGAACTCGGCAGTGACTGTTTGCCAATCTGTAAATCTCTCAAACACGCGGCCGAGCGTGTCGAACCCTGTGGACCACGTGACTTCATCTTCAGACAGCTTCAAGCGCGGGGGCTTGAGGAAGTGAATGATCGCATAGACGGCGGAGGTCAGGAACACGGCGGCTGTCATCGACATCTTCCGTAGGCACACACCCAGCATGCCTCCGCGAAAGAACAGTTCTTCTAAGATGCCGACGGCGATTGCCGTGCCGAGGAGTTTCGGGATGATGTCCCACTTTGCTTCCGGATCTGGAACGAAGAGGCCTGGATAAAGAAAGGCAATGCCCATGAAGAGCAGGAATCCCGCCGCGAGCAAGCTTCCTGCAATGATGTCCATGAAGGCGCATGGGTTCCGTCGAATCTGAAGGTCCTCCCAACCGCGAATGCGGAGTGAGCGAATCAGTGGAATCATGCCAAGGAAGGCGACGATCATGACGGCGCGATTGAAATAGCGCGAGAATGGGCTGCGCTCTAAGGCTCCATGAAGATAAGGCAACGGTGCCGGTCCCTCGGCTAAGGTTCCCTGATGGACAAGGCCTCGCCCAAAGTGGAATAGCCAGGGGGCGAGAAGCGACCCCAGCACCAGGGTGAGGAGTAGGTAGAGGACGATCTTACGCCACTCAGGTTCCAGAAGCTTCACTCTTCAATCTGCTCTCCAGGGGACGGGGGAGCAAGAAAAATGAGGCGTGACCTCTCATGCTTGGTAGGAATCTGAAAAGATCCTGAGCCTAGGGCTCCAAGCGGTGTCGAATGGCCAGAAGATCTGGATCGGTCTCCGCGTGATCTCGGAGCTTTGGATCGAGCCTAATAGCCTTGTTTACCCAGAAGATGCCCTCAGTGTTTCGCTTGAGGCAGGCTAGGTAGCAGCCGCGGTTGTATATGGCTGTGGGTTCCACCGCGACTACAAGATGAGCTTCTTCCAAGATCTGCAGCGATTCTGGTGTCCGATTCATCTCGTGAAGCGTGAAAGCTTTGTTCACGAACCCGAAAGGGGCGTTGGGATAGAGGCTGATCGCGGAGTCGCACAACTCGAGAGCCTCGTTGTAATGACCGGTATCAAGTTCCAGGAGAATGGAGAGTTCTAAGCCGTCAGGTCTGAGCTTGTCTTCAGCGGGCAGCTGTGCCAATAGACTTTGGCTATCTGAAGTCATGCCCAGCTCGTAGTAGCCTTGGGCTGTTCGGAGGGCGCGTGGGTCTGTGGGTTCGTGTAATTGAACGTTGGGCATGAACTGAAGGGAGGCGGGAGGGAGTTTGATACTTAGCCTGTCCGAAGTTTCTAGCAAATTGAAAGCACGGAAATTCTAGTCAGATTGAGTTTCGATGAATCGTAGCAGTTCCAAAGGTTCGCATTCCAGTCCGGAGAGCAGGCCTCAGGGAGTTCGATCATATCTTCGGTTGCCCGCGTCGAGTTTCGCTTGTTTGTAGTCTACGTTGGATCCCTGTGAGTACTTCTATTTATCGTTATGAGAAAATTTATAAACTCTAGAATGCTGCCGCTCATAGCAGTCGCCTTGCTGGCGGTACTGCTTTTCGGTTTGAGATTTTTAGGCTTTGCAAATGTCGCGTTTGCAAACCTCGCGCCGGTTTCGGCCATGGCTCTATGCTTTGGTCTATTCTACCGGCGATCTCTTCTTGCTGTCGCCCTTGCCTTCGGTCTTCTCGTTCTGAGTGACGTTTTTGTCACTGTCCTTGCTGTGAGGCAGGATCCAAACCTTTCGTTCTGGGGGCTCATGGCTTCGTCCACCGTGCTTCTGCGTTATGCTGTTTACGGTGGCGTCTTTGCTGTCGCTTGTTTCTGGATGAAACGACGCACTTCGGGCATCGCCTTGGCCATGACTCCTGCCATGACCCTTGGGTTCTACGTCATCATGAATACGGTGGCGTGGTTGTCCTCTACTCCTCCATTTGCCTATGCCAAGACGCTGGCGGGCTGGTGGCAAAGCCAAACGGTTGGCCTGCCGATCCCTGGTGCACCTCCGAGCTACTTCTTTTTGAGAAACGCACTCATTGGTGACCTTCTCTTCACCGTGTTGTTTGTTTGTTTGGTGGTTTGGTTGCCAAGTTCTCGTCGGACGGCCGATTCGGCCTTGAAGCTCTCAGAAAACGCCGTCTAGTCGTTTCCATTACTAGAAACGTGAATTCCGCCATCGACCACGCCACCGCTCCCATCAATCAGCAGCTGAGTTCCGAAGGGAAGATCAGCATTCTCCGAGACATTGTCAGGATTCGCCGCTTCGAACAAGCGGCGCTCAAGCAATACACTTCAGGAAAGATGGGGGGCTTCCTCCATCTCTACAACGGTCAGGAATCGGTCGCTGTAGGGACCATCTCTTTGGCTGGAGAGAATGATCACATCATCACGGCTTACCGTGACCATGGGCATGCGCTCTCTGTTGGCATGTCTATGAATGAGTGCATGGCCGAGCTCTACGGCAAGGCAACCGGTTGTTCGAAAGGCAAGGGTGGCTCCATGCACTTCTTCGCGCCGGACAAGAATTACTGGGGAGGCCACGGCATCGTCGCTGGTCAGACTCCTTTAGGTGCTGGCTTGGCCTATGGCCTAAAGTACCAGGGGTTGAAAGGTTCCTGTCTTTGCTATCTTGGGGATGGCGCGATTAATCAAGGTGCCTACCACGAGTCTCTGAACTTGGCGGCCCTCTTCGATCTCCCTGTCATTTATGTCATCGAGAACAATGGCTATTCGATGGGAACCAGTCAGAAGCGCTCTTCAGCCTTCAAGTCTTGTCTGGCTGAGCGCGCTGATGGCTACGACATCGCCTGGGATACGGTGAATGGAGAGGACGTTTACGAAGTGCGAGCCAAGACTCAGGTCGCCATTGAGCGTGCGCATGAGGAATCGCGTCCGACAGTGTTAGAGATTTCTACTTACCGTTACTACGGGCACTCCGTGGCTGATGCGAACTCCAAGAAGTACCGTTCTCCTGAAGAGATCAAACAGTACCAGGAGCATCACGATCCTATTATTCTCTGGCGTAAGCGTCTCTTGGACGAGGGCGTGCTGACGGAGGATCAAGCTTCTGAAATTGATAAGGAAGCGAAGGCGGAAGCAAAGGAAGCGGTGAAATTCGCCGAGGAAAGTCCTTTCCCCGAGCCCAAGGCCATTCTCGAAGACGTCTATTACGAGGTCGATCAAGGCACGGAAGCTGGCAAGACCGGCAAGCATTTCTTCAACGACTAACAGGAGCGTCTAAGACCCTATCATGCGCACGATCACTTATCGCCAAGCCATCAATGAGGCGCTGGCTGAAGAATTGGAACGGGACGAGAACGTCGTCCTCATGGGCGAGGAAGTCGCCGAGTACAACGGTGCCTACAAAGTCACTGAAGGGCTTTGGAAACGCTTTGGCGACAAACGCGTGGTGGACACGCCGATTAGCGAAGCGGGTTTCATCGGCATGGGAATCGGGGCGTCGATGTTAGGCGTGCGCCCTGTCATGGAACTGATGTTCTGGAGCTTCGCTTACGTTGCCTTTGATCAGATGATCAATAATGCAGGCTGCGTTAGGTACATGTCAGGCGGCAAGATTAACTGTCCGATCGTGGTTCGTGGTCCTGCTAATGGTGGCACCAATGTGGGTGCGACTCACTCGCACACACCAGAGAACTTTATTGCGAATACACCGGGTTTGAAAGTGATCTGCCCTGCGACGGCCTATGATGCCAAGGGCATGATGAAATCTGCTATCCGCGATGACGATCCTGTTTATGTCATGGAGAATACGAAGCTCTATGGTGAACTCGGCGAAGTGCCTGAAGAGGAATACACCATTCCGTTAGGTGTTGCTGATGTGAAGCGTGAAGGCACCGATTTGACGATCGTCGCCCATGGCCGCGCTGTGATCACGGCGCTGAAATCTGCGGAGATTCTCGCAGCAGAGCATGGGATCTCGGCAGAAGTCGTCGACCTGCGTTCTATCCGTCCTCTCGATGAGGAGACGATTCTGACTTCAGTTCGGAAGACGAATCGCGTCTTGTTAGTTGATGAGAACAAGCCTTTCTGTGCCGTTAATGCGCAGATCGCCACGATGATCCAAGAGAAGGCATTTGATTACTTAGATGCTCCGATTCTCCGGCTCAATGCGCTTGATGCGCCTGCCATCTACAGCCCGCCTTTGGAGGAGCTTCAGCTCCCTCGTCCCGAAGTGGTGGTTGAGAAGGCACTAGCTGTTTGCAAGTAACTCTTACCGAAGTAGAAGACGCTAGACGCTATGGCCACGATCATTGAAATGCCCAAACTGAGCGACACCATGACCGAGGGTACTCTGGTCCGGTGGTTGAAGAAACCTGGTGACGAGATCGAAGTCGGTATGGAAATTGCCGAGATCGAGACAGATAAGGCGACCATGAGTATGGAGGCTTTCGATGACGGCGTCCTTCATGAGATTTATGTTCAAGCAGGAGAGAAAGCCCCGCTAGGTAGCAAGCTTGCGCTCTTATTAGAAGAGGGCGAGGAGCCGCCGGCGCCTGGAACAGAGATTTCTAGTGAAAGTAATTCGACGGCAGTCTCCGAGGAAGCTGCGCCTTCAAGTGGTGCCGCGACTCCTGCCGTAGCCGCAGTGCCTGTCGCTGATGGTGCTCGTGTGAAGGCTTCGCCTCTTGCGCGTAAGATCGC
Organism: uncultured Verrucomicrobiales bacterium; assembly: GCA_938082635.1. GTDB lineage: Bacteria > Verrucomicrobiota > Verrucomicrobiia > Verrucomicrobiales > DEV007 > JAACDM01. The sequence goes on from CALLLI010000276.1 coordinate 17,529, forward strand.
AGCAGACCGTGGCGTGAATCTAGCACGAGTCCAGGGCACTGGTCCTGGTGGTCGCATCGTGAAACGCGATGTGGAGAATGCTCCTGTGGGTGGTTCGAGTAGCGCTCCTGTCGCAGCAAGTGCTGTGGCCGCGATCCGTCCTACATTTGGGCCGGATGATGAGCGGATTCCTCTAACGGGCATGCGCACGATTATCGCGGAACGTTTGTTGGCGAGCAAGACACAGATCCCGCATTTCTATCTGAACATCGATGTGAATGCGGCACCGCTTCTCGCCTTCCGCCAGCAGGTGAATCAGGCTTCTGAGAAGAGCGACAACGCGAACAATTACACGATCAACGACTTCATTCTGAAAGCCGTCGTTCAAAGTACGGTCGCTGTCCCTGACGTGAACGCCTCTTTTGATGTCGACGCCATTGTGCGCTTTGCATCGGTTAATGTGAGTGTCGCAGTTGCTGTCGATGAAGGCTTGGTTACGCCAGTCATTCGCGATGCGCAGGATAAGTCCCTGTTAGAAATTAGCCAATCGGTTAAAGATCTCGCGACCCGAGCTCGGGCCAAGAGGCTCACTCCTAATGAGTTTGCGGGTGGCACGCTGACGGTCTCGAATCTCGGTGCCTATGGTATTGATAGTTTCGATGCGATCATCAATCCGCCTCAAGCCTTTATCATTGCCATCAGCTCGATCCGGAAGACTCCAGTGGTCGGTGCGAATGATCAGATCGTCATTGGCCAACGCATGGCCATTGGCATGAGCTGTGATCACCGCGTGATCGATGGCGCCATTGGTGCGCAGTACCTTGCAGAGCTTCGTCGCCTGATCGAGAGTCCGGCGTTGATGTTGCTCTAACCCACTTTCCTCAACAACCTCTTTATACCAGCCATGGCTTACGATCTCATTGTCATCGGCGGCGGTCCTGCGGGATACGTCGGCGCAATCCGCGCTGCTCAGCTCGGCAAGAAAGTCGCCTGCGTGGAAATGGATCGCGCCGGCGGGACTTGCTTAAACTGGGGCTGCCTTCCAACCAAGTCCCTTCTCAGGAACGCGGAAATCTATCATTTGCTCAAGCACCAGGCTGATGAGTTTGGCCTCAAGATCGAAGGGCTGAGCTACGATTGGGGCAAAATCATTGGCCGGAGTCGCAGTGTTTCTGAACGCTTGGCGGGAGGCATCGAGTTTCTCTTCAAGAAGAATGGGGTCGACTACATTCGTGGTGAGGGCACGTTAGAAAGCCCTGGCAAAGTTGCGGTGACCGATACCGCTGGCGCAAAGACGGTGCTTGAAACGAAAGATATTCTGGTCGCGACTGGGTGTGTTTCTCGTCCCTTCCCTGACTTTCCTTTCAATGGAAAGACGGTCTTGGGAAGCAAGGAAGCCATGGTCCTAGCGGAGCAACCGAAGGAAATTGTCATCATCGGTGCCGGCGCTATTGGCATCGAGTTTGCCTATTTCTTCAATGCCTTCGGTACAAAGGTCACGGTCGTTGAGATGATGCCTCACATTCTTCCAGTGGAAGATGATGAAGTCAGCAAGACCTTGGAGAGGAGTTTTAAGAAGCAGGGCATTAACATTCTAACAAACACGAAAGTCACTGGAACCAAGGATACGGGCAGTGGCGTCGAGATCACGGTTGAAGGCAAAGAGATGCAAGTGCTCAAGGCAGACACAGTGCTGATCGCAATTGGCGTGGCTCCCGTCCTGCCTGGTGGCATGGACTTGAAGACCGATCGCGGTTATCTCGTCACGGATGACAAGTATCAGACTAGTACCAAGGGCATTTATGCGGCTGGCGATATCATTGGACCACCCTGGTTAGCTCACGTGGCAAGTTGGGAAGCGATTCAATGTGTCGAAGGGCTCTATGCAGGTGGCACGCCGAAGAAAGTCGAAATCTTTCCAGGCTGCACCTACTGTCATCCTCAGGTCGCAAGCGTCGGACTTACTGAAGGGGCCGCCAAAGAGAAGGGGATCGACTACCGAGTTGGCAAGTTCCCTTTTCAGGCCAGTGGCAAAGCGCAGGCTGTGGGAGATAGCGAAGGTTTCGTGAAGCTGCTCTTCGGCGAAAAGTATGGTGAAGTTATCGGTGCCCACATCATTGGCCCCGATGCTACGGAGATGATTGCTGAGCTTGGCTTGGCGATCACATTGGAAGCTACCAAAGACGATCTTGAGGCGACCATCCACGCTCACCCGACTCTAGCGGAAGCTGTGCATGAGGCGACTGGCCAAGCCTACGGCCACGCCATTCATATTCCCAACTAGCCAGCGCGGAGACTTCCTTCGGATGCCCGAGCCTACGCCTCAGCAGGTCTATCAAAACATTCGTGAGAATGTGTCGGAGGTCATTCATGGGCAAGAAGCGATTGTTAGGAAGTTGCTGGCATCACTTGTTAGTGGTGGCCATGTCTTGCTCGAAGATTATCCTGGGACAGGGAAGACGACGCTCGCGAAGGCGATTGCCGTGTCCATCAGTGGTATGGATTTCAAGCGCGTTCAGTTCACGCCGGATCTCTTACCCTCGGATATTCTTGGCGTCTCCATCTTTGACCCTCGGAATCAGGAGTTCAACTTTCATGCGGGGCCGGTATTCACGAATGTCTTGTTAGCCGACGAGATCAACCGAGCTTCGCCGCGCACGCAGTCTGCTTTGTTAGAGGCCATGGGCGAGAGCCAGGTCACGATCGAAGGAAAGCAGCACGGCCTAACGAGGCCCTTCTTTGTCATTGCCACTCAGAACCCTGTCGAGTTTCGAGGGACGTATCCTCTACCAGAAGCACAGATGGATCGCTTTGGCATGCAGTTAGCTTTGGGGTATGTCGATAGGGTCGATGAAATCGCGGTCCTCAACGCGCAACAAGGCAACCATCCCGTTGATGAGATGAAGCCGTGTGCCTCGCTTCAGGATATTGAGAATCTCATCAAGGCGGCTGAAGAAGTGCGTGTTAGTGAGGAACTCATGGGTTACATTGTCGATCTCGTGGCGGCGACGAGAGAAGTTCCAGAAGTGCAACTTGCTGCTAGTCCACGGGCCGCTCTTAGTCTGATGAAGGCCGCGCGTGCCGTGGCTCTCTTTGATGGGCGAGAGTTTATCACGCCCGACGATATCCAGGAGCTGGCACCCGATGTCATCGCCCACCGTTTGGTTTTAGATCCCCAGGCGAAATTCTCTGGCCTCACAGCTCGCCAGATTGTTGACGAAGTGCTTACAGCTGTGGATGTGCCAGTTTAGTATGGCTACCATACCTTTCGTAGGAGCTGATATTTAAGAAGTATGAATTGATTTGCCGTTCCAAACTGGAAGCGGTTCACTGTGTGGGAATATTAGTTTCCAAGCGTCTGTCTTTATGAAATCTCCCATTTCTAGGTTCATCATCGGAGGGCTATTCGCAGGATTGATGAGTAGCTCGGCTCTTGCTCATGTTGGCGATCATCCGTCCGTCCACGATACCGTCGCAGGTATCGCACTTCGGCTTCGCGAAAAGTACAAGGAAAGTGAGCTCAAGGTCTTGAAGCCCTATCAGGTCTACAAGATCCTCACAGATCGCGAGAAGACAGTATTGGGAAATGAACACATCACCTTCAAGGTGAATGTGCCAGTAAAGGTAACGATCTTCCGTGATCGCTCGATCAAGTCGGAGCCTTTCTGGATTCGCGACCGTGGCTTTGATCTCACGGGGATACTCATGAATCTGGGTAAGACTGAGTTCGATGTCTGGGAGAAGACATTCGAAGCTGGTCCTGTTGGTTTGGGAGTGAATTCATTCGGTAAGGGGAAGCACTACGTCGTCACGGTGAGCCCCGTGAATGCTGGAGACCGCGTTCAAGTGACGAGCCTGTATCCTGCCACGTTTCGCTTGGGCACCTTCAAGAAAGATGAGAAGCCTTACGTAGATGCTGATGACAAACTGCCAGAGGTTCCAGCAGACTTAAAGGAGCATCTCATGATCCGCACGGAAGTCCAAAGTGCGGACGATGCTAGGCTGGTTGAATATTTCCGATGGACGAAGCATGTTAGCACATCGCAGCCTGATCAGCTCTTCCTGACGTGGAGTGGAGATCCTCAGACCACTCAAACCTTTCAGTGGCGCACGAGCCCCGATGTGAAGCAGGGCGCGCTGATGTATCAGAAGAAAGCGCTGACGAATCGATTCAAGCCAACCCCTCTTGAGCGCGTCGAAGCAGAGACGCGGGCGATGGAAACGCCAAACATCATCAATGATCCGGTAGTCAATTTCCACAAGGTCGAGTTGAACGGTCTCGAGCCAGACACGACCTATGTCTACTCCGTGGGGGATGGCACAGAGGAAGGCTGGACGGAGTTGCAAGAGTTCACGACTGCTCCTTCGAAAGTGAAGCCATTCTCCTTCGTCTACATGGGCGATGCTCAGAACAATCTCTATCGCTGGGGATCGCTGCTCCAGCTCGCGCATCGTCAGCGTCCTGATGCCGCCTTCTACATCATGGCGGGCGATTTGGTTGATAAGGGAAACGATCGGAATGATTGGGATGGTTTCTGGTATAACTGTGGCGACATCTACGCGCAGAAGCAGCTTGTGCCTGCCATTGGCAATCACGAGAACCAGGGTGGTCATCCCACGATGTATCTTGAGCTAATGAATTTGCTAGAGAATGGCCCAGACGATGTGGAGAAAGAACGGGCCTATTCTTTCGAATACAGCAATGCGCTCTTTGTCGTCTTAGATACGAACATTGATCCCAAGCCTCAGACTGCTTGGCTGGAACGCACGTTGGCAGAGAGCAAAGCCAAGTGGAAGTTCGCGGTCTATCATCATCCCGCCTACTCATCGGCTCCGTCTCGAGACAATGCCGACATTCGTAAACTCTGGGGCGATATCTTCGATAAGTACCATGTGGACCTCGCCTTGCAGGGGCATGATCACGCGTATCTCCGAACCTTCCCGATGAAAGGTAGTAAGCGAGTGGGCTCGCCTAAAGATGGCACCGTCTACATCGTCTCTGTATCGGGCACTAAGTTTTATGGTCAGGACAAGCGTGACTACACAGAGTTCGGCATGACGAACACACCAACTTTCCAAGCCCTCGATCTACAGATTAATGGGGACCGCCTCATCTATCGTGCTTATGATAGCAAAGGCGACTTAAAGGATGAACTCATTATCGACAAGTAAACTGCTCGAGCGATGAGATTTGGGGGGATAGAGAGACTCTACGGTCAGGGCTCGCTCACACGTCTTCAAGCAGCGCATGTGGCCGTGATCGGTCTCGGCGGCGTCGGCTCCTGGGCAGCGGAGGCCCTTGCCCGTTCTGGAGTGGGAAAGATCACCCTTATCGATCTTGATGACGTCTGTGTGACCAACGTGAATCGGCAGGTTCACGCTCTAGAGGACACCGTGGGGCAGTCGAAAGGGCGTGCCATGGCAGATCGCCTAGGTCGTATCAATCCAGGCTTGGAGGTGCATGTCGAGGAGGCCTTCTTTAACGCAGCCAATGCGGAAGCCATCCTTTCGCGTGGCATCGATTACGTGATCGATGCCATTGATAGTATTGATGACAAGTGTGTCCTCGTAAACGAATGCGATCGCCGCAAACAGCCACTCGTCGTATCCGGTGGCGCAGGAGGCAAGGGAGACCCGTCTAAAGTTTGTCGATCAGATCTTGGCCAGACCACCAATGACCCCCTGCTCAAACGCCTCCGGAGGAAGCTGCGACAGGAGTATGGCTTCTCCCGCGACCTCAAGAAATCGTTTGGAATGACCGCCGTCTATTCGGAAGAGAACCCAGTTTTCCCGTGGAGCAATGGAACCGTCTGTGCCCGCCCGGAGCCTGACAGCAGCCTCAGGCTGGATTGCGCTACCGGCTTTGGCACTGCAAGTTTCCTCACAGGAACCCTAGGCTTCACGGCCGCCGCAGTCGTCGTCGAGGAGCTCGTGAGGGCATGACTGACATGCCGCTGAAAAGCCACAAAGCCAGTTCAATCCCGGAGGGCTGGGCTCCGTTCCAGCGGTGATCTCCTACACGATCGGCAACGCCGTAGAACCCCTCATCTCAACGTAACCGATTAGCGGGAACTAGGTTTGGCAGGCATGGCACCACCTCTAATGAGGTCGGCCAGGCTTTTGCTCACGTTTATCCCGCGTAATGCCAGAGTCGTCGTAATACTCTTCATTGCCTCAAAGATGCCTGCGCCT
>CALLLI010000277.1 GCA_938082635.1 uncultured Verrucomicrobiales bacterium
CCTAAAAACGGGAGTGGAAACTGAGGACGATTCGTAACTTGTTCATTTGCAGCGAATTCCTATTGCTTCGCAATGGACCTTCTGGGTGACTACTCGTTGATGCACAACTGCTTACATTTCAACGGTTCGCGCAGAATTCGGAGATTCCATTGCCGTTTTTAGGATTAACTCGCGGCCCATCACCTGACACCGAATGCCGCCCGCCATTCGGACTGTATTCTTGTGCCCATTTACGTTTCTAGGGTAAAGTGCTCGTCGTGGCTTGAGACGTTGCTCGCATCCATTCACCGGCGCTGTTCTTCGTCGCCAAGTAGCGTTGGATCTCACCAGGTAATCGCCCTCCAGAGATGGATTCATCGCTCTTGCCTTTAAGCTCAATTGCTAGGGTAATCGCCTCACTTTCAGAGCGTGTTCTGAGTGCGATTCGCTTGGGTCTGATGCCGTTGCGCTGCGGAGGACGCTAGTAAAACCACCCTTTTATGCAGATCAATCCCCGGATTTTCATTGCCTAAAATGACCACTTTTAATGACCACTTACCAGCATTCTTTGCCGCATGACCCGGTAGGTTTGCTGTAGGAGAGAGCCGAAGGTCGGAATTGAACCGACGACCTATTCATTACGAGTGAATTGCTCTACCCCTGAGCTACTCCGGCATCTTCGACAACTCTAATCACGCGAGATGACGACACTGTCAACGGGCCAATTTCAAGAAGTTGCTTCGGCTCATCTTCTCCATTGATCCTTGCCGGAACGCCGTTCAAGGTCGCTTTGCGCATGCCGCCCTCTGATAAGCCTCCGACCGACCTTCCGGCTCCGAAGTTTCACTTCTGGAAGAGCCTCCGTCAGGCGATGCGTTATTTCTTTCTGGAGAATTCCTGGGTCATTCCCCTCGCTCTGATTTGGGGGGGTGCCGCCGCCGTCATGGGCTATCTAGCAGATGGACGGCGAGAGGTTCCCAGCCCGGCGTCTCTGCAACTCACGCGCGCCCTCCTCCTCCTTCTGCCTGGTCTTCTGATTCTGGTCATCCGGACACGTGGTTGGGTGCAATTGCTTGGTGCCGGTCTCATCTGCCTCCCTGCAGCCGTTGCTTGGTATCTAGGTGATCCGGGATCCGCGGCTTCCTCGATCAACCAGATCGGGAGCGTCCCCGTGCCTGATGCCTATGTCGTGCAACGCTATCTCATCATCGCGGGGCTCCTTAGCCCCATTGTGGCTCTGTGGGGATTCCAACGGACTACCTTGCTCGACCGGTATCTACTCCGAGAATTCCTAGGCCCCTTCTTCTTCTGCCTCATCGCTTTCTTCTCAATCTGGCTCATCTTCGATCTCAATGACAATTTGTCAGACTTTCGCGAACATCGTCCCGCGTTCCGCGACATTCTGAATTTCTACTTTGTGCAGATCCCCCACATCTTCACTAAGATCGCTGAAGTCGCCGTGCTCATTGCCACGGTCTATGCCCTTAGTCGATTTTCACGCACGAATGAGCTCATTTCCATGCTTGCCTCTGGCCGGAGCTTGGGCCGCACGCTCCGGCCACTCTTCTGCGCAGGCATCTACATTTCGTTCGTGTATCTGGTCTTCAATTACCAGCTAGCACCCCAAGGCGAAGGCTCCAAGGAGTCTCTGTTAGATCAGTTTAGCGGCGACGACAAGAAGACCACGAGTGCGACGAAGCACCTCTTCGTCAACCAACGTGACAACCGCACTTGGTACATCGGTGAGATCCCCTACTACGGTGATGGAAATCAAGAAACGGAAGAGCTGCGGTTCATCGATATTCAGGAGCAAGACGCTGACAATCGTCGCATCCGTTCTTTCCAGGCATCTTCGGCCACCTGGGACAGCACCACGGGACGATGGGCCTTCCATCGGACACTCGAGACTAAATTTGCTAACGATGAGCTCGCTCCGACCACGGTCTATTCGCCGTTCCACTTCGAGACGGATTGGACCGAGACGCCATGGCAGCTGGTAAACCAGCGCATGGATCCCGACCATCTCGGCGTCCCCGGTCTCCTCTCGTATGTCCGGACAAATGCACGCGATGGCCTCCAGCCACCGCTGCCCTTTCTAACGAATCTCTATCACCGCTGGGCAGCTCCGTGGGGTTGTTTCGCCATTCTCTTCATCGCCGCTCCGCTAGGAATCACCTTCTCGCGCAAAGGAATCTTGGGAGGCGTCGCCTCAGCGGTCTTTGTGTTTGGTGCCGTTCTCTTCCTAACGGAATTGTTCCTCGCGCTGGGCAAGAGCGGCTACCTCAGCCCTGCCCTGGCTGCCTGGCTCACCAACGCCATCTTTCTTGTCCTCGGCGGCCTCTTTCTGTACTTGCGTGCAAGAAACCGAACCCTTAGGTTGCCACGACTTCGCGCTCTTCGCGTGTGAGTCACTTCTTCTCCACAAGACAACAAACTCCTTACCTCAAACGACTACATGTCACTTGAAAGACAGTGGAAGCTGGCCGCGCGCAAGCACGCTTGTTCCCACACTGAAGAGGCCTTCACCGAAGGTCAGCCATTCTACACTGCCATCTTCTGGGACCAGGGAGAGGGCGAGTTTCGCCGTGAAGACTACTGCGAGTCCGCCTGGGAAGAACTCAGCGATGGATTCCAGCCATTCTCCTTCTGGCGCAGCCTCTATGAGCCCCCCTCTTCGGATCCGAAGAAGCAGGATGCCGTGGACAAGGAAGATGCCGAAGCCGCTCTCAAGCGGATGATCGCTGAGAACGATCCCGCAACCGAGAAGACGCGTTACCTCCTCGCTCTCATGCTGGAGCGTAAAAAGATTCTCCTGCAGATCGACGCTCAAGACAAAGATGGGCAGCGCCTCGTGATCTATAAACGACGCAAAACGGAAGAAATTTTCATCGTGCCAGATTCAGGTATCGAACTGGCTGAAGTGGCTGGTATCCAAGCCGAGGTGCTGGCGTTGATGCCTCTCTAATCAGAGACCCACACGTTCTTCGCTAAAATGAGCGACGACTACGATTTCCGGCTCCGGTTCAGTCGCCGCTACAGCATGGGCCACCGCCTCATCAGTGGTGCAGCTCCGAATTGTCGCGTGCCACATGGTCATGACGAGATTGTGACCGTCGACATTGTGCAGATTTCCCAAGCGGGGCTCGATCCGGAGACCAACATGCTCGCGGAGTTTGATCGCGTGAAGCGACGGTGGTTCCAGTGGATCGATCGCGACGTCGACCACAGTTTCCACATCAGCAATGCTGATCGGCTGTTGGGCTTCTTTCAAGAGCATGAGCCTGAACTCACGGCCAAATTACTCGTCACCCCCGGCGACCCCACGACGGAGATTCGAGCGGCGTGCTTCAAAGCAAAGATTGGGGCCTTTCTAGCCGAAGATGAACCCAACTTTCGCTGCGATCGCCTGATCATTCAGGAAACGCCGGCCAATGCCGTGGAGATCATGGCGACTAGGTTAGACGGCATTCTTCCAAAGGGCGATCATTGGTGGGACCGCGCAGACACCTCGATCAACGATCTCTAGGATGCCCAATACTCATTTGGCTTGGCGATTCGGCGAGACTTTCATAACGAGCGACGGCGCGACAACACGTGGCAAACGGTCGCCATTACGTTAACCCAAGTTTCTTATTACCGGCGTGGCACCCCTATAAAACCAGGGCCTGCGTCGCGAAGGCACTACAAAGTCGTCGCTCCTTTCAGTTCCGACTTCACCGCTGGGCTGGCCCCTTTCCAATCGATCCCGAGTATCTGGTAGA
>CALLLI010000278.1 GCA_938082635.1 uncultured Verrucomicrobiales bacterium
GCGCCGAGACAGCCGAGTATAAGAAGTTCAAACAGTGGACAGGCGAGCTGATAGATCTCAGCATCGAGTTGTCGAAAGGGAAGATTGCCCGACTACGAAATCAGTCTGCTGACTCATGAGAACTTCCCACTCACGAGTGAATAACAGCTCCTCTCTTTTTCACAAATCGTGGCGCGTGGCAGTATAAAGCGGTGCATACTCTATCAAATAGATTCTTGAGCGTAGGTAAGGCAAGCTTTGCGCGCGGTTCTTTGGCAAAGAAAATCGGGAAAATCTGAATCGAGGTTGAGCTAACTGATTCACAGTGTGTGGGATATCGATGGTCAACGGCGTCAGGCGGACTTCTCGTCTAGTTCATTCGTGAAAGGCTAGAGCTTGACGAAGAGTAGCCTACATGCTGATCATGGCACTTTGCTATGGGCATCCACGACAGAGACTACATGCGAAGTGATTCGAAAAACCGTTCAGGCTTCCTCGTCGTCTTGCTCTGTCGCATCGCTGTTGGGCTCTTAGGCATCTTTCTCTTGGCGTTCTGCCTGCGCATGCCATCTCGGATCTATATCAAGCTGCCTTTGATCGTGGGCCTGGTATTCTTCCTCAGATATTTGTGGAATAATCTGGTTATCAGCGAAGCGCCTCGTTCTCTCGCAGCGGCCGGGAAAGCTGCCGAGAAACGCGGGAACTACCCGCAGGCTGCCAAGAATTATGAAAAGGCACTGAAGCAGATGCCGAGTGACCTGTCGTTGAAGGTTCGCCTCCTAGCAGCTTACCATGCGAGCAAGCGGGAAGCGTCGGCGAGATCTCTCATTGCTTCAATGTCTGGTCGAGTCTTCCCGATCGAGCTTGTGGAGGAGTTGGAGCGACTCGTTTCATCCTACCAGAAAGTGACGTTCGTGCCCACAGGATCGGGATTCAAGATGCAGTTAGATTAAGCCTCAGAGCATTGAGCGATTGACAAGCTAGTGATCCATTCGCTAGCCCATGGGATGCGTTACTTTGTACTCTTGCTGGCGGCTATCTCGTCGTTGACTGCTGCCGATCGTCCTCCGAATATCGTCCTTATCTTCACGGATGACCAAGGGTATGAAGACCTTGGGTGTTTCGGCTCGCCGCTCATCAAGACGCCTAACCTCGACCGTATGGCGGCTGAAGGTCGCAAGTTCACGAGCTTCTACTCGGCGAATTCTGTCTGTTCACCATCACGCGCTGCCTTGTTGACGGGATGTTATCCCACGCGGGTCAGTGTGCCAGGAGTGCTCTTTCCTCGACACGATACCGGGCTCAATCCTGACGAAGTTACGATTGCGGATCTCTTGAAGGCGCAGGGCTACGCAACCGCATGCATTGGCAAATGGCATATCGGGCACAAGCCGTCCCTGCTCCCGACGGCCCAGGGATTCGATCAGTACTTTGGCATTCCCTACAGCAATGACATGACGATTGATCCCGAGGCGACGTTGTCAGACGGCATTGTCTTTCGAGCAGGCATGTCGAAGGCGCGCATCGCTAGTCTTAAGAAGCACCCTAAGAATTGGGTGCCGCTCATGCGCAACGAGGAGGTCGTCGAGTTCCCGGCAGATCAGACGACGCTAACCAAACGTTACACCGAGGAAGCCATGGCGTTTATCAAGGAGAACAAAGCCAAGCCGTTCTTCCTCTACCTGCCTCAGACAATGCCTCATATCCCGCTCTTTGCCTCGAAGGACTTTCTTGGTAAGAGCGCTCGTGGCTTATACGGAGATACCATTGAAGAGATCGATTGGAGCGTGGGGCAGGTTCTCAGATCCCTGAAGGAGCATGGAGCCGACGAGAATACGTTGGTGATCTTCACCTCAGACAACGGGCCATGGAAACTCGATCGCGGACGTGGTGGCAGCGCTTACCCGCTGCGTGGCTACAAGTTCTCGACCTACGAAGGGGGAATGCGCGTGCCTTGTGTCATGCGTTGGCCCGGGAAGATTCCGGCAGGCACGGCTACGGATACCTTGGCTGCTTCGATCGATCTTCTACCCACCTTTGCGAAACTAGCAGGCGCAACGGTCCCCAATGATCGCGTGATCGATGGGCGTGATATTTGGCCGATCATGAGCGGTGCTCCAGATGCCAAACCCTCGCATGAACACTACTATTTTTACAAAGGGCAACGCTTGGTCGCGGTGCGCCATGGCGATTGGAAACTACGTCAGCAGGGTAGAAGGGGTACCGCTAAGTATTCGCTGGAGCTCTATCATTTAGGTGAAGATATAGGAGAAACAACCAACGTTGCGGACAAACATCCGAAGATTGTAGAGCAGCTTCTTAAACAGATGCATACGTTTGATAAGCAACTCAAAGATCAAGCACGACCTGCTGGGAAGCACAAAGAAGGCTGAGAGCTTCGACCGTTGGTGGGGTTTGTATCGCTAACCTGTTCAGTTCTTGACCCACTCAGAACTGCCCATAGCTGTAGGCCTAAGAATTCATGGATACCTCAGAGAACGTCGACGAACCCCATTCTAAACCTCCGGAAGAGCCGAAGGATGATCGTCGGGAGTTCCTTCAGAAAGCTGCCTGCGTAGCCATAGGAGGAGCAGCGACGTTGGTTCCTGCAGCTTCTGCCATCACCGTTCTGGTAAGTCCTCTCTTCCAGGAATCTGTTGGTGGCCTTACCGTACGTCTAACATCTATCGACTCGATGAAAGTGGGTGGACCGCCGCAGCTCTTCAAAGTCGTCACCGAAAGGAAAGACGCGTGGACGAAACACACGTTGTCTGAGGTGGGGAGCGTGTTCGTGCAACGTACGGGACCAGGCAAGACGCCTGAAAATTTCCTCGTCTTCAACTCTACTTGCCCTCATCTCGGGTGCGCGGTGGAGTTCCTGGACGGAGCAGGGAGTTATTCGTGCCCCTGTCACGACAGCACCTTCGCCACGACCGGTGAAGTTCTCAATCAGGCGAGTCCCAGCCCGCGAGGCTTGGACTCCCTTGAAGTAGACATTCGTGGGGATGAGCTTTGGGTTAGCTATGTAAACTTCAAAGCGAATGTGGTGGAGAAGTTGCCCATCGTTTAACCAACGCACCTACGACGACGATGAAAGGAATCTTTAATTGGTTAGATCAGCGGACGGGTTATCGTGAGTTTGTCAAAGACGCGCTCTTTGAAAGCGTGCCTGGGGGAGCGAGGTGGCGTTACGTGTGGGGGAGCACGCTGACCTTCGCCATTGTGATGCAGTTCATTACGGGCATCATGCTCTGGATGTTCTACAGCGCGAGTTCACAGACCGCGTGGGAAAGTGTTTACTACATCCAAGAAGTGGTGACAGGCGGCTGGATTCTCCGGGGGATTCATCATTGGACTGCTCAAGTCATGACGGTGTTGCTCTTGCTGCACTTGCTCCAAGTCGTGATTGATGGGGCTTATCGAGCGCCACGTGAGATTAATTTCTGGTTCGGAATGGGCTTGTTAGGGCTGACCCTGGCCTTGTCTCTTACCGGCTATCTCTTGCCATGGGACCAGAAAGGCTACTGGGCGACCAAAGTGGCGACGAACTTAACAAGCACGGTCCCCGTTGTTGGCGACTCCCTGCAGCGTATCGTCGTTGGCGGGGCTGAGTATGGGCATCACACGCTAACGCGCTTCTTCGCGCTGCATGCGGGTGTGCTCCCGTTTCTGCTCATCGGTTTAATCGTCGGACACATTTATTTGTTCCGACGCCATGGTCTTAAGGTAAAGGAGCCGAAGAAGGGGCCGGATGTTTATTTCTGGCCGGATCAGATCCTGAAGGACGCGATCGCTTGTCTTGCAGTGGTAGCAGTGGTTCTTGTGTTTGTGTTCTGGCAGCATGGAGCCCACCTCAGTGCCCCTGCGAATCCAGCGGAGAATTTCTCTTCTGCCCGTCCAGATTGGTATTTCATGTTTCTCTTTCAGTTGCTGAAATACTTTCCTGGCGATGAGACCATCCTCGGTATAGCCGCTCCAATTTGGGGTGCCGTGATTGTGCCAGGGGCATTGTTTGGCGCCTTCATGATGTTACCGTTTGTCGGTGCAATGAAATGGCGGCTTCCCGTGGTGAAATGGCGTCTGGGTGACTTCTGCGCCACTTTCTTTCTCATCGCTTGTATCATCGGTTTTGTAGCGCTGACCTACATCGCTTTCGATAATGATTACAATAATCCTAAAAAAGCACCCGCCTTCGCCGCTTCGTTAGAGCAGGCGAATCGCGATGCCGCGCGCGTCAAGGCTCTGATTAAAACGAACGGTGGCATTCCGCCAGAAGGAGCTCTATCACTTTTGCGGAATGACCCGTTGACTCAAGGGCCGCGTCTCTTTGCTTCGAACTGCGCTTCCTGCCATGCCTATGGAGGCGAGAATGGCCTCGGGGTCGTGGCAGCGGATACGTCCGCTGCCGACCTCAAGGGATTCGCCAGTCGGCAGTGGCTGACGGAGTTCATGTCGCCAGATCATCTGGAAACGTCCAAATATTGGGGAGACACCGCTTTTGTGAAACCTGAGGAGGGTGGCAAGAAGAGCAAGATGGTGAATTTCGTCATCGATGAGGTGGCCGAGTATGGCGACGTAGAGCAGACCATGCTGGAGAAACTGATCGTCGGCTTATCTGCACAGGCAAAGTTGCCCGCACAGGCAGCGTTGGATGCCGCTTCCTCGGAGGCGATTGCGCAGCTTCCCGAATTATTGGAAGAAATGACCTGTTTGGATTGCCATCATTTCCAGGGAAATGGCAAGCGCCCTGATCTTACTGGCTATGGTTCTGTTGAGTGGATGACAGCCTTTGTCAAAGATCCCTCACATAAACGCTTTTATGGCGAGCGCAATGACCGCATGCCAAGCTACGGCGCGGTGAATGACAAGTCTGCGAAGTTGTCAGATCGTGAGATTGGGCTCATCGTAGATTGGATGCGCTCTCCTGAAGTGGAGACGCCGTCACCCCACTAGCATAATCTCTATGCAGATTTACTGTCCGAATTGTGCCCTCCAAATCACCATTGATGAAGGATTGATCGGCAGTAAGGGTCAGTGCCCGAAGTGTAGTTACAAGTTCGTCATAGACCAGGAGCATCGGCACCCGCCGGATGCTGATGATTTAGGGACCGCACCGACGATCAAGATCGAACGAGAAGACGGCTTTGATTTCGACTTAGGAGCTTCCCGCACCCGATGGGTCGATTCAAATAGCTTCGTCGTTGCGATGGTCGGGCTGCTCCTCCTGGGCATTGGCTTCGGAACCAATGCGTGGACGGCCAGCTTCGACTCACAACCAGGCTGGGCCACCTTCTTCGCATCGTTTCATGAGCTCTTCGGCCATGGAGCGCTCGCGTTGGTGTGTACGGCCTTTCTCATGGAAACCTTCAGTCGCATCAGCCGGTTTACTTATCTTCAGGAGTCGATGCCCTTCATCCTTTCTATGGGTGTTCTTGCCGTCTTCGGCTCGACGCTCTCGAGTGCCTTCACCATGACAGGCTTCAATGCGCACGTATGGATGTCTTTGGTCGCTGCCGTTCTTGTCACAGGCGCTTTAGGACTAAGTTTTCACTTGGCCGAGCGGGAGGAGACAGATCGAGCTAGTCTACTCATCGCCATTGCCTTGTCCGTGGGCTCCCTGGCCATCGTCGCCTATCTCGCAGGATCTCGTGCTGGCTGATTTCGAGACATCGGCGCAGGGAGGGGTTGCCTCTTGGGCAACTCGCTCGTAACTACCTTTAGTGAATGGTTCTCTCTTCAGTCGCTTCTTTCTTGCCATCGTCAGCCTTGCTCTCGTCGGTTGCAATGACGATCCCTCGTCGCTAGTCCCCGAGTCCAAGATGATCGCTGCACCACGCGATCCCTATTTGGTCGGGGCGTCTTCAGAGCGGCGCTTTCCAAAGTATGGCACCCGGGATCGCCGGATTAGTTTCATGCCAGGATCCGCCTGGGCTCGGCTCAGTTCAACACAATTTCGCACACTGAACTTTGCGTTCGGTCCCGACAATGTCGGCGAATGTTACCTGTCAGAGATTAGCGGCTTTCTCGATGGAGGCCTCAGTAATATCAATCGATGGCGCAAGCAAATGGGCCTGGAAGACATGTCCGCAGACGAACTCGCCAAGCTTCCACGCAAGCTCTTCGCGGGCGGTGAAGTGGCCTTTGTGAAACTCGACGGCACCTTCTCCGGAGGCATGGGAGCCGAGGACGCGATGAAAGACTACCGCATGCTCGCCATGATCCTGATGCTGGATTGCGAAGCTTACTCCGTAAAGATGACTGGGCCCGCTTTCCTCCTAGATCGCCAAGAGAGCGAGTTTCTCGCATTCTGTGAGACCTTAGAAATTTCGCCAGACCCGGATGCGGAGCCTTACATGCAGGCGACGGTGGGACCTTTCGAATTCCTCCGTCCCTGTGACTGGGAGTATGTTGTTCCTGACAGCGACGAACTGGTTCGGCGTCCCATCGGGTTTGAAATTGGCCCTAACGGAGAAGCCAAGTGCGAGATAGGCATTGCCGTTGACGGAGACAAAGCTAGCCCAATCTCGATTGCCAATCAGTGGCGAGTCGCCGCAAATCTCCCAGCCTACACTGAAGAGGAATTCACCGCACTGCCAGAGCAGATACTCATGGGGAGTCGAGGGAAGTGGATCGAATATATTTCCGGCGACACGACCTTCTTTGGTGTCGTCAGTCAGCTAGCTTCCGGAGGCCTCGCCCCCATGACCATCGTAACCTCTCTAAAAGGTCCGACAGATCTTGTCACTCCTGAGAAAGTCCTCTTTCGCGCCTTCGCTGAAACCATCAGGCTCCGTGCCGCTCAGCCCACTGGCAATTCTCCGCACTAAATTCTATCTATGTCTGAGACTACCAAAGCCTCACCGCTCGCCATGATCGGCAAGAAGATCTTCCGTTTCTTCTCTTCTGTACGCCTTGCGTTTACTGTGTTGTGCTTGCTCCTCTTAATCACTTGGTTAGGAACAGAAGCGCAGCCATCCATGGGACTGTTTCTTGCCCAGGAGAAATACTTCAACTCCTTGATTGTCTTCCACGAGTTCGAAGCACTTTCTCTCACTCTTCCCATTCCGGGGGCGAAACTCCTTCTCTTCATCTTTGCCGCAAACTTGATCTGCGGTGGACTCATCAAGCTTCGTAAGAGCAAGCGTACTGTGGGCGTCATGATTGCTCACTTCTCCATGCTCTTCCTCCTAGCTGGCGGCCTGCTTCAACATCACTACGCTGAGGATGGCTACATGCAGCTCTATGAAGGCGAGCAGAGTAATGAGTTTGTTAGTTATCACAACTGGGTCATCCGAGTTCACGAAGTCGTTGACGGGAAGCCAGACTTCACAAAGAAAGCCCTCGTATTGCCGCCAGAGTTGGTGGAATCCGTGGGTGAACAAGCGCAGAAAGTGGATCTTCCAGGTCTACCGTTCGACCTGCAGCTCTACAATCATGCCGAGAATGCGGCCGTCATGCCGGAAGCCTTCAGGCGGGAAGGGGAATGGCCAGCGATTGAGGGCGCATTCGTCCGTGCGCTGCCCAAGGACAACAAGAACGAGGCCAATGTCGCAGCGACTTACGTTGACATCATTGACGAATCTGGTGAGTCAACGCAGTCCGGTATTCTATGGGGCCAAGAAACGCAGCCGCTCACGGTTCAGCTAGGTGACCAAACGTGGGTTATCAAGCTCGACCGCCAGCGTTGGCCGATACCGTTTACCATTCAGTTAGACAAATTTGCCGCCGAATTTCATGATAACGGCACGGCCAAGACTTTTGAGAGTGAGGTCACCAAGATCGAGGATGGCACCACAGAGCAGCGTCTCATCGAGATGAACGAGCCTTTGCGGGATCATGGCTTCATTGTCTTCCAATCGGGCTATGGTCCTCAAGATGAACGTGGTCGAGTGATCAAGGATGAAACGCCTTTCTCAGTCTTCGCCGTTTGGAAGAATCCTACTAGCAAGTTCTTCTTAGTCCCTGTCGAGCATTGGCCGCTCGTCACCGTATCACTTGCCGCGATCGGCATGGCCATCCAATTCCTTTTTAAACTTGTTCGTCATCTCGAACGCGGAACGCGCACGGAACCCGTCAAAACCGCCAAAGCATGAAACTCGTCCTAGCACTGCTCACCACGCTTCTCGCGTTTGCCTCCGGCCTTCACGCTGCGGCGGATTACTGGCCGAAGGACTTCGTCCAAAGTTTCTCTGAACTCCCTGTAAGAGATGATGGCCGGGTCAAGCCCATGGACACCTTTGCTAGAGTGACCCTGATTTCCATTCATGGGCGCTCGAAGCACACGTTGAACAAGGAAGATCGCATCAAGATCAGTGCGGACGAATGGCTACTCGATGTCTTCTTTCGACCCGAAGTCGCTCAGGGCTACCCGACGTTTCAGATTAATAACGTCGAAGTCATCACGGCGCTAGGCATCGCGCCGCATCTCAAGGAGAATGGTAGGGTCATCAAACGTGACTATTATTCCTACAACGAGATCGTCAGCGCACGTCAGAAACTGGCCGAGCTGAGCGAGAAATATAGGAAAGTGAAAGACAGCTCGCGGACCGTCGTTCAGCAGCAAATTGTCGACCTGGCGGCCAGCATGAGTCGATTCGAAGGCCTCAGTCTGCTCTTCAAATTCGCCCAGCATCCGCTCCCTCTTGATCCGAACGACATTCTCTCTGAAGAGGTTGCCGAGGGTAAGACAGCCCCGCTGAGTTACCTCTTCGAGAATCTGCAGAAGATTCAAGAAGCAGGCCTTGGGACGGCTGCGATCCAACGATCAAGCGAGCTTCTTGGAGCGTTTATTCAATCTTCGACCATGGTTAGTCTCCTTCCTCCGTTAGGTGAGGCAGGCTCTTGGACCAATCCAGGCGAGCTGATGACAGCCTACATTGAATCGGAAACTAGTGAAGAATCGAAGGCGGGTTTACTCAATCAGTTCAAGCTCCTTGAGAATCTCGCGATTCAAGCCACCAACGAAGGTACGCGCCAGGCGGCGTTAGACGCTTACAAGAAACATGCGGTCAGCAGAGCGGACGCTCTCGGAAATTACGACGCAATCGCTTCTGAAGTAAAGTTCTACAAATGGAAGAACCTCCTCCTTGGACCTTGGCTTTACGTCATTGGCTTCCTGATCCTTGCTGTGAGCTGGCTCAGTCCAGGAAGTGGTGTGGGAAGGGCTTTCCGAAAGCTAGCCTTCGGATGGTTATGCATACCTACCTTGCTCTTAGTCGTTGGCATCACCTGGCGTTGTATCCTTCGCAACAGACCACCGGTCACGAGCCTTTA
Organism: uncultured Verrucomicrobiales bacterium; assembly: GCA_938082635.1. Classification (GTDB taxonomy): domain Bacteria; phylum Verrucomicrobiota; class Verrucomicrobiia; order Verrucomicrobiales; family DEV007; genus JAACDM01. Next base: position 9,253 of record CALLLI010000278.1, read on the forward strand.
TGAGACCATCCTCTTTATCACGGCCGTAGCCGTTCTCCTTCTTCTCATCATGGAGTGGATTAAGAAGAGTGGACTGGCACTAGCGATTGTCCCATTTATCGGAGCTGCTGGCCTCTTTCTTGCTATGCGATTCGAGCTCGCTGATGGGCAAGATACAATCAAGCCGTTGGTGGCGGTGCTAGACACCAATTACTGGCTCGCCACACATGTGACGACTGTCACGATGGGCTATGCGGCAGGACTCGCTGCCGGTGCTTTCTCTATCCTTTATGTCCTCAGTCGATTGGTCGACCCGATGAAGAAGCGTTTCTCGAAGCGCTACTACAAAGAGGTCACAGGAATGACTTACGGAATCATCTGCTTTGGCCTTCTCTTCTCTCTTGTCGGCACAATTCTAGGGGGAATTTGGGCAAACGAAAGCTGGGGACGCTTCTGGGGTTGGGATCCCAAAGAGAATGGCGCTCTCATGATCGTTCTCATGAATCTCATCCTACTTCACGGTCGTGTTTGTGGCCTCCTCAAAGAGCTTCGTCTCCATCTCGCCACGCTCTTCGGTGCCATCGTCGTCTGCTACTCGTGGTGGGGCGTGAATCTATTGGAAACCGGCCTCCACTCCTACGGCTTTGTCAGCGGTGTGAAAACTGCTCTCCACACCGCTTACGGCACCATCTACACCTTCATTGTCATTGGCAGCTGCATCGGCATCTACGAGTGGGCGGTCAAGCGTACCGGAACTCACGTTCCTCATGAACAAAGCGGCAGCAAAGCAGCCCTCGCCGCCTGGGCCGTCATCGCCTTAGTCGGGGCGACGATCATCGGTTTGGCGGTCTTCCAATTGGCAGGCTAGATTTCTCTCAGATTTCCTTAAGTTTCTGGTTGTCATCTAACGGGACGCCATCTAAACAAACCCCTCGCAAGGCGAAAAGGCTCGGTAGCTCAGTTGGTAGAGCGGGGGATTGAAAATCCCTGTGTCGGCGGTTCGAACCCGTCCCGAGCCACCTTTAATAGGGAATTTTAGTACATGAAGCATGAGCCAAGTAACATGATGTATCGCGGAGGTTGGTTTTAAGGGCAATATTGCCCTTACCATGCCCAGGGAAGCTTCTCTACCGATCACCAAGACGAATGACAATCGTTGGAGGGTTTCGATTGCTCCGAAATACACAGCCAGTGGCAAGAGAAAGCGCATGTTGTTCGATTCGAAGCGTGAAGCCTCCGACTTCATCGCCAAGCTCAAGACAACGCGCGTTGCGATCGATGCTCATGCTCGCGTCGATCAAGGCGACTTGGCCGAGATCACCAAGGCGAAGGAAGTCATGATCAAGGCCTCTGTGCCGTGGCCAGGTATGGTGAAGCTCGCGGAGTTCTGGACCCTTCACAAAGCTGGGGCGTCCAAATCAATCAAGGACGTCTTCGAAACGTATTGGAAAGAGAAGGCTGAGTTTCGACGACCTGAATACAAACGGGATATTAAGTTGGTGTTGGGCCGCATGGCTGAAGCCTTAGCCCGAGTTTCTTGTTAGTGTGTCAAAATCGGCTATTTTGACGATTATTTTCAACTCGAAACATCATAACTCGTTGATAATCAACGCTTCGATTTCTGAGTTTTATTTTGTAGTGCCTGGCTTTAACTTATCATGGTTGGCTTTCTTCCGCGGTCCCATAGCTTGGCGGTCGTGTATTTCCGAACCAAGACTATCAAAGGCACTCCGTTGCTTCAACTCGTCGAATTTTACCGCAACGCCGAGGGTTCCCCGCGGCAGCGCGTGGTTGCTTCGTTAGGTAATGCTGTCATCCCGGAGGCTGAGATGGCTTTCATCGCGGGCGCGGTGACCCGCCGCCT
>CALLLI010000279.1 GCA_938082635.1 uncultured Verrucomicrobiales bacterium
GCCTGAAAACTTACCACTGCCGCGCCAGCGGCCAGAAAGACAACCCAGAGAGCCCCAGAAATTCCGTTAAACTAAAACCGCAGAAACCCCATTTCCGCTGAACCAGTACAGCCATCACTATGGGTGACCCATCAGCGTCAAAGTCTTCGAGGCATTTTCCCGTAGCCAGAGAACCCCCTTCATTGAGTGCCCCCCGAATGTTTTTCTCACATTCATAGAAGTTGCTGGACTTCTTGATGGTAACTTGGACGACCAATTCCGTGTCGGATTCGCGAACTAATTCAGCGAGCCTGTGACAATGAAGCACAAACTTTGCGCTGTGCAATTATGGTAATTATAGGCCGCCATTTTCCTTGGCACTGCAATTATGCTAGTTACATCCAATGCAGGTCACACCCTCTCGGACACTGAGCTTCATACAATTATTCCGAGCGATGTAGCAGCCGTTCTAGGTGAATAGCGATTGGATTCCAACTTAGTAGAGCATCAGTATTGAAATGATGGGTTGAATAGATTCTGACGCGCAAGGAAGAGCAACACTCTTGTCGCTCCGACAATAGGGAGGCAGCGACAGGAGAGTCGCCATTCCTTGAGACCCTGTCACATTGGTATCCCCCATTCTCACCTTTCCGGCGACTTCTTCAACACCCTGCTACGGGACACACCCTGTATAAGATCACTTCCGAGCATGGATCGGCTCAACGCTCAACCGACGACAACGATGAAAGCGAGAATCGTGAATTAAGGTCTCATTTCATCAGTCTCTCGATAAACGGTTCTAACGCTTCTGCCCAGGACGCGTATCCCTCGGCAGAGAGGTGAGTGCCATCGGGAAACAAGCCTGGCTTCAATCGTCGTCCATCCAAGAAGGTTGCCTCCATGTCCAGGTAGTGAACCATTTTTCCGTCTCCAATGTCCGAGATCAGTTCATTCACTTTCATATTGATCTGACGCGCCCCATCCTCATCGCCACTACCGCGAGGAAAGATCCCTAGAACTAGCACCTTCGTTGACGGCAACCGCTTTCTTAGCTTCGCCACCATCAAGCGGATATCCCGCGCCGTTACTTCAGGAGGACTACTCATGTGATTGTTCGTCCCGATCATCAGCACCGCCAACTTCGGTGAAATGCCATCAAGGTTCCCGTTCTCCAATCGCCACAACACATGTTCCGTCCGATCGCCACTGATGGCCAGGTTCACGGCATTTCGCGGTGCGTAGTACTTGTCCCAGACTTCCTTCCCAGCGCGGTCCCACCAGTGCGTGATCGAGTCTCCAATAAATAACAAATCCACATTTCCCTGCTTCACCCGGGCGTTTATCGCTTCATGCCTGTCCACCCAGGCTTCCTTATGCCAGCGAGGGTCCGGCCTCGCCAACATTTCCTGATCTCCCCGCGTCATTCTCCAAACAGGCGTGAAGACGCTGTCGTAAGTCACCCTCGTCGCCACATCCTTGAGCTGCGAGCAGGCGGGCAATCCCACGTACATCGTTTCACTCATCGAAAGCTTCATGGATCCTATTTCCTTCCAGTTCGTTCCATCCGGTGACATGAATCCCGTGAAGCGCCCACGAAACCGAATCAGCCTCACCCAGTAGGGCGTGCTCAAGCGATTCTTCTTGATCACATGCCGGGCACCCAATGGCGTTGCACCCGTCGTCGCCGTATCGCCACCCGTCTCCGAACGCGAAACCAAGGCGCCACTCCAATGCGGCAGCAGAAGAACCGAGGCATGCTTCGATCCCGCGTCTAAGGTCTCACGCATCATCACACCAGGCTTCGTCCACTGGGAACTCATTGGACGAACGATCCGAGCAGTCACCGTCCCGTCTCCTGTCATCTTCACATAGGCGAAATGAAACTCATCCGCCGTTCCTCCAATGTCGTGCCCTTCCCCCTCCATGGTAAACACCTTCCCGTTGTATTCTGTGTAACTCGGTGCGCTCACGTCTCCAATCGCCACCGTCTTCCATCCACCAGGCAAACCCGCGCAGGCCGCCAGTTCGTGCGACGGCGCACTCTCCCCAATCGCATTGTGTGAACGAACCACGTAATAATAAAGCTCCCCCTGACGAACATCCACATCGTCATAGATCGGATCAGACAACGCACTCACCACCACCTCGTAAGGACCGCCCGCCGTGCGTGAACGACTCACACTATACTGCGCTGCATCGATAGCGGCCACCGGATCCACCGAACGCACCCAGCTCAATCGAATCCCGCCTTCCATCGATCGCGCAACCACCCCCGAAGGAACCCCCGGAACACGAACAGGCTCCACCACCCGAGACAGACTGCGTAAGGCCGTGAGTGTTCCGAGCCCAAGGTGATCCCCACTAAAACCCTCGGGACGCTTCTTCTTCACCACCCGCTCTGAATAAGGCGCCGCTATCCCTCGACGATGCGCATAGTGATGATACACACGTTCAAAGATCGGCTGGAAACGGCCACGACTCTTGGGCGATATCTTCGTGTAATGGTCGTTGCGACCTCCGAACCCGTACTTTCCCGTTCGATCCAAATGATGCTGAAACGGAACCTCCTCACCCAAGCCATACTTCGCCGTGTACTCAAAGCCCGCAAGTAGGCGATGATCGTTCCACCCATACAGATCCACACCCTGGTTCCACGCCACCTCAGCGGCGCTTCCCAATAACCCCAGACCCAATTGCGCATAGTGCTGCGCCCGCGTCGTCTCCTGGGATTGCCCCGTCGGATACACCACCATGTAAGGAATGCTCCCGTTCCCAGCACCATTCACCGAATACCTCACAGTCTCCTCAAATAGCTCCCGATCATTGCAGAAGACAGCGATCGCCATCTTGGTTTGCAACGCGGCGGTTTCCCAATTGCCGTTCGCAAAGTAGGCATAGTGTTCAATAGTCGGCAGCCAAGCGTCCATGAAAGATCTCTCAACGCGCCTTGCCTCCTCCTCAGACCACCCGGCATCCGTATAGCGAATGATCTCCGCCGCATTGGCAAACTGAAAGCCTTGCAAGCCTGACGCTAACACACCATCAATGCCACTCACTTTCTCCAAGCGCTCTGCCCAGGCATTCAGAATCTGCTTCGCTTTCTCTGCATGTTCCTGCTTTCCCGTGATCACCCACATCAGAGCATTCTGGTAGACAGCCTTGGCATCCTCCTGAGCCCGATCCGTATGGATGTTAGGCGCTCGCCCCCATTCTTTCACCGGCCCTCGCATGCGGTAGTCACTCTTCGCATACTTACTCTTAGCAAGGACCCCGTAGCCTTCGTGTATCGCTCCACTCCCCATGGCCACCCCTTCTTTGATTCGCGCGAGGTCTTCTTTCGAATGCAATAGCCCCGGATGAATAAACCCCTCGGAAGCGCATGCCGCCAACGTCAGCGAACTCCACAACATCCAATTACCCAGCAAGCGCAGCTGTCGGAACGATTTCATGGACGAGAACTAGGCAAATTTCGATACGCATTCGAGCACCGATTCACGATGAAAGGCAGTGGCTTCGATAGCGAGGCTCGCAACCTCGCTCACAGATCGCGAGAGATCTCAGCGTCCTGGGTGTTCATAGTGATCTAATTCACGCAGAATGACGATTTCAGGACTAAGGCTATGAATACGCGTTTCTCTTCTTTGGATCGCCGGAGATTTCTCCGGGGCACGGGTGTGGCGCTTGCCTTGCCGTGGTTCGAATCCTTCGCAGCCTCAAAGACGGTGAAGCGTAGGCGCTTGGCCACGTTCTACATGCCGGATGGGGTCCCCATGCCGCTGGAAGAGGATCCCAGCTTTAAGGATTGGAGCTGGTTTCCGCATGGCAGCGGGAAGGATTACATGTTCACCAAGTGCATGGAAACACTGGAGCCACTGCGCGATGAACTCACCGTCTTCTCCGGGTTGTCGCACCCCGCAGTACGACGCGTGCATGGCCATTCCAACGCCGACCAGTTTCTCACCGGCGCAGATACCGGCGCGGACGGCGACTATCAGAACAGCATTTCGCTCGATCAAGTGTTCGCCGCCGAAGCCGGCAAGCACACCCGACACGCCTCACTTGTCATGTCGACCGACGGCGGCACCGGTTCGCCGCGTGGCGCGCAAACAATGTCATACAACCGATCTGGCAGACCCATCCCGGCCGAGCACAAGCCCAAGCGCATCTTCGACATGCTCTTCGTTAAGAGTGGCCCGGACGCGGCGCGCCAACTTGCTCTCAGCGAGAGCGCACTCGATGATTTGATGGCGGATGCCCGCTCTCTGAAGCGTTCGCTTTCCCAGCACGATCAGGAAACGCTCGCCGAGTATTTGCAGTCTGTCAGGGATACCGAAGTGAAGGTCGAGAAAGCCAAGCGTTGGCTGAATATCCCGCTTCCGCAAGTTGAGGTCGATCATCTCAAACTCGACGTCACGCCGGAAGACCCGCGCAACTACTTGCGCACCATGTACGAGCTGATCTACCTCGCATTCAAAACCGACTCCACACGCGTGGCCACCTACCAACTCGGCCGCGAGAACGGCGTCGGCATCAGCGACTACCTCGGTCGCGCCGTCGGCTTCAAACTAACGCATCAGTTATCTCACGAAACTAAGAAACCAGAAGGCTACAAGAACTTCGGCACCTACTGCCGGTTCATTAATGATGAGTTAGGCCGCTTTGTCAGCAAGCTCAAAGCCACCCCCGAACCCGGCGGAGACGGCAACATGCTAGACAACACCGCCGTCCTCTTCGGCTCCGCCTCCAGCGCCTTCCATCTATCGCGCAACTACCCGCTCATGCTCTTTGGCGGCGGCAACCTAGGCTTCAATCACGGTCAGTATCGCCGCTACAACACGAGCAACCAAGCCACATCTGGAATCGCGAACGACTCGGGGTGGCGAGCCGAGATGAGCGGCACCGAGTTGCCTCTCTCCAATCTCTACCTCTCCATGCTCCACAAGCTCGGGGTGGAAACCGACAGCTTCGGCGGCAGCACCGAGCCTTTGAGCGGGGTTTAGCGTTAGGCCGGACAGCATACTCAGAGATCGGCTCGATGCCTTCGAGTGCGAACTTCAAAGGGCGAACCAACAGACAGGGCTCGACGGTTAGTTTGGATCGGCCCTACACTTGGTATTGCCCGCCTCACATCACCGGCCGGCCGGCCTGTTATCCCTGATGTTCAGTTCGAACTCCACCGCGTTGAGCAGCGCCCCTTTTCGGCGTAGGGTCGCCGACATGCGCACGGTGCCCGTACTTTCCCTCCTGATCCTGGTTCAGATTCTTTGGTGCGCCGATTCCCAAGCTCAGGAGTGGACGCGCTTTCGCGGACCGAATGGATCGGGCATTAGCGCTGCCACCGGAATCCCCGTCACCTGGACTGATAGCGACTACAACTGGAAGATCGACCTTCCGGTTAAGGGGAGCAGTTCACCGGTATTGTGGGGCAAGAAGATCTTTCTAACCGGGGATGACCCCGAGAAAAAGCGCCGCAGCATTCTCTGCATCGATGCCGACAGCGGTGGCATTAAGTGGCGCCGCGACTACGCCTTCGACGATTTCTACCTGCACCGTGACAACGACTTCGCCTCCTCCACCCCTTGTGTGGATCAGGACGGTGTGATCGTCGTCTGGTCAACGCCGAAACAGGTTCTCATGATCGCCCTCGGCCTGGACGGGAAGGAAAAGTGGCGTCTGGACCTCGGCCCCTTCAGAGGATTGCACGGCTCGGCCAGTTCTCCGATCATCGCCTACGGGTTGGTTCTCCTCGCCAACGACCAGATGGATCCCAAGCGCTTCTCCTTCTACCTCCCCGAGGACACAGATTGGGATTCGGGGAAGAGCTTTCTGATTGCGCTCGAACGAAAAACCGGCAAGACGCGCTGGAAGATCGATCGAAAGTCCGAGCTGGCTGGTTATGCGACGCCCTGCATCCGGCGAATCGGTGATCGAGCGGAAGCCATCTTCTCCAGCACGGCTCACGGTATCACAGCGGTCGACCTGAAAAGTGGCCAGATCAGTTGGGAGATCGACCAACTCTGGGATGACCGTACGGTCAGCTCCCCGCAGTTGCATGATGACCTCGTTCTCGGCAGTTTCGGTCAGGGTCTGTCCGGGCAACGCCTCGTCGCGGTCCGTCCCAATAAGGCCGGCAGTGCGAAGGGCGAGCTCGTTTACGATGTCACGAAAAGCGTGCCCTTGGTTCCCAGCTTCGTGGTCAAAGATGACCTCCTCTTCTTGTGGACGGACGGCGGCATTGTCACTTGCCTTGAGGCGTCGACCGGCGAAGTGCATTGGCGGGAGCGGGTTGGCCGCAGTTGCTATAGTTCTCCCCTCTGGATCGATGGGCGTCTCTACGGCATCAGCAAGCGCGGCGAAGTCGTCGTCCTCGCGGCCAGCAAGGAGTTTGAAGAGCTGGGCAGGGTAGATCTCGGTGAAAAGACCTTCTCGACTCCAGCCATCGCCGGTGGCGTCATGTATTTGCGCACCCAATCGCGTTTGTACTCGCTGGGAAAGGCGAAGTGAAGGTCGCGATTTAGTAACTCCACAATCAAACGCTGAAAACTCACATGAAAAACCAATCCGCCATCCGAGCGCGACTCGCATTACTTGCCGCTGCCATTGCCACCTTTACTCTCGTACCTTCCGGCGTCGCGGAGGAAGAGGTCCTCCGACCGAATGTACTGATCATCTTTACCGACGATCAGGGCTATGCCGACCTTGCTTGTTACGGCAGCAACAAGAACAAGACTCCGAGACTGGACCAATTGGCGAAGGAGGGGACGCGCTTCACCTCCTTCTATGCCCAAACCGTCTGTGGACCGTCGCGTTCCGCCTTGCTCACCGGACGCCATCCCCACCGCAGCCAGGGATGGGGAATGCCAGCATCTGAAATCACCATCGCTGAGCGAATGCGCGATGCCGGATACCAAACTGCCTGCATCGGCAAATGGGACGTCTCCAACCGCAAGCCGATTGTCGAACGCATGCCCAATGCGCAGGGTTTCGATTACTACTTCGGTGCACTAGGCGCCAACGACAACGGGCGGGTGGCCTTTCACGAGAACAACGACGAGGCAGGTAGCACCAACGACATGGGTAGCCTGACCACGCTCTACACTGACAAAGCCATTGCGTATCTCAAGGACAAGCGCGACCCGAAGAATCCATTTCTGCTTTACGTGGCCCATACCATGATGCACACGATTATCGACGCCTCAGACCGCTTCCGTGGCAAGTCGGCGGGAGGTCTGTACGGTGATGTGGTGGAGGAATTTGATTCTGAGACTGGCCGTCTGCTCGATGCACTTGATGAGCACGGTCTGAGCGAAAACACGCTGGTGATCTACACGAGCGACAACGGCCCGTGGAACCAGGACAAATACACAAAGAACAAGAAAGGCCACCCCGAGGGCGCGATCTTCTGGGGAGATGCTGGACCGCTTCGCAACGGCAAGGGCTCCTGCTACGAAGCCGGTTACCGCGTCCCTGGCATTGTTCGCTGGCCTGGCAAAGTTCCAGCAGGCCGCGTCTCCGATGCGATCTTTGCGACCATCGATTTCATGCCCACGTTCGCCAAGCTTTGTGGGTTTAAATCTCCCAATGACCGACGAGTGGATGGCATTGATCAGACCGACCTACTCCTCGGCAAACGCGAAACCGGCAGGGAACACTTCTACTACCGCGATGCGGGCGTCCGCCAAGGCAAATGGAAATACCTCAAGCCCAACGCATTCTTCCACGGTTACGCGCAAGAGGACGACCGCAAGAAAGTCGACGAACTCTACGATCTCGACGCTGACCTTGGCGAAACGAAGAACCTGGCAGAGAAATATCCAGAAAAGATCGCGGTATTGAAGGCGCTGATGAAAAAAATCGGAGGGGGCGATCAATTGAAGCCCGGCGCCAGCCGCAGATGATCGTCGCGGAGAATCATCCTAACACTCTCGCGATTCACACCGAACAGCAGCGCTTCGACACCATCATTGAACGTCGGCGTTCCCTGATCCCGCCACAACGCGAATTCCTAGCATCATAAGATCCGAAACCATGGCCATCACCTATCTAAAATCTGGAAAGCCCGAAACGGAACGCTCCGCAGATGAAGTCCAAGTGCGCCGCACTGTCGAAACTACCCTGGCCGATATAGCCGCTCGTGGTGATGCCGCGGTGCGTGACCTGTCCCTCAAATTCGACCGATACGACCCGCCCAGCTTTCGGCTCAGCCCTACCGAAATTGAAGCGGCGATGTCCAAGGTCTCGGCCCGCGACCTTGCCGATATCGAATTCGCCCAAGATCAAATCCGCCGCTTTGCGGAGGTCCAACGAGCTACCATGACGGATGTCGAGGTCGAGACGCTCCCCGGCGTGATTCTCGGGCACAAAAATATCCCCGTGCAATCGGTCGGTTGTTATGTCCCCGGCGGCAAATTTCCGATGGTGGCATCAGCCCATATGTCCGTGGTGACCGCATCTGTGGCTGGCGTGCCGCGTATTCTTGCCGCCGCGCCGCCCCAAAACGGCGCACCGCATCCCGCGATCGTGACAGCCATGCACCTGGGAGGTGCGCATGAAATCTACGTCCTGGGTGGCATGCAGGCGATCGGCGCCATGGCGCTGGGCACGTCGACGATTGACCCCGTGCATATGATCGTGGGCCCGGGAAATGCCTTTGTCGCCGAAGCCAAGCGCCAGCTCTTCGGACGCGTCGGCATCGATCTCCTCGCCGGGCCAACCGAGACGCTGGTCGTTGCCGATGATACAGTAGACGCCGAGCTTTGCGCGACCGACCTGCTGGGTCAAGCCGAGCATGGCTACAACTCGCCCGCCATCCTCCTGACAAATTCCTCCGAACTCGCCCACGAAACCCTCACTGAAATCGAACGCATCCTCGGAATCCTGCCCACGGCGGAAACCGCCCGGGTCTCATGGGAGGACTATGGCGCCGTGATCCTGTGCGACACCTATGAGGAAATGCTCGCCACCGCCGACGACATCGCGTCCGAACATGTGCAGGTGATGACCGACCGCGACGACTGGTTCTTGGATAAGATGACCTGTTACGGCGCATTGTTCCTAGGGCCTCGGACCCATGTGGCCAACGGTGACAAAGTGATTGGAACCAACCACACCCTGCCGACCAAAAAGGCCGGGCGCTACACCGGTGGCCTCTGGGTCGGCAAGTTTCTAAAAAACCACAGCTATCAAAGAATCCTCACCGATGAGGCCGCAACGTTGATCGGCCAATACGGCTCTCGGCTCTGCATGCTCGAGGGATTTGTGGGCCATGCTGAACAGTGCAATACCCGCGTCCGCCGTTATGGTGGTCAAGACGTGCCGTATGGTACCGCTGCCGGATAGAATCGACAGCGACCCTATCAGAAAACTCGAACCAGAAGGAGTCAGCACCATGTCCACCGAAGTCCATACATCCAAGCCCCAAGGCAAAATCCCCAACAACCGGTTTCCCCTGTTGGTGCATCGCAATGCCATTCCGGGAGGTGGAGCCGAAGCGATCAAGGCGCGGTTTCGCGCCAACGGTTGGTCCAACAACTGGGACTATCCCGGGGTTTACGAGTACGCGCATTATCATTCCACCACGCATGAATGCCTCGGCTGCGCCAACGGTTGGATGGAATTCAAGGTTTCCGTGGGTGAAGGCGGCTGGACTCGGATTCGAATGAACACCGGTGACGTGATCGTCATGCCTGCGGGCGTCAGCCACCAGATGGTCAGCCAATCAGATGACATCCACGCGTGTGGTGGCTACCCGGACGGACGCGACTGGGACGACATCCAGGAATCCTTCCTGAGTGATGAAGACTACAAACGCGCCTGCAAACGCATCATGATGCTGCCCATTCCGAGCCAGGATCCTGTGACCGGCAAACCAATGCCAGAATGGCACGCCGCCCCTTCATCAGTGGACGGAGGCTGGAACGACTGGCGCACCAGTCTAGACGCCACATCCTAAGTCACAGCCATTTGAACCGTTCGGCTTCACCGACGAAAATCTCGCCAACGAAATCATCGCACGGGCAATGGAAAACGAGTTTGCCGTAAGCACTTTTGTTCAGGCCCTAGTACTGAATGAAACGTTCAAAACGAAATGAAATTCCCAAGCCAAAACTGACTTAATTTGCGCTCAGTAGTGGTTACTTTTAGTCGCCACAGAATAGCCCTCCC
>CALLLI010000280.1 GCA_938082635.1 uncultured Verrucomicrobiales bacterium
CGCAAAAGGCTTTGAAGTCGGCATAGTATCGATTGGTCAGTGAGTTCTAGGCGAATCATCTTTGCCTCCAATGGTAAGGCAAGGTAGCTGAATAACATCACCCCTCTTTTTCACAAATCTTGGCGCGTGGCAGTATAGACACCGCGTCTTTGCTAAAGCGCTTCGATCTCTAAGCGCTGTTTCGCCTAGATCTCGCGCAAACAAGCGCGTTCACATCATTATCACGAGTAGCCGCGGCTGGCGTCTTTCCTGTGCAGACGCTCATCATCCAGCCCGCCCAGCACCGGAAACTTGCCTAACATGGAAGACAGTCGGCGCGTGTCCACCCGCCAGCAATTGCCGATCCGCTCCTTGGTTATCGCAAAATGACTCTGTCCTCCACCCCATGGACCCTTCATAGCTTTCAGCCACGCACTATCACACATTACTTTCCGCAGGGTATTCACCGAAACCTAGGACTCGGACGCTTCACACCTCTGAACATCGCGTATTCGCAGCAATCTTTCCCCCAACCAGTCATTCTTGTGTAGCGGCAAGAAAGGCGGCCACTCTTTCCAGCTGTGGCGAGGTGTAAAAACGTTCGCCCCCATGGCCTCCGCCATGAACCACCTCCAAACGCACAGGTCCACCCACTTGCTTGTAGGCTCCTTCAAGCTCATGAGATTGGTTGATGGGCATTTGTGGGTCCTGATCGCCATGAAGGAGCAGCAGCGGAGGATCCTTGGCATCCACATGCACGACAGGGCTTGCCAGCTTTGCCAGCACTGGTTCAGCTTCTGGTGAACCACCGAGCAAGAGCTCCAGCGCAGGCACGCGCACGCTCAGCCCATGTGGTGTCGACTGACTCAATATAGAGGTCAGATTCGAGGCGCCATAGAAACTAACGATCGCCTGGACAGAGCTGTCTTCACTTCGATGATCACCAATCTCACCCTCCAACGCCACATGCCCATTGGTCACCCCGACTAAAGCGGCAAGATGGCCGCCCGCGGACGAACCAGCGATGGCAATGGATTTCACGTCGTATCCGTAAACGCCTTCTTGGGCTCGCAGAAAACGAATCGCTGCTTTGATGTCATGAACTTGCGCAGGAAACTTGGCATCTCCAGAAAGCCGGTAGTCCACACTAGCAATCGCCCATCTGTGATTCAAGAGCTCAAGCAGCGGCAATCCCTCGCGACTCCCCGCACGCCAAGCCCCACCATGGACATACACGACCAGCGGAGCCGGTTTCCCGAGATCCTCAGGCGTGTAGAGATCGAGCTTCAAGGTGTGCCCATCAACCTCAGCAAAGTCTAACGTCTGCTTTGCAAACGGTGACAGATCCTTTGAATCAATCTTCTGAGCGGCAACAAATTGAGCACCTAGCAAGACAGTGATGGCCATAAATACGAGTCCTTTCATGAAAGAAGACGCTCTCACAGCTGTATGAATTTGCCCAGCCCAGAAACACCTGCCCTATGGGAATTGCCTTGTTGCCGGTGCTCCCTATATGAGATTCTGAAGGTCTTCTGTGATGATGGTTCCTCGCCCACTTCTCACGAACTGCTTTGGTTACCTAGCCTGGGCGCTCTCTCTTTGCGCCCAAGAACTCCCCATCACTGCAGAAATCGACGTAGCGAAAGAACCCACCTATTTCTTAAGACCCCACTGGAAGGTTGGTGAACGCTATCATTGGACCCAATGCCTGAAAGCCGTCGCGACAGTGGCAGGCCTCGGGAAACAAACGCTGGAATGGCATCAGCATTTCCACCTCATCCCGACCGAGAATCAGGGCTGGGAAATTTGTAGCGATCAAGTGTGTTTGGATCTCAACGTCGCCGGGGATCGCAGCCGCTACTACTTTGGTCCTAGTATTCCACTTCGTTTCCAAGACCGTCATGGCATCCAAAGCACGTTGTTACGACACACCGAGCAATTGGTACGACATCGCTACCAGCTGAGCAGAACGAAAGACGGCAAACATCAAGTTCGTCTTCTAAGAAAGGCCACCCGCAAAACCAAACTGATCTCTACCGAAACCGAAACAACATTGCCCCAACTCCCCTGGAACATCCTAACTCAAGCCTTATTACATCAAGGATTTCCACCCGAGGCAGTTCCCAAGTGGACCACGGCTGACACAATGCTCATTTCTAAGCACGGTCAAGCGGACTGGAATATGACGGGAAGTTTCACCGGGGTCAAAGAGTACAACGGCAAACAGCTCGCAATGGTAAAACTGAAAGGCCGTCTGGAGATGACACTGCATAAAGATGAAACAGCCCAGGCCAGGCCTGGCCAGCCCAGGCTATCAAGCTGTTCAAGATTCGTGGCCTGGCCTTAGTCAATCTGGAACAGCGACAAATCGTGAGCTCCATGGTCAAGCTAGACGGCAAGTTGCACTGTCTTGGACTTCCTGGAACGGCCGAGGGCGAGACGGCCCCCTTCAAAGGCACACCTATACTATCTTCAGGAAAAGCTCCTAAAAAGGTCCCCTGATAAGGCTTGCTTCACCTAACTCCCCGCTGACGATCTCCCATGGCTGCGCCCCAAGACACCCTTCAACACTCTCTGGAAAGCCTCCCGCACGGTCCCGGATTCCGATTTGTGAATGAAGTCAGCGCACTGGATCCCGGCATCAGCGGCATCGGTCACTACACCATTCGCGGAGATGAAGATTTCCTCCGGGGCCATTTCCCAGGTCGTCCTATGCTCCCTGCCGTCATCATGGTGGAGGCCCTCGCACAGCTCGGGGGCGTCGTCGCGCAATCTGACCCAGATCATCCTCAGCTTGAGGATGTCAGACTGACCGGGATGAGAAATGTGAAAGTCATGGGAACAGCCATTCCCAGCGAACGTCTTGATATCAGCGTGCGAGTCGCCGGACGGTTAGGAAACCTCATCCAGATCGAGGGCGAGATCACGTGTGAAACCCGGCAACTCGTTAAAGCGCAGATCACCCTCAGTGGTCGATTGCCCGACAAGGCTTGACCTTTTCGATCGTCTATTCCCTTGCCTGCTTCCGAGCCCGCGCAGACAATCCCTTCGTCACGAACGTCATTCGCGCCTTGTTAGGAACCTCGCTCATCTCATCCTCAATGGCCACACCTCCAATGGAGTTCTCTCGGACTTGGCCAAAAATCCTGGCCTCCTGAAGCACTTCAAAAGCTAGCCAGGCTCACGGTTGCGCCGTCACGATCCGCATCAAGTAGGCGCAAAAGAGCGCCCCGTAAGTTCCTAACACGTAGCCCCACACCGCCATGATACCTCCCACCGGTGCCAATGCTGGATGAAAGGCGGAAGCGACTACCGGCGCTGATGCGGCCCCGCCGACATTCGCCTGGCTACCGACTGCGACAAAGAAGAAGGGCGACCGAGTGAGCTTTGCTAACACTATTAGAAGCACCACATGGACCAACATCCACACAAGTCCCACCGCAAAGAGACCAAGGTTGTTTGCCACTTCACCTAAATTCATCTTCATCCCAATCGTCGCCACAAGAATATAAATGAATACCGAGGCAACCTTAGAAGCACCCACGCCCTCGAGTGAGCGCATCGGCGTGAAGGATAGCGCCAGTCCCAGAGTCGTTGCGATGACGATCAGCCAGAAGAAGCTCGATTGAAAGGAATTGCTCCCGTCCGTGTTGGCCTCAAACCAAGCCGCTAGAGTGCCACCACCCCAGTGCGCAAGGCCCGTCGCCACAAACGCGACTGTCAGCACAATGAGCAAATCCTTCGTCTCCGGAATACGGCTGACGCGAGCCTGATAAGCAGCTGCTTTCGTCTTCAGTTCCTCAATAGCAGAACTATCAGCCTTCAACCAACGGTCGATTCTCGCCTGGTGATTCGCGCCCATCAAGAGAAAAGCCATCCACATATTCGCCACCACCACATCAATGATGATCATCGTAGCAAAGAGCGAATCACCCACCTCATAGATCTCCTTCATCGCGGTCTGATTGGCACCACCACCGATCCAGCTCCCGGCCACAGTCGATAGACCACGCCACACATCCGTCGAATTCGCCCCTAACCAATCGGGAGCAATGCTACTGACCAATAAGAGAGCAATAGGCCCGCCCACGATGATTCCCACCGTCGCCGTGAGAAACATGATGACCGCTTTAGGACCAAGTCTAACAAGTCCGCGAAAGTTCACACTCAGACACAGCAAGACTAAGCCCGCCGGCAAGAGGTAACGCGACGCTACAAAGTAGAGCTGCGAGTGTTCTTTCGAAACCAAGCCCAGTGGCCAATGAAGCAAGGCCGGTAGAAAGTAACAAACGAGCAAAGGCGGAAAGACACTATAGAACCGTCGCCAGAACGGATGCTTGTTCGACGACGTGACAAAGACAGTCGTTAGACAAAGAAGCAACCAGCCGAAGACGACGGCATCATTCGTAAAGTAAGGCATGATCGGAATCCTCCCACGATGGGAGAAATCCGCGATGGAGGCAACTCCCCAATCGCCACTCTAGTCCACACTCGTGATGTTATCCTTGATCGTCGAGAAATCGCCATCCCGCCCAGCGAAGTGAACAAACACTTCCATGCCTCGCAATTCAGTGCCTAGGTAATCATGGTAGGCACTCGGCAACGGGACGGCCCCTTCGAAGGCCTGATCCACCCGCACTTGGTAAGGCTTTCCCCACGGATCATTGAACTGATTCAAGGTCACAATGTAGCCATGCGCCTTCGGATAATTCGTCACCTGACGAGTGTCGAAGTAGATGGTGGCTCCATGATTGTGCTCATTCTTTTCACCCATCAACGTGTTCAGGAAATCCCCTTCGGTCTCAAGTTTCCCTGATCAGGCCAATGGAAAGTTGGAACGATCCGTCAAATAAGTATCTAGGCTCGCCTGGAAATTCAGACAGTCCGTATGCGCCTGCGCCCGCCGGGCAAACTCCTTCGCCGCCGCCATGCCCCTCAGCCCTACCGTGGCCAAGATGCCAATGATACTCATGACAACAAGCAGCTCCAAAAGCGTGAACGCCCTTCCAATCCTGCGTAATAGGTTCGTTTTCATAGCTAAGTAGATAGCGAATCTACCGCTGCAAAGATAGCTCATCAAGCCTAAAGTGTTGGAAAACCACTCTTAGTCTCGCCGCCAAACATCCGCCACCACAAACCCAGCCCGCCAGTTGCCCAATCGCTTCGACGAGAATCCAGCCCGCGAAAGCACCTCACCGTATTCCGGAAGGCGCCACGCCTCTGTCTCCGTGAGGTTATGAAAAAACCGATACATCAGCCAAAGCAGTCCCCGTTGCCACCACGCCTTCGCCGCAAAGTCACTAACAAACCACTGCGCATGCGAACTCAGTCGAGCAGCCACATCTGGGACGAGCCTCTTGATCATCGTCTCGGTGAAACAATCTAAGAAGAAATGACTCACCACGGCATCAAAGCGCTCTCCTTCTATCACTCCCAAACTTTCACGAACATCGGCCTGCAAGAAACGCACCCGGCTAGTATCCACACGCCTCTTAGCCATCGCCAGCATCGCCGCACTTTGATCCACCATCACAAACGTCGCGCTAGGCCACGCCTTCACCGCTTGCTCTAAAAACCGCCCATCGCCATCACCCAGCACTAACACGTTAGCAGGAACCGCCTCAGCCTGCAACGAAGCACAACGCGCCCGTTGCAACGCACACCCAAAGCTCAGCCTTTCCAAGGTCGCGTATACAGGCGCTAGAGCATCATAACTCATAGCCAAGACCAAGCCAACACTGGTGTCAGCAACACCACATCCGCCAAAACACGCTTCACTTCACGCGGCAACTGAGCGTAATGAAGCCCCAGCAACCCAATAGACGAACCTACCATGACCAAGTGAATTACCCCGCCAGCAAACACGCCCAAGCCAACTAACACAAGAAGCCCCACACCTATCCACTTCCCATACTTCTCAGGAATCTCTCCCTCAGCAAAGGAGATCACCACACAATTCGCGGCACACACGGTACCGAAAAGCACCATCGAAACCCACGGCAAGGGAACGACAAACAAGGGCGCCAACACCCCCACACTAAACACGGCACCACACAACGCTTCCTTCGGCACACGAAACACCCGTCGATGCACCAGCCAACCATAGGCGAGGCTCAAACAGAGCATCATCGCACCAAACATCAGTAGCCGCCGCTCCACCTGGAGAGTCAGCACGACGGCCACAACCAACGCCACAGACATGGCCACCAGAAAGCTCCGTCGATGACGCCCATGAAAAGCATGCCGCATCGTCACTTCGCCGCGAGCCGCATCGAGCAAACGATCCGCCACGTAGATCACCCAAACGGTCAAGCCTAGCAAAGCCGCCGTCACGTGAACCACCGCCACACCATAAGACCGAGCAAACGCCACATGCCAAACCAGCGCCACGATAGGCGCGTCCAAACTGAGCACATTTGGCCATAGCCACCACGACAGCCTCTTTCCATGCGTTGCGATCAGCCAATCTTGGATAACTCCACCAGACTTCAACGCCTGACTTGCTCAATATGGAGAGGGCTGGAGCGGCCAAGACAGAATGAAACGATAGCGATTGCCCCCATATGCAGATGATGATCGTTTCTAAAGAGATGCCAGCAAAGAAGAAGTCGAAGGCCCCAGCACCACGTAACCGCGCGGCTCCAAAGAAGACGTCTAACAAGAAGAATACCGACTTCTCAGCTATCCGCATTCGTGGGGCACGACAGAACAACCTACGCGGCATCGATGTCGATATCCCGATAAACGAACTCACCGTGATCACGGGACCGAGCGGATCCGGGAAATCGTCGCTCGCCTTTCAAACCATCTACGCCGAAGGCCAGCGGCGCTATGTAGAAACGTTCTCGCCCTACACCCGGCAGTTCTTCGACCGGATGGACAAACCCTTGGTCGATAGCATCGATGGCATCCCACCCGCGATTGCCCTCGAACAAGTGAACAACGTCAAGACGACGCGCTCAACGGTTGGCTCCATCACCGAGGTGAACGACTACCTCAAACTCTACTTCCCGAAAGTCGCCCAAGCACACTGCCCGAGCTGTGACGGCATCGTCTCCCCTGACAATCCCACCACCATTGCCCGTCAGATCAAGCAACGCTTTGATGGCAAACGCCTTCTCATCACCTTCGGCGTGCCCGTTCCTGAAAAGACGAAACCCAAGCCCTTCTTCGAATTCCTGCAGGGACAGGGTTATGTCAGAGTGCGGCTCTTTGGAAAGGACTACCGGACCGATGAACCGGAGACTTATAAGAAACGAACACTCCCGGCCATCGTCGATGTCATTCAAGACCGTCTTCGTGTCGACAAGGCGCAATCAGGACGTTTGCTAGAAGCCATCGAAGCCGCCAATCGCTTTGGCAAAGGAAAGCTCCAAGCCATCGATGCAGACGAACCAAAGCAAACCCAATCCTTCTCATCAGGCTGGCACTGTGCTCCCTGTGATCAGGACATTCGCCCGCCTTCACCAGGTCTCTTCAATTTCAATCACCCCCTAGGCGCCTGCCCTTCCTGCAAAGGCTTCGGGCGCACCGTTGGCATCTCTCTAGAGAAAGCTATTCCCGATCCAGGTGTCAGCCTCCTCGATGAAGCCATCGTCGCGTTCAAAGGCAGCAACTATCAAGAATGCCAACTAGACCTCATCCGCGAAGCCCGGCGACACAAGATCGATGTCGAGATTCCGTTCGAAGACTTGCCAAAGAAGCAACAAGACTGGGTCTTCTTCGGCGACCAAGGCAAGCACGGCGACGCCGAGGATGCCTGGCAGCGTGGTGATTGGTATGGCGTGCAAGGCTTCTTCGATTGGCTTGAGAAGAAGATCTATAAGATGCACGTCCGCGTCTTTCTCAGCCGCTTTCGTTCCTACACCACGTGTCGAGCTTGCGGCGGCGACCGCCTGCAACCTGAGGCTTTGCAGTTTCGTTACGAGGGCCAAACCTTACCGCAACTTTGGCAAATGCCAGTCGAGGAGATCACCAAGTTCTTCAGTGAACGCCCACCCAACACCTCAGACCCGAGCGCCGAGCTTCTCTACGAGCAGGTCACCAATCGCCTGCAATACCTCGACCATGTCGGCTTGCATTACCTCACCTTGGATCGCGCCACACGCACGCTCTCTGGCGGAGAGCTTCAGCGCGTCAATCTCACGACTTGCTTAGGCGCTTCGTTAGTCAATACACTCTTCGTCCTCGACGAACCTAGCATTGGCCTGCACCCACGCGACATCGGCCGACTCACCGGCGTCATGCGCGGGCTCCGCGATAAAGGAAACACGCTCGTTGTCGTTGAACACGAAGAAGCCATCATCCGCACGGCGGATCACCTGATCGACATCGGCCCTGGCCGCGGTTTGCAGGGCGGCGAACTCGTCTATGCCGGTCCAGCCCGGGCGGAAGGCCCCGAACGCTCGTTGACGTTCGACTACCTCACCGGTCGCAAGACCATCGAAGTACCCAAGAAACGACGCACCCTCAAGAAGAACGCCTCCATCATCGTGCAAGGCGCCCGCCAGCATAATTTGCAGAATGTCAGCGTCACTTTCCCGCTAGGCGTCTTCTGCGCCGTTACTGGCGTTTCAGGATCCGGAAAGAGCACCTTGGTGCATCACGTGCTCTACCGGAACCTAGTTCGGCAGATGGGAGAGACGACCGATGATCTACCCGGTCGTGTCAAGAACGTGCGCGTCATCGGTCAGCTAGACGAAGTCATCATGGTGGACCAGTCGCCACTATCGCGAACGCCACGCTCCACACCAGCTGTCTACATCGGTGTCTTCGATCTTGTTAGGAAACTATTCGCCGCCACGGAAGAGGCGAAAGCGAAGAACCTCACCATGGGCTACTTTAGCTTCAACTCCGGTTCCGGTCGGTGCGAACGCTGTTGGGGCTCCGGCTACGAGAAGGTGGAAATGCAGTTCCTCAGCGATCTCTTTGTGAAGTGCCCCGAATGCGAAGGGCGCCGTTACCAACCCGAAGCCCTCAAGACCACCTTGTTAGGCCAATCGGTTGCCGATGTCTTAGAAATGACCGTCGACCAGGCGGCCACCTTCTTCGGAGACATGGAAGCCAAGATGGCCCAGAAGATTGTCACTTCATTGCAGGTGCTGATCGATGTCGGACTGGGTTACTTGCCCATGGGACGCCCGCTGAACACGCTTTCTGGTGGCGAAGCCCAACGTCTCAAGCTGGTCGGTCATCTCCTGAGTAAGGAAAGCCAAGGGAAACACGCCCTCCTCATCTTTGACGAACCGACGACAGGTTTACACTTCGATGACATTGCAAGACTGCTCCAAGTCATGCAGCGCCTCGTCGACGCAGGGCATAGCATCATGGTTATCGAGCACCACATGGACGTCATCAAGTGTGCCGACCATGTCATTGATCTAGGTCCAGAAGCTGGCAAACACGGTGGCATCGTCGTCGCCGAAGGCACGCCCGAGGAAGTGGCCAAAGTGGCAGAAAGCCACACCGGCCGCTTCCTGGCCAAAGAGTTGGGTTTGTCAGAAACGGATCGTGCAGCAGAAGACGCCGCAGCCTATCAAGTCGTTCCCCGCGCCACCAAACCTAAGGAAGACAAGATCTGCATCCATGGAGCGCGAGAGAATAACCTCAAGAACCTCCATCTCGAATTGCCCCGTGATCAGCTCGTCGTCATCACAGGACTAAGCGGCTCCGGCAAGTCCACGCTTGCCTTCGACATCCTCTTTGCCGAGGGCCAGCGTCGTTTCCTCGATAGCATGTCGCCTTATGCTAGGCAATTCACTCAGCAGATGGAGAAGGCCGACGTCGATCTGATCGAAGGCCTCCCGCCAACAGTCGCCATCGAACAACGCATCTCACGAGGAGGTGGCAAGTCGACCGTCGCCACCGTCACCGAAATCTATCACTTTCTCAGATTACTCTACTCCAAAGTAGGCGTGCAGCATTGCCCGCAGTGCGAGGTTGCCGTCAAGAAACAAAGCGGAAGCGCCATCGCCACGACGGTCGTGAATGCGGCCAAGAAGGGACAGG
The DNA here is from genome assembly GCA_938082635.1 of uncultured Verrucomicrobiales bacterium. Classification (GTDB taxonomy): domain Bacteria; phylum Verrucomicrobiota; class Verrucomicrobiia; order Verrucomicrobiales; family DEV007; genus JAACDM01. The sequence continues at coordinate 9,988 of CALLLI010000280.1, forward strand.
TTCGTTTGTTAGCGCCAATGGTCAAAGCCCGCAAAGGCTTCCATAACGACGTCGCTGAATGGGCCGGCAATCACGGCTACGACACTCTGCTCGTGGATGGCAATTACCAGCCGGTCGAAGGCTTCCAGAAACTCGCCCGCTTCAAAGAACACACCATCGATGTCGTCGTCGCCGAGCTCGACAAAAAATCGCTCGCCGAGCTGGGCGGCGAAACGCTCCGCACGAAGATCGATACCGCTCTCAAGATCGGCAAAGGCACGGCCAAACTTGCCCTGGCCAACGGCGACCTGCGCGTCCTCAGTTCGGAAATGACCTGCCCGGAATGCAGTCTCGCATTTGAAGAACTCGATCCGCGCCTCTTCTCTTACAATTCCCCACACGGCTGGTGCCGCACCTGTCGAGGCTATGGGCAAGTCGAGAAACGCGCCGGCTATCACGGACCAGAGCACGGCGAATCCATCCTCGAAGCCGAGCTCATTGAAGAAATGCGCCGCGCCCGAGCAAGCAAGGAAGACATGATGACCTGTCCCGAATGCGCAGGTTCGCGCCTCAACGAGACCGCACGCTCAGTACTCGTCCAAGGAACCAAGATGGAAGAGATCACCGAAGCTTCGGTTCAAGATGCCGCCGAAGCGTTAGAATTGCTAGAGTTCCAAGGCCGTGATGCCATCGTGACCAAGGATGTGCTTCGCGAGGTGATTCAGCGATTGGTCTTCCTCGATCAAGTCGGTCTTGGCTACCTCGGCTTGAATCGCTCGGCAACGACACTCTCTGGCGGCGAAGCCCAACGTATTCGTTTAGCATCTCAGTTAGGCTCGAACTTGCGCGGGGTGCTCTACGTGCTCGACGAACCCACGATCGGACTTCATCAGCGCGATAACGTGAAGCTGTTAGACACCTTGGAGAATCTTCGCGACCAAGGAAATAGTCTGATCGTGGTAGAACACGATGACGAGACCATGCGGCGCTCGAATCAGATCGTGGATTTGGGTCCCGGCGCGGGCAAGTTTGGTGGCGAAGTCATCGCACAGGGAAGCCTAGCTCAGATCAAGAAGATGAAGAACTCGGTCACCGGCCTAGCCTTGCGCGAGCCTATGACTCACCCTTCCCGGGGCGAACGCCGCTCCCTGCCTGCCAAAGGCAAAGCAGGCGAATGGATTACGGTAAAAGGAGCCGAGATCAATAACATCCACGGCCTCGACATCTCCATCCCGCTAGGACGACTCGTGTGCATGTCAGGAGTTTCCGGCTCAGGAAAGAGCAGCTTCATGCGCGGTGTCCTTCGGCCAGCCGTAGAAAGCAAGTTGGAGAAGAAAGGCAATGCCAAGGACACTTCCCACATCGCAAAGACCTGGAAGAGTGTGTCTGGCGTCAACGACATTGCCGCCGTCTACGAAGTCGATCAGTCCCCCATCGGCAAGACTTCACGCTCTACGCCGGCCACCTACGTCAAAGTCTTCGACGAAATTCGGAAACTCTTTTCCGGAGTCCCCACAGCACGCATGCGCGGCTACACCGCCAGCCGATTCTCTTTCAATACCAAACAAGGCCGATGCGAAACTTGTGAGGGCCATGGTCGAATCAAGATGGAAATGACCTTCCTCCCCACGTCCTACGTTCGATGCGAAGACTGTCAGGGTTTGCGCTACAACGCCGCCACGTTGGAAGTCCTCTACCACGACAGGAACATCGGCGAAGTCATGCAAATGACGATCGATGACGCCGGAGCGTTCTTTGCCACAAATCCCAAGATCCATCGCACACTCAAGCTGCTCAAGGAAACGGGCACTGGCTATCTTCAGTTAGGCCAACCGAGCCCCACCCTCAGCGGCGGCGAGGCCCAACGCATCAAGCTTGTCACCCAGCTAACCAAAGGCGTCGCGCGTTCCGAGAATGCCAAGCTGAAACAGGTCGGTAATACTCGAAAGACAAACCTCTACCTCATCGAGGAACCGTCCATCGGACTGCACCTTCAAGACGTGCGCAAACTAGTCGAAGTGCTCCATCAGTTGGTCGATGACGGCCACACAGTCGTTGTCATCGAGCACAACATGGACATTCTAGCAGAAGCCGATTACCTCATCGATATGGGTCCCGAAGCAGGCGGCGATGGCGGACTCATCGTGGCCCAAGGCACACCCGAACATGTGGCCAAATCCAGAGGCAGCCGCACCGCGCCATACCTGAAGGAAGTCTTGAAAGGTTAAGCATGTTCATTCCACATTAAATCGGTAACCTACTTTGGGTACCGTGAGGATCCAGCGTGGCTGATTCGGGTTCTCTTCAAGTTTGGAGCGGAGCTTGGCAATGTGGTTGTCGACCGTGCGAGTAAATGGACAAGCGGCATAGGCGTCAGGTTAAGGAGAGGCGGAAACAGTGTAACTCTTTAAAAGCAAATGCATTATGATCATATAATCCTAGAAGCGTGAATGGAGAATTGAATGAACCGGCACAACTCGTATACCGTGAGGGTGATGAGTGCGCTTTTAGACCAATTGGCGAGCTAACCCTGAGGGTGAGCTCGCCAACACCCCTCTTTCGAGCCTCCAGCCCTATGGGACGAGGACACCCCGACCACTCGCGATGGCCAGCTTATCTTCTTCTTTCAGTTTCTCAAAGCGGGTGGGCGCTGGGAACAGCTCATGGAACATTGCCCGCTAAACTACTCCGGTAATCGTGGCAGTGGTGCCCACAACGTCATCGGCACC
>CALLLI010000281.1 GCA_938082635.1 uncultured Verrucomicrobiales bacterium
TAGCAGGAAGTACGAAACGCCGTATGGAGTATCGACAGTCAATCGCTATGCCTACCAAGGTTCCGAGGGCGGCGCTGTCTTTTACCCAATGGAAGCAAATTCCAGGATTGTTGGGGGCTCAACTCCATCATTCGCACAAAGCGTTAGCTATCTTGTCGTCCTACGCAAAGGAGAAAAGCAAACCATCTCTATGAAGACCAAGAAGCGCACTAAGAGTGATATCAGCGGACTCCATCTCCAGGCTGACAAGTCTCAATTTCCCCAATTCGGCGGTATCAAGAGCCTAAACGACGAGCGGCAGGAACACGACGAGACTCGCTTGAAAGAAGCATTCAACAAGGATCTAGATTCCGAAGAGCATCAATAATCCCTCAGGAAGGATCCGGCTCTACCACTTCATCCTTGGCGAACAGATCTTCCCAGACGTGCATCTGATAGCCGTCGCCTAGCCCACCGATCTTGCCCAAGTATTCTTCACAGCGAGAATACCATCTCTTCAGGTCCGGCGGGCCGAAGGGCTGGTCACGGCTTTGTGGAAAGATGATGTAAGTGACCGTAAGTTCACTGACTGGACGATTGTAGGGACTCGCCTTCTTACTGATCTCTTGGGCCATTCTCAGAGAAGACTCGCCCGACTTGTATGTTGGGCCCGCATCACCCAGGATCGCCGGATAGATCTTGTCACCATAGATCACGACGCAGTAGTCCCCGATGCTAGGCCTGAATTCAGTTTGCTTAGCCAGTACAAATGACGTCGGGATGACAACGAAAGGATCCTTTCTAGCAATAAGATAACTCCGCGCCTTGAGATCCGCGATCTCCGCCTTCAGCGCTTTGATCGTAATTGCCTTCTTTGCATCGGCTAACTTCTTCTCCCAGCGTGCTAATAACGGGTTCGGTTGGCCCGTCCGCTTCTTCCAACCATAGCTCGTGAACGGCTGATAATAGGGTGACTTCGCAATGTACTCATCAACCTCGGGCATGCGATCGCCATCACTGCCATCTGAGACCACATCCATATCACCCTGGATCAGAAGCACCCGCTGCTCACTCTCAGGATGCTTCAACTCTAGCACGGTCTCACAATCGAAGAAGTTGTGCCGTGAAGGCACTCTCCTCAAGCGTGTCAGATACCGTTGAACCCGCTCCGTCTTCAACTTGTAAAGCAAATGATAGAATCCAGAAACCTTCGCTGTCAGCATCATGCTCGCCAAACCTGGCAGAATAGCAGGTAGACGTTCGTTCAGTTTCGCCAGGTCCTCCAGCGTGTCACTTGCCTTCGGCACACGAAGCTTGAGCTTGTACTCGATCTCGTAGGCTCCCTGATCCTTACGCTCGATGGAGGCACGCTCTCCTTCACTGGCCTCCATCGTCGTCCGAACCTGAAAGCCATTGTAAAGCTTCACGAGATCATCCGGCGTGTCACCGTAATCCACGGCGCGCGAAGGAAGCGGAGGCTTCACCTCCACTTCGACGATCTTCTCAACAATCCTCTCCTCAATCACGGGCACCTCGACCCGTTCCACTCGTTTGCAGGTGGCCATGGTTGTCAGGCAGGCCACGGCCAGGAGCAGAAGGCTCACCGCGATGACCCATTTCGGAAGTGATGGGGTGGTTGAGGAATGGTCCGTCATTGAGAAGAAGATAGGACAATTAGGATTCGATTCAAGTCTAGCCAAATCCCTTGACCACTCCGAGAATCCGAGGTTCCACTGCGAGGTCATGAAAGCGCTGAATCTCGTAGAATATAAAAAATTTGAGTACACGGATGCCCCGAGACCGGAACTAGAAGAGGGCGAGGTGCTCATTGAGATCAAGGCCTGCGGAGTCTGCGGCAGCGATATCCACGGTATGGACGGCAGTAGCGGCCGTCGTCAGCCACCGATCATCATGGGTCATGAAGCTGCAGGGGCCATCTGCGAAGTCGGTCCAAGTGTCGAGGGCTCGGGATGGTCTGTGGGCGACCGAGTCACTTTCGATTCGACAGTCTATTGTGGAGAGTGCGTTTACTGTCACCGGGGAGAAGTGAATCTCTGTCAGGACCGTCGTGTCCTTGGCGTGTCCTGTGATGACTATCGTCAGCATGGTGCCTTTGCGGAGTATGTGAAGGTCCCTACTCGTATCCTCTATCGCATTCCCGAAGCATTGAGTTTCGAGCAGGCTGCCTTCGCCGAACCGATCTCAATCGCCCTTCACGCAGTTAGTTTAGTGCCTGTGAAACAAGGCGACACCGCCGTGGTGGTCGGGGCAGGCTTGATCGGGCTCCTCGTCGTGCAAGCACTGAGGATCACAGGGGCTAAGAAGATCATCGCCGTGGACCTCGACGAGAAGCGACTCTCGCTTGCACTAGAGCTTGGCGCAGACCTCACTTTCCACGCGAAAGATCCTGACATCCTTTCCAAGATTCAGGCGGAGACAGGTGGCGAAGGTGCGGATATCTCCATGGAAGTCGTCGGCATGACGGCTACGCTAAACCTTGCCATCCACTGTCTACGCAAGGGTGGTTCTGCAGGTCTAGTCGGAAACCTTTCCGCCACGACCGAGTTTCCCATGCAAGCCGTGGTAACTCGTCAGATCTCACTCTTTGGCTCATGCGCAGCCACTGGCGAGTACGCAGATGCCCTCAAACATATTGAAAGTGGGGCGATCAAGATTGAGCCTCTCATCAGCGCTACCGCCCCCCTGAGCGAGGGTGCCGACTGGTTCCAGAGGCTTTATGACAACCAGGAAGGCCTTCTAAAAGTGCTTCTAAAGCCTTAAGAATCGCCGATCTGAATAGTTACGATTTCGTTTCATGAAATGCTTTTAGATATAAACCATTCCTCGCAACAGTAAGACCGTGCCAACAATCTTAGTAGTGGAGGACGAGAAGGATATTCTCGATCTGGTTTCATTCAATATGCAGAAAGAGGACTACGAAGTACTCCGAGCTACGGACGGCAACGAAGGACTATCGCTTGCGCTAAAACACATTCCAGATCTCATCGTGCTCGACTTGATGCTCCCCGGGCGAGATGGCTTTGAAGTATTCAAAGGACTTCGTGATGATGCGAGGACTCGGCATACACCCGTTCTCATGCTCACCGCGAAGGCTGAGGTCACCGACCGCATCGCTGGCTTAAAGTTAGGTGCAGACGACTATGTCGCTAAACCCTTTAGCCCACGCGAACTGGTCCTCCGAGTGAAAGCTCTGCTGAGGAGAGCCAACAAGGTAGCCCCCGGCACCAAGATCGAAGCGGGTCCGTTCTATTTGGATAAGAGCACTTTCAAATCTTATCTGAACAGTGAGGAAATGGAGCTCACAACGACAGAGTTCAAACTGCTGTCCACATTGTTGGAGGCCAACGGTGAACCAGTCAAACGCGCCTCTCTCCTTCGTGATATCTGGGGCTACACGGATATGGTCCACACCAGAACCCTAGATACCCATGTAAAGCGTCTCCGGGAAAAGCTGGGTGATGAAGCGCGTTGGATTCAGACGATTCGTGGTGTAGGCTATTCTCTGGCGGTTGACCCTTCTAAGGCACCATGACTTTACTTTTTGAAGAGAACCAAGGGATCCTCGAGATCATGCTCGATGGTTTGGCCGACGGCATCCTCGTGGTCGACAGTTCCGGGAGCGTTCTCTTTGCTAACAAAGCCGTCAAAGACCTTTTCGAGTTAAGCCGCGAACCCGTAGGCCGAGATATCCTAGAAGTCGTTCGAAATCACCGCATACATAAACTCGTTCGAGAGACGATTGACTCCAAGCAGCCCACCACGGAAGAAATCGAGCTGACATCCGGCCAACGCGAAGCAGGCCACCTCGTGCTCAGCGTCAACGCAGAACCGTTTCCAGGACCTCTTGGTGACCAGTATTTCCGAGTTATTCTCCGGGACGACACCCAGCGAGTAGAGACCGAGCAGGTCCGTCGTGACTTCGTTGCCAATGCGTCTCACGAACTTCGCACCCCGCTTTCTATCATCAACGGCTACATCGAGAATCTCCGCGATGGGGCCGTTGAAGAGAAAGAGTTGGCGCATCGTTTCCTTGGCATCATGAAGAAACATGGGGATCGCATCGCTCGCATCGTCGAAGACATGCTCACGATCTCTAAGTTCGAGTCCGCGGCTCAAGATCCGACGAAAGCAAGCGTCTTCGACCTTCAAGGCTGCGCACTCGATGTTGTCGAACGCCTCGATCCACTTATCGAGGAGAAGCAAACTAGCATCACCGTTACACCAAAAGACAGCGCCTCACTCATCTGCGGAGACCGATTCTACTGGGACCAAATCTTCTTCAATCTGATAGAGAATGCCTTAAAGCAGAACATTCGCCCTGGCCTTAATGTTAAGATCAGTTTTGAAGATCAGGGCACGCAGTTCCGCATTTGCATCAGCGATGATGGCGTCGGCATTCCGATGGCGGACCTACCATTCATCTTCAAACGGTTCTACCGAGTTGAGAAACATCATTCAAAGGAGATCAAAGGCACAGGCTTGGGACTCTCCATTGTCAAAAGGGCGATCGAATCTCATGGTGGCACCGTAGAAGCCTCAAGCACACCTGGAAAAGAAACCGCCTTTGTGATCCACGTTCCAAAGGGCGACGTCGAAGAGGCGATTTCAAGAGAACCGGAGCGAAAAGAGCAGCCTTTCGAAGCTCACTAATCAGTCCCGCAGAACCCACCCGAAGGTCACGAGATCCGTGATCTCTACTTGGTCTCCTACAGAATTTACCGAATTCTCTAAGAAACGCACTTTCAACGTTGCCAGCTCTTCGGCAGCTCCGTTTCCTTGAGTTCCCGCCAGCTCGGTTGCCACTTGGCTATAGGACTCTGACAGTTTATTAATATAGCCCCAAAGCTGATCTTCCCTCGTGTGATCGATGAGCTTGAAGGAAAGATACTTCTCACGATCAGCGAAGGCAAAGTTGTAATACTCATCCTGAACCAGGTAGCATCTCACCACCACAGGATCCTTGGGGCGACGCAAACGCATCTCACTAAAGTTCATTTCAGAATATCCGACCCAACTCTCCCAATCGATCAACCAATCCCCGTCCTCGGATAGAGGCACCTGCAGGGCAATCCCACGAGAGGAGAAGTCACCAAGAGTCGCGGGAACCACAAAGAAACCATCGGCAACCATTTCACACTCTTGCGGCCCGCCGAGAGACTCGACCTTGATCGGACTGAAGCCAAGGGGGGCGTAATGCTTCTTCATCATGAAGGCAACCTTCCCCGCGCGGCGCACATACTGGAGCGCTTCTTCGTTCGACGTCGACGCAAAGAATTTATCAATGACAGGGCGAGCGTGCTCTAACATCTCAGCACGAGACCAACGGCCCATATGATCTTCGGGCAGCGGTGGCGCATCTACCACTTGATTGTTCGTCTCAAGCCATCCGGCCTGGGCTAAGATGAACTGAAAACTAGCAAAGAGCGCAAACAGGCCCACGACCGAAATGATTCCGATGAAGATTCGTCGCGGGACTCGATCGATATCCCCCTGCTCGGTGACCGTTTGGTTGTACTCATCTTGTCCCTCACCCGGTTCATCGCCTTCCCATTCTGGTGATTCAACGCGGCTCGTCTGATGCCGACGCCATTCCGCTCCTTCGGTGACTCGCCGTTCTTCGAAATCCTGTGTCGGCTCGACCTGCTCTTTGGCCGCAGCCTTCTCTGCGATCTCGACGTTCTTAGCCCTTCCCACCTTCTCCTTGGCTACGTTTTCAGGTGAAACAAGCACTTCGCGCGACTCAGTGCGCAGATTCTCGACATACTTTGGTGTGTCCACCGTCCCACGAGGGGCCGGCACCTCGGCTTTCGGTGCCTTTCGCAAACGTCGACGCTCTCCGGTAGAGCGAACCTCGACCTTATCAAATTCCACCTTTTCGTCGTCGCCGGGCTTCTTCTCAAGCAGCTTGGGAGCTTCAGGCTTCGGTTTCTCTGTGGGAGTTTCAAGAGGAGGCGTCTTGGCTTTCGGCTTAGGCTTGGTCACCTTCATCTGACCAAGCTTGGCCGCGCGCTCTTCCAACTTTGCGGCGCGTTCCTCTAGCTTGGCTGCCCGGCGTTCAATACTCGAGCGTAAATCCGATTTGGCCCCTCCCTTAGTCTTGCTCTTCGGCGCTGGAGAACCCTGCTCCTCACTCTCGTCGATCACCAGATCACGCTCTTCCTCTCGGACCTGTTTCCGCGTGCGAATGGAGTCGAAATCAATTGGAGACTTCCCAGCAGAAAGATCTCCGATCTGCAAGTTAGATTGATGCCGAGCCTGAGGGATCGACGAAACCGAGCTGATCCGCCGCGCTTGCGAGGAGGTACGCCCCTGCCTGCGCTCGCTCATACCAGAAATCCGCACCTGCATGTCGCAGTCCGGGCAACTGACAAAGATCGCCTCCGTCTCTCGGTGCGCCTCAAACTTGGCTTCGCAAGCTGGGCATTTGATGATGATCTCTTTGGAGTGGGACATGCTCTGCAGGAAGCATTGTCGCAACTCCACCACCCAGAAGCAAGACCAATAGAACCAACGATCCGTGAACGTTCCGGCATTGTTCTTGCACGGGTGAAACAGAGGGGCTATCGCGCCCCTATAGACTTCGTCTCAAGACACCACATGACTATTCAACGCGCTCTGTTCTCCGTATCTGACAAAGCGGGCCTCGTGCCCTTCGCCCAGAAACTCCACGATCACGGAGTCGAACTCCTTTCCACCGGCGGCACAGCCAAAGTCCTACGCGAAGCAGGCCTACCCGTCATCGACGTGTCCGAATACACCGGCGCCCCAGAGCTGTTTGAAGGTAGAGTCAAAACGCTCCATCCCAAAGTACACGGCGGCCTCCTCTTCCGCAGAGATGACCACGCCGATCAAGCAGCTGAGCACGACATCCCACCAATCGATCTGTTAGTGGTAAACTTGTATCCCTTCGAAGCGACCGTCGCTCGTGAAGACGTGACCCTGGAAGAAGCCATCGAGCAAATCGATATCGGCGGCCCTGCCCTGCTGCGCGGAGCATCTAAGAACTACCGCGACGTCACCGTGATCACCGATCCGGAAGATTACGACAAGGTGTTAGAGGAAATGGCCGCAAATGATGGCAACACCACCCTCGCTTTCCGAGAGGCTCTCGCCATCAAAGTCTATCAACGCACCGGGGAGTATGATCAGGCTATCAGCAACTGGCTCGTGATACGCTCTAACAAAAGCGTTACCATCAATCTTCCACACTCCGAAGATCTTCGCTATGGGGACAACCCTCATCAGAAGGCCACCCTTTACGGCAACTTCAGCGACTACTTCACCAAGCTCCAAGGCAAGGGCTTGTCCTACACGAACATCTTAGACATCGAATCTGCCACCGCACTCATCAGCGAATTCGAAGAGCCCACCGTCGCCATTCTCAAACACACCAATCCCTGCGGTGTCGGTTCGGCAGAAGATCTTGTCAGCGCTTGGGACAAAGCCTTCGCTACGGATCAACAAGCCCCGTTCGGCGGTGTCATCGTCATGAACCGCCCGATGACTGGCGCTCTCGCAAAGGTCGTCAGCAAGATCTTCACTGACGTCATCATTGCTCCCGGCTACGAAGCTGAAGCCATGACGATCTTCTCCAAGAAGAAGAACCTGCGCCTCATGCAAATGTCAGATCGCGTGTCTGAGTGTCTCGACTCTCCAGTCATCAAGTCGGCTCCAGGCGGTCTCATGGTCATGGACAACGACTCACGCGCACTCGGCCTTGATACCCTCCTCGACAATATCATAACCAAGCGGGAACCAAGCAAGGACGAACTCGAAGCCATGAAGTTCGGTTGGCGCATCGTCAAGCATGTCAAATCGAACGCCATCGTCTTCACCGGTTCAGACCGCACCCTCGGCATTGGTGCCGGGCAAATGTCCCGCATCGATTCCTGCCGTATCGCCGTCTGGAAAGCCCAGGAAGCCGGCCTCTCGCTTGATGGCAGCATCGTTGCCAGCGACGCGCTCTTCCCCTTCGCTGACGGCCTCCTTGCTGCGGCCGATGCCGGAGCCAAAGCCGCCATCCAGCCCGGCGGATCCATCCGCGATGAAGAAGTGATCGCCGCCGCCGACGAACGCGACATGGCCATGGTCTTCACCTGTCACCGCCACTTCCGCCATTAAGCCATGCCACTCAAACTAGGAGTTAATATCGATCACGTGGCCACGCTGCGCCAAGCGCGCTTTGCCACGATGCTAGAGTCACCGAACGCAGAACCGGTCTTGTTAGACCTGGCCAAGGAAGCCGTCAATGGAGGAGCGGATTCACTGACCATCCATCTCCGTGCAGATCGACGCCACATCCAAGACCGCGATGTCACCGTCATCTGCGAAGCCAATCTCGTTCCTGTCAATTTTGAAATCGGCAACACGGAGGAGATCATTCAAATCGCAATCGCACACAAACCAGCTTTCGTTTGTCTCGTCCCTGAGATCCGTGAAGAGATCACGACCGAAGGTGGACTAAACGTGGTCAGCCAGCGAGGTGAGTTGCAAGAGACGATCAAACGGCTCCAAGGCGCAGGTATTCAGGTCAGCCTCTTCATCGATCCAGACGCGCCTCAGCTTGAAGCCTCCAAGGAACTCGGCGCCGAGATGGTCGAACTCCACACTGGCGCCTATGCCAATGCTGCAAACAGCGGCAATGAACGTCAACGCCTTATCAATGGCGCAACGTTAGGTCATAAACTAGGTCTACAGATCAACGCGGGACACGGCATCAACAGCTCCAATATCGCCGAACTCTATCACGTTCCCTATCTGACAGAGTTCAACATCGGCCATCATCTCATTTCTCGCGCGCTCACCGTCGGTCTTCACCACGCCGTGGCCGAGATGCGTGAACTGATGGACGCTTACCCTGGTTAGGAAATGGCCATCTATGGCATCGGCACCGACCTCGTCGAGGTCGCCCGCATCGAGCAAAGCCTCACTAAACACGGTGATCGCTTCAGAGATCGTATCTTCACCCCAAGCGAGATCGCCTACTGCGAATCCCTCAGAGAAGCCTCCATGTTCCGCAGCTACGCCGCTCGATTCGCGGCCAAAGAGGCGCTCTCCAAAGCCTTCCACCTAGGCATCGGCCCCGGATTTGATTGGGTCGACCTCGAGATCAATCGGAACGATGCCGGTGCCCCAAGTGTCAAACTCCATCACCGTGCTGCCGACCTCGCCCGCCAAGAAGCCCTCGGGCCCATCCACGTAAGCCTCAGCCACACAGACACTCACGCCATCGCCTGCGCCCTGATTGAGTCCTAAGACAGAAATTTCCCTCGTCACCCCTCCCAGGGCTCGATAACTTGGTTTCATGACCGAAGAAGATCCTTCAGCTTCTCGCTCCCATTCTATACTGCCACGCGCCAAGATTTGTGAAAAAGAGGGGTGATGTTATTCAGCTACCTTGCCTTACCATTGGAGGCAAAGATGATTCGCCTAGCAGTCTGTCGGACTTGAGCGCGGCGAGATCAGTTTCCTGCTTGGCGACGGAGGTCACTATTTCCGGCCGGGGCATCGCCGAAGTTCTTCGGGACCGGCTTTTGGACGCTGTTACCGATGGAGGGTTGATCGGCCGAC